>JBARMQ010000276.1:0-29481 GCA_049802535.1 Bryobacteraceae bacterium | reverse complement strand
GAGCGAAAAGAGCATACGCCGAATCTGGCACAAGCACGGGCTGAAACCTCATCTGGCCAGGACCTTCAAGGTCAGCAACGATCCGGCTTTTGCCGAGAAACTGGAGGCCATTGTCGGCCTCTATCTCGAGTTGACCGGCGGCGGAGCTCCGCTCGAGATACTGATCGCGAGAGGTGCAGCGCGAGTGATTGGTGGGGTTCGAGGCTCCGGTTCAGACAGCAAGGAAGGTGGTCTGCACGTAGTGCTCTCGTCGGAAGTACCGCGGCTGGATAACGACGGGTTGCTTCTGGCCAACACAGACCTTGAAGGCCATTTTTCGTTCGATAATGTTCCTCCCGGGAAATATTTCGCTTTCGCAGTTGCCGACATCGATGCCGAGCTACTCGAGAACAGGGACGTCATCGGTCAACTGCGCGGAAATGGTATCGAAGTGGATCTGCCCGGCAACGGCAAGCTCGCCGATAATGTGCCGATTATTTCTCCCGCCGACGTACAGCGGGCAATCAGCGTGGTGACCCAGTGAAATCGTTACGTTATGCGGGATTGTGGGCCATCGCCATGGTGGGCCCCGTAACCGCGCAGCCGCGCTGTTTACTCAGCGGGGTCGTTCTCGATGCACTCACCAATCAAACGCTCGCCAAAGCTGCGGTTTTCGTCGATTTGGAGGATAGTTCCTCACTGCCTGTCCGGCAAGTCACCGGTGCGGAAGGCAAGTTCTGCTTCGAAAATCTTACTCCCGGCAACTACACCGTGAGGGCCGAGCACGCTCGTTACATCGGCGCGAATTATGGTGAGAGGCGGCCCGGAGGTTCGGGCGATCTGCTGCGGCTCGACGGCCGAGGGGCCGCGTTGCTTTGTGCAGCGAATAGTTGTAGACGGAGTGCCAAAGGGGCAGCGAACCGTAGAAATTGCTAAGGGTACGAGAACCGCCATTGATGTTTATCTCAGCGCCCGTTACGCGAGCATTGATGGCCATGTAGAGCAAAGTTCTACCTCGCGACGCCTCACAACGATTGTCTTGCAGGACGAGACTGCGCCGAACTCCGACCTGCGCAAACTGGCCCGCTCGGACGGTAGCTTTACATGGCCTGCTTTGGCGCCTGGAAAATACCGCTTGTTCGCCTTCGATGATTTCGATCGGGATGCCTGGAGCAATCCGACCATGGCAACTTTGCTGACCACAGAATCACGGGAGGTTCAAGTCAAAGAAGGAGAACAAGAGCATATAACGCTGCCGCTGATTTCCTTTGAAGAATTTCAAGAAGCAGAGAAGAATGCGGACTTCTAGCCGTTTCGCTTGGGATGATGCCGGATTTCGCGCTCTATCGCCTTCCACTTCTTCTTCGTTTCGCGCGCCAGGTTCGGATCTGCCTGTCTCTCGAGGAACGCTAACTCCCGTTTCAGCTTTTGATAGCTTTCCATACGGCGTTCCTCTAGTCCAGCCTCGCGGACTGCGCAGCCGGGCTCATGTTGATGCGTGCAATCCCGAAACTTACAATGCGCAGCAAGCGCGGCGATTTCGGAAAATGCGTTGTCAATTTGCTCGGGGTCGGCCCAAAGTTGTAATTCGCGTAACCCCGGCAGATCCATCATCAGCCACTGACCTGGCGTAAGAATGAGCTCACGCGTTGTGGTCGTATGGCGGCCTTTGCTGTCAGCTGAACGAACCGGCGTTGTGCGTTGGCGATCTTCGCCCAGCAGGCAATTGACAATTGTCGATTTGCCAACGCCAGACGAACCGATGAAAGCCACCGTTTCACCCTGACGAATCAAACTCGGGATCGCATCCACCCCCGACTGAGTCAGAGCGCTCACCGCCAGCACGGGAACACCGGGAGCGAATCGTTCCGTCCGGTTAATAACGCCCCTTAAGTCAGCTCGCAGGTCGGACTTATTCAGCAGGATGACCGGACGCGCGCCGCTTTCATACGCCAACACCAGATACCGCTCCAGACGGCTCGGATTGTAATCGCCGTCGAGACCGCTGACGACAAACAGTACGTCGATGTTGGCGGCCAGTACTTGTTCACGGGCAGCTTTGCCCGGTTCCTTCCGGGACAGCTTGGTGCGTCTGGGGAGAACTTCTGCGATGACAGCTCCATCGCGCAACACCACCCAATCTCCAGCGCAGGGTTGATCGGTATTCAGGTGGCGATAACGGCCGCTCATGGTAGCCTCCACTTCGCCCCATGCCGTCCAAACCAGGAAACGCTCGCGGGCGGCCAGTGCTACGCGCCCATATGAGCTATCGGGAGTCCGCTCAAGGGCGTACGACTCCCATCCAATCTCTCTCAAGTCCATTTCGATTCCTTTTCATCGTCAAGACACACCTATAGTTCGTTGCCCGAAGGCAACAGAGCGTATGACAAGGAATCTAGGCAATGGGGGCCAGTGGCTGTACCTGACCAAAAATAATAGCAGCTTTCAGGAAGGTTGGTGACGCCCGAAAATTGCGCCCACCTCACGCAACAAACCGCGAAAGAGGGGCTGTCCCAAAAGCCCGATGGCGAGCAAGCTCCCAAACAGCGCCATCGCTTCGTAGCTCTCACGTCCCTGACGTTCCCAATACACATCCTGCAAGTTCAGCCACAATGCGAATTCATCAAGGATCAGTGCCGCCGCAACGCCATAGAGCATCGAAGTGATACGGCTTGCGACCGGCCATGAGTCGGCAGATCCTGTGCCGATCTCGATCAGCCAGCAATACCCGATCGTCAACAGCAGAAGAATGCCCCAGACCATGTGATGAATGTGACGGCCGTGCATCGACACATTATGAAAGGGTCCAATATCGTTGTGAATTGCGATCGTGATGCCGCGGACAACTACAACCGAGACAAAGAAGCCCACCGACGCGAGGAACAAACGTTCGCGCCTCGTTTCCCGGAAGCGCTCTTTGTAGATGGCGTAAAGGCGGCCGCGGGAGAAGATCAGCGCTAGCAACGCAAGGATCGACGCAATGGCAAGAGGTCCGATCCAGAAGCTGCGATGGGTTACAAACACGGCGTTATCGCTCTTTCGTCCGCGCGGCGAAGGGGCGCTCAGATCCTACGCTAGCATTTGATGGTTGTAATAGCAGCGTCAAACACTGAAACAAAGCAAGATGAATTTCTTTAAGAGCATAGCGTCAGACGGCGTTTTGATTGCGATCATCGCTCACGGCATGATCGGGATTTCGCTGGTCTGGGATAAAGTTCTGCTGAAGAAGAAGGGCACGCAAAATCTATTGGCGTTTGTATTTTGGCTGGGGGTCATCAGCATCTTCGGCGTGATCCTGGTCTTCTTCGGCTTCAAATGGCCCGGTCTTGCGTTAGCTGCATTAGGCTTTGCGGCAGGACTGCTCGACTTATTTGCGTCTTACTTTTACTACTCTGCGCTGAAGTCCGGTGAAGCGTCGGATGAATTAGCGGCCATGGGAGGATTCGGGCCGGCGTTGACG
The DNA here is from genome assembly GCA_049802535.1 of Bryobacteraceae bacterium. Taxonomy (GTDB): domain Bacteria; phylum Acidobacteriota; class Terriglobia; order Bryobacterales; family Bryobacteraceae; genus Bog-105. The sequence continues at coordinate 26,042 of JBARMQ010000276.1, read as the reverse complement.
GCGCTGATTTCTATCCCATTCTTGAATATCGCAATAGGCGGCGATATCACCGGATTCGCCCTGATGACCGCTGGCGGGTTCACGATGTTCTTCGCGGAAAAAGCTCCGCTTAAGCAAATGCTTCCGAAGATTTTGTTGGCGTGCACCGCATTCGGCTTTATGAATGTCATCCAGAAGATCGTCTTCAATCGGACGAATTTCGTGAGCGGATATGTTTTCTTCACGCTGGGAACGTTTTTTGGTTCAGTCGCGCTCCTGATCCCGCCTTCGTGGCGGCGCCAGGTTTTTGAACATTCCGAAGACGCCGAGCCGAGAAGCAGGTTCTGGTACATGTTCAACCGGTTCTTGGCCGGAGTTGGATCGTTCCTAGTTGTCTACGCGCTTAAGCACGCAAGTCCATCGATTGTGCAGGCCATTTCGGGCACTCGTTACGCGGTCGTCTTTATTGGAGCTTACTTGATCACTAAGTTCCGACCGTCCTGGTTTCGAGAAGACTTCACGGGAAAAGCTCTGGTCGCGAAAGTGTCCGGCACATGCTTGGTGATCGCCGGGCTGGTTCTGGTGGGACTCCATGATTAGGCCGCTTTTAGTGGGCATCCGGCCGATGAGGCCAAGCTGCTAACCAGCGCTTCAAGGCTTCGCCTTGTGCAATACGCGGGTTCGAGAGCGGCTGAGCGAAAGTGGCGTGCATAATCCCGCGGCTCTCGGCGGCCCACTTCAGTCCCCAAGGCGTAGGCAACGGTTCAATCTGCGCGATGAATTGGTCGAGCGCCTCCACGGCACCCACATTACGTGCGTCGCTATCGAATACCGCACGAACCAGCTCGGGCAGCACGCCGGCAACTCCTGACACCACCGCATCACAGATGCCTTCGCGTAACGCGGGCGCCAAAGCGCTGTCATTGCCGACAATTCGGCAACCATCAATTCCACTCGCGGTGAGTGCCCGAAGCGTATCGAGCGAGCCGCTGCTGTCTTTGATACCAACCACGTTGCCGCATTCGGCAATCAGCCTCACCGAAGTTTCGGCATCGAGTCCGGTGGTGAATTGCGGCAGATTGTAGAGCAACATGGGTAACGATAGTTGATCCGCCGCTGGGCGCACGAAGGCGTCCAGGTCTGCCTGATCGTACGGAAAAAAATAGGGCATGGGCAACAACAGTCCACGTGCGCCAAATCGCGCGGCGATCGCGCCTAACTCCAGACAGCCTGCCAAGCTCGTCGCCCCCACGCCGCACAACCAGGGAGTGACGCTCCCAAGCGCGCCACGAACAATAGCCAAGATGCGCTCTAAGTCCAGCGGAGTCGTCAGAGGGAATTCGCCCGTCGCGCCGTTGATGGCGAATCCATTAAGGCCCTTGGTAGAAAGAAAATCGAGTAGTCGCCCGAAGCCGCCTTCGTCGATGGATAAGTCGGCGTGCCGCGGGGTGAGCACTGCCGCATACACACCCTTCACCAGCTTGTTCATTCGTAAGAATTAATGGGGATTCGCCCGATTGTACACGGCCCGGGCCTCATATTAGCTTCGAGGCGCAATTACTGGGAAGCAGCATGAACGTTCAGGATGATGCGCCGATAGGACGTAAGGCGGGGCGACCCGGTGTCAGTCACAGCAAGAATTAAGTGTGTCGTGCCGGTGGCAGGGCACGACTGCGGCATTTTCAGCCATTGCGGGCGGCATGTTGCGGTAGCAGTTACGGAGGCTCTGGCCATATCGGCATTCGAGATAGTCACCGCCGCGAGGCTCGCTTCCGTCGACGCTGCCTCGGCATATTGAAACCAGCGAAATTCCAATGATTGGCCATCCGGGTCGAAACTATGGCTGGCATCGAGCGTCACTGGCTTGCCGACTTCGGCACCGATCACAACCGGCGCACTTCCGCCTTGGCCATTTACATCGGCAACCGGATTGTGATTGGCGTGCGCATAGTCGTTGATTGTCCAGCTCATTCGCGCGGCGAAATCGTTCTGGAAGGCCTCCCGCCAGCGCCAGATGGTCGCTTGATCTGAAATGTATTTGCGGCCATCGACGCCCGTGACCTCGTCTTGTGAAGTCACGCGAGAGAAGAGATCCCCGCCTTGCGTCCAAATCGCGTGGGTCTCGCCGTAGGGTTGGCGATAGACATAGCGGCCGCCCCAACCACCCCAATCGGGCCGCCGGAAGGAATTCAACCCGTTGTCAATCAAGTTGAGAAATGAAGGTGTATCCCCTTCCATGATGAAAGCGAAGCGCGGATACAGCTTGCCCAGTGGTCCTTTGTTGCGAATGTTCGCATCTAGCCATTCATTCGTGACCGTTGTAAAATCGGCGCCCGCGCAATTGCGGTAATAGGCATCTCCGCTGATCCCAGTCCAGGTCGCGTAATAGTATTCGCCGCCGGTTGCGGTCGATGGCATAACGATGTAGAAAAGGTTGGGAAATTCGCGGCGTATCCACGGCCCCGCGTCGTCTTGATCGGAGATGGAATACACCCTCAGCTTGCGGATGAAGTTATCTAATTCTTCGCTCGAACGTGTGTCGCGCACATGCATCAGCGCTTGCGCCAAAGTATTGGCCCCGCCCCACACGCTTATCCACAGTGGCCGGTTATCAGTGCGGTCCGCAGCATGGATGATGGCTTGTGCGCCTTCAGAAGTGCGCTCCGGCCCGGTTGCCCCCATGCCATAGCCACTTTGCCCTGAATACACGCGGCTGTTGAGATCCTGCGCCGTCGGCCAGCCCGAGGCGTGCAACAGAAGGTTCGCTCGCACGCTTCCATACGCTTGAATCAGCTTACGCATGGTCTCGGGATGCACGATATTCTTTTGCCAGGTAGACGTGGCCGCGATCAAGGCCTCGATATCAAGCTCGTTCGAATAGAGCAATAGGCGCACGAGCGACATCTGATCGTCAGGCTCGTTGCCGATATCGCTCAGTACAATGAGGCGCGGGTGGCCCGCAAAATCGTCAATATGCGACGGAGGAATGGCTTGTGCGTTGAGATGTCGCCCCGCGATTGGCAGTAATAGAAGCAGTAGCAGAAGCGCCAACTTAGATCGCTCGCCGGTGCGGTAGCTCGGCTTGCGTCTCATCGTTGATCTGTCCTGTTTGAGCTATTCGCGCGTAGAACGCTACGGATCGTTGAAATAACTAAGGTAGTGCGCATGACTGCTCGAAACAAACGTATTATATGAAGTACTTGTGTTTACCCCTTCCTTAACCTCACGCCTCGTGTGCGTTGCGCTCGCCTGTGCGGGCGCCAGCTATGTCGCAGCCCAAACAAATTCATCGGCTGGTTCGCTTCCGCCGCCGGTCAACTTCACGGCCGAGCAAGATCACCAAAACATGATGGATCAGTTGGGGATCAAGGCATTGCGGCCCGGTCCGTCCGGCGATGAGAAGGCGCCCAACCACGCCAACTATGATGAGTCGTTGGCCAATCCATACCCGGACTTACCGGACATTCTGACGCTCAAGGACGGGCAGAAAGTCACTACCGCAGAGATGTGGTGGAAACAGCGTCGGCCTGAAATCGTTGAGGATATGGAGCGGGAAGTATATGGCCGTCTACCGGCCCATATCCCTTCCGTCACTTGGACCGTTGCCGTCACGGACCGGGAATTCGTTGGATTCATGCCGGTAATCGCGAAAAGGCTGATTGGGCATGTGGATAATTCGGCCTATCCAGTGATCGACGTGAATATTTCGATGGTCTTGGTAACTCCCGCTCGCGCCAAGGGACCTATACCGGTGTTAATGATGTTTGGACGCAGTGCTCTTCCGTCGCCGGCCAGCCGCCGCAAGAGGAACTGGACAAGATCAACGCGGCCGTGAAAGCGTTGCTGCTCAAAGAAGACCCCTCGCTCAAAGAAATTTTCGACAACTACCCGGCCTACAGTGTGAATGCCTCGCTGCCGCCGCTGGCGTTTGGTCCGCGCCCTGCTGGCGATCCTCCGTCCACTCAACAACTGATTGCCGATGGTTGGGGCTACGCTCTCATTGATCCAGCAAGCATCCAAGCCGATAACGGGGCGGCCATCACGCGAGGCATTATTGGTCTGGTTAACAAAGGTCAACCGCGCAAGCCGGACCAATGGGGTGCGTTGCGTGCTTGGTCGTGGGGTGCCGCCAGAGGCTTGGACTATCTTGAAACTGATCCGGCAGTGGATGCTAAGCATGTCGGCATCGAGGGTGTGTCGCGCTATGGTAAAGCGGCGCTTGTCACGTTGGCTTTCGAGCAACGTTTTGCCATGGGATTGATCGGTTCTTCGGGCGAAGGCGGCGCCAAATTGAACCGAAGGAATTTTGGCGAAGCGGTCGAAAGCCTAACGGGTGGCGAGTATTACTGGATGGCCGGCAATTTCATGAAGTACGGCGCGTCCGATGCCGTCTTTGGAAGCAAGAACGCCAACGATATTCCGGTCGATTCACATGAGTTGATTGCCCTGTGCGCCCCGCGTTTAACTTTCATTAGCTACGGAGTGCCGGCAAAAGGCGACGCGAAATGGCTCGATCAGAAAGGAAGTTACATGGCCGCCGTCGCGGCCGGCGTTGTTTTCAAGTTGCTGGGTGCTAAAGATCTCGGCGTATCAAACGATTACCATACGGCACAGATGCCGCCGATAAATGCCGGTTTGCTAGACGGCCAGCTTGCCTGGAGACAGCACGATGGTGGACACACTGATGCGCCCAACATGAAGTATTTCATTGAATGGGCGGACGAGCAGATGGGCCGTTCCAAGGAAAGTCAATCCCGCTGACCACTGCTCTCATCTGATGAAGGCGCTTCCCCGGCAATACGGCGGCGAAGAAATCGGCATTCAACGGCATTACTGGTCAGCACCAGGGCACGCTGATAGGCCTGCAACGCCTCGTTTTTGCGCCCCATGCGACGCAGCAGATCCGCACGCGCGGCATGGAACAGATAGTAATTTTCAAGGTCGCCCCCGGCGCCGAGCCGATCCACTAACGATAGTCCTTCCTCCAGCCGATTGCTCATCGCTATCGCAACGGCGTAATTCAACGAAACGACGGGCGACGGCTGCATCGTCCTAAGGACTGCATAAAGGGCCGCGATCTGTTTCCAGTCAGTATCTGCGGGAGCTCCCGCATCAGCATGGACCGCTGCAATCGCCGCCTGTATCTGATAAGGCCCTGCGTTACGCCGGCCCAATGCGCGTTCCAGCAAGTGCTTTCCTTCGACAATCTGATCCTTCCGCCACCGCGAACGATCTTGCTCCTCCAAGGGAACCAGGTCTCCGTCGCTCGTTGACCGAGCTTCGCTACGGGAGTCGTGGAGCAGCATCAATGCCAATAAGCCCAAGTTCTCAGGATTGTTGGGCATTAGCTCGACGAGCACGCGGGTTAGCCGTATCGCCTCTGCGCATAGGTCTCGCCGAACAAGACTGTCGCCGCCGCTTGCGACATAGCCTTCGTTAAAGATCAAATAGAGGACGGCCTGAACAGCTGAAAGGCGTTCCAACAGATGCTCCGGCGGCGGAACCTCGTAGGGGATACGCGCCTGTTGAATTTTCCGTTTGGCGCGCGCCATCCGCTGCGCCAATGTAGGTTCGGACACCAGGAATGCTCGCGCAATTTCTGGCGTGGTAAGTCCGCCCAGAGTGCGCAGCGTCAGACCGACCTGGGCTTCCTGGTTGAGCGCGGGATGGCAGCAGGTGAAGATAAGACGCAAGCGGTCATCCTCGCAAGGCGGGCTCATGTCTCCGTCGCTTGCGGCATGCGTCAGTTCTTCGTGGTAAAGTAACTCGCTCTCTTTAGTGCGCCGCGTCTGCTCGCGCCGCGAATAATCGATTAGTTTGCGGTGGGCCGCGGCGGTAATCCAAGCGGCTGGATTTTCGGGGATTCCCCTGATTTGCCAGTTTGCCACCGCAGAGGTGAAGGCATCTTGCAAAGCCTCTTCAGCGCGGTCGAATGAGCGGGCGGCGCGGATTAGACCTGCAATGATTCGTCCAGAGTCGTTCCGAAAAACGGCCTCGACGGCAGCGACGACTTCATCCATTCATCAGCGTTGGGTTGGTCATCTGTCGAATGGGCCGCACCTCGATACATCCGGTGGCGCCTTGGCATGCAGTCGGAATCTTAGCCGCCCATTCGAGCGCTTCATCGAGGTTTTCGCAATCGAGAATATAGTAGCCGGCGAGTTGCTCTTTGGTCTCCGCAAAGGGACCGTCGGTTATGAGGACTTTTCCGTTTTCAACCCGCACCGTCGTCGCTGTCGCGGAAGCTTCAAGGGGGTCCGCCGCGCGTAAGATCCCCCTGCGAGTGGTCTCAGCGATGAGCGCCCCATGTTGCGCAGCAACCGCCTGTAACTGATCCCGTGTTGCCGCGTCGTCTTCGTGCGAGTAAATCAACATCATGTAGCGCATTGGGATGTGTCTTACTTTGCCTGTGGATGCGTTTCGGCGATAGACGATACTGGAAAGTTCGAACAGCCCTTAACTCCGCAGATCTGCTCGACATGCCGCAAGCCGTGAGCGCCCGCTGCCAAGAGCCATTGGTATCCGTCCCAAGGGCCAAGCACCGGGTGAGGGAAAACGTGTCCTCGCAACACGGCGGTAGAGAGGAGCTGCGCGGTTTTCTCACGGCCGCTCAAAAAATTCTGCAGAGCCACGGTGCCTGTCCACTGCTCTGTCGGACAAACCCCCGGCGGCGCTTGGAAGCGTCCGGAACGGTCCGGAACATTCTCAAGAACCAGGGCGTCCACTGCCTCCTCGTCCCAGCCCTCGGGAGGCGGGGGAGCGTCGCCCAGTTTGTTGACGATGGCGTGAACGCGGCGTTCGACCACAACAACGTGCTCCAGGATCTCGGCGATGGACCAGCAATCGGGGGCGGCCTTGAAGTTCCATTGCTCCGTCGATAAACCGGCGACCGAGTCCACCAAAGCGTCGCGCGCATCGGCGAGGTAGCAGGATGCTCCGGCGATCTTTTCTGCCGTCGGATGTTCCGCAAAAACGACTGGTAAAGAGTGTGCAGACATGATGATTCCTTTGCTTATCGTGTTCCGGGAATCAAGAGAATACCATGATCGGCCGCACTTCAACGCAACCGAATCGGACAGCGGGAATGCCCTCCGCCATCGAAGCGGCCTTCTCGATGCTGTCCGCCTCAACCAGGTAGAAACCGCCGAGTTGTTCCTTTGTTTCGGCAAATGGCCCGTCGGTATGTAGCGGTTTGCCGTCCCGGACACGCACGGTTTTGGCCGTTGGCGTAGCCTGTAGCGCGTTGCCGCCTTTGATAACAGCGGCGTATTTTTGCCCGAATACTCCGTATTCTGCAAACTCGGCTTCGTCGAAGCCTTTGGCGAAACGTGATTCATCTTCGTAGATCAATAGTAGATATTGCATCGTAGGTCTCCTATGGGGACGACGCGCGAAATGACGCAAATCGACAGGGTAGCAGTGTTTTTTGCAGATTACTTTTGAAATCGAATGGTAGAGGCGGACCCCAATAAAGGTACGAGGAGTATCTTCGACGCACGTGATACGGTAGGGACATAATCGCGAAATTTTGAAATAGGAGAAAGATAATGACAACCCAAGACGTGGCGGACAAGCTCGTGCAACTTTGTTCTTCGGGTAAATTCGCCGAGGCGGTCGAAACTCTCTATTCGCCGGATATCCTCAGCATGGAAGCCGGCGCACCTCCGGGGCAATCCAGAGAGACGAAAGGCCTTGAAGCTGTGAAGGCTAAAGGTGATTGGTGGGTCAACAACCACGAAGTCCATTCAGTCAAGGTCGAAGGCCCTTTAGTGGCTGGCTCACACTTTGCAGTGACCTTTAAGATGGATGTGACATTTAAGCCCCAAAACAAGCGGTTCAACATGGAAGAAATCGGTGTATACAAAGTTGCCGACGGCAAAATTGTGTATGAAGAGTTCTTCTACAACATGTAATGATTTCTGGCTGCTGCGTTACTTCGCAATTGACGCGGCCGTGGCGAGATGATCGAAGTTCGTGATCGCGTTGAATACCAAGGCATAACTTCCGATCGTTTCGCCGCGATATACAGGATTGTTTGCGAACAGCAGCACATTCCCTTTGCCTAGGTGCGCGTCGACGACCAGAGGAAGTTCGGCGATAGCACTGCCGCCATCAAGCAGGCCCGAAAGCAGTAGGCCCTTTGCCTCGGCGTAACGCACAATGACAGTGGGCCGATATTGCTCCGGTATCAGGAATGGATTGTTTCGTGTCTCTTCTTCGTTCAACGGAGTGGCTTGCCAGGGCTTTGGAGACGGCAATGCGTCGGCCTCATGAACAGGCCTGCCTTCCGGTGCGTCGGCATCCTCGGGGCCGCCCCGTCCCGTCGGACGTTTGTAGTCTTTCTCGGTCGGGAACGAACGATTGACAGCGAGATTACCGATCGTGAACGCCATACCATTGGCGCTATAAACGGCGAAGCTCGAATCGTAGCCATAGGCGACCGGCGATGTACTTTCCACCAACTCAGCTTTCAACACGGTGCCGTCGACACGGATATTTTTCCGCGGCGCGACAAACACCCCCGGCGCCAAACCTTCCTCAATTGCAAACTGAGCCGTATCTTCTGAAGTAATCAGCAGCCCTCCTTGCTCTACAAATGTTTTCAAGTGCTCGACGCCTTCAAAGCCCAAGCCTGGCCGCATATCTTCGGTAGAGTCAACTTTTCCCAAGTTCGGAGTCAGTGTAGTTTTCCGCCAAGGAAGAGGATTGCCCCACATCGGCAAACCGTTTACGATTTGCTGGCCCGATACGCGGGAAACGGGAGCAAAAATAATAACGTCGTACTTCGATCGAAGATCTGCTTCCCGCGATGCTGTCTGTGTGCTGATGTACTCGTAGGGCACCTGCAGCTTATCGAAAGCCATGCGCCACCAGCCCTCGGTTTGTGTATAAAGCCATGTGTGCATGAAAGCGATCCGAGGAGCGGAGGCACGGTGGCTGGGCCCGTTCGGACGCGCGCTCAGGGTATGCCCCGTCAAATTCAGCCGCTTCAACGCACTTGTGAGTTGAGAGCTATCGGCGTTGCTGATGAGGAGGGTTCCGGCCGCGAAGTGCTTGCCGCCATCCTCGAACTTTTGTTCAGCAACGGAGATCTCAGCGCCTTTCAGGGCATATACCAACGCTGCAAGGCCGATTTGACCCGAGTTATTCACAGCATAAACGGGCCCCGAGCCCTCCATCCCCCCGCCAATTCCGGTCAAATCCGGAAGGGCCTCCATCTTTGCCGACAGAATAGAGATGTCGGTTATCCGTGAAACTTCCGCGTTGAAGAGTTCGCTGAATGACCACCCAGTGTCGTCGTAAGGATGCTTTTGCGGATCTTCAGGAGACCAATATTGCCGATCGAGCAATGCGTCGGCCGCTCGCGAGAAGGGTTGATCCATGCGAATGACGAAGCTGCCGGCGGGAAACGTCTGTGAGGTTGGCGCAGGCGGCGTGCTCGCCTTGGTATCGGTAGTGGGTTTGACAGGCTTAACGGGCAGCGAAACCTTCACCGCCTCCGTCAACCGGTGAATCTCCACATGCTGGGCGGCTAGCGCTTTCAGCAGCTGAACTTGACGATTCATCGCATTTTCGTCCGCGGTGAAGACGTAGGCGGCAGGTCCAGCATCTTTTGGCTTTTCAATCGAGCGTTTGCTCTTAATGTAATAGTTCTCCAGAAAGTGATGGCTGTTCTGCGAGAAATAGTAAAGCGTCGTAAGTAGCGCGGTCTCCTCATAGTTGTTGTTATCGCGTTGCGACCACTCGACCACCGGATACGGCGGATTCTGCCGGAACCAAGTCCGCGAATACTCGTCGGGGCTTAGGATGCGCTTCTCGGTATCCGCGCCGCCATTGCCAAAAGTTTCATAGAGTCGGCTGATGCCATTGTGCAGCCCGGCCAGGAACATGAGATAGCCGGGGCTCCAGGTATCGAAGTCGCCGTGCGTGAACGCTCCAGGCATACCGAAATTCTGAAGCTGCTGAACGTTGTTCCAGCCGAGTGCCGCCCATTCGTCGGATAGCATCGGGTCGACCCAGGCGTTATATGGCCCGTCGCCGACAGTGTTGTCGTAAATAAAGGGCACTGATTCGTGGAGATCGTGCAGTACCTGCGCGTGCCAACTCAGGTACGTACTGAGCACGTTGTTGGTCAAGTCAAGGGTCATTCCCATCGCGTCGCGATTATTGTCGTGTGCGACGTAATGGCCCCAGTAGACCAACCGCGGCCAGTTCTCACCCGGATGCGCTTTGTGCCACTTATAAATGTCCACCATACGGTCGCGCCCGTCCACTTCCACGACTGGGGTGATAAGCGTAACCATGTGCGTCCTGATGAATTGGATGTATGGCGAGTCATCGACCACCAGCCGGTAGGCTAACTCCATCAGCGCAGTCGGCGCTCCGGTTTCGGGCGAGTGAATCGTTCCCGTTATGTAGTAAATCGGAAACGTGGCTGCCAACAGTTGATGCGCTGTCTCATCGTTCATCCCGATCGATCGCGGGTCGGCAAGCTTAGCAAGCCGGTCTTCATTGTCCTTCAGCCGCGCGAAGAGCGACTCATCTGCCACTGCGGCGGCAATCATCTCCCGGCCTTCTTCCGTACGGCCGATGGTAAACACTTTAACTCTGGGGCTGCTGGCTGCAAGTAAGCGGAAGTAACGGTAGACGTCTTCCGCATACGGCAGCATGTTCGGCGCGCCGGAAACGTCGCCCAGGATCTTAGCCGGCGTCGGCACCGTTTTCGATGCCGGCAGATAGTTCGTTAAGGGCGACGTCAAGTGAAGGCCCGTCGTGTATTTCTGAATGTGTTCCGTGTAATCGGTGTCAACGGCCTGCTTGGGATCGCGCGCAAACACGTCGCTCCCGGCCATCTGGGCGGACATTTGAAACGCCGGAACCAGTACCAGAACAGACATCGCAAGTCGAAGTGATGATTGCATGACGGGGTTTGATGAGATGCAAACTAGTGTAACCGCCTGCGCCTTCAGCTTGCGCCAGTGAAGCGGCGAGCGGTTCAGATAGCAATGAAAAAACGGCTACCCGGGAAGGCAGCCGCTGCTAAAAGAGGAATTTTCGGACGATCTTTTACATTAGAACAGGACCTTCAACGATAGCTGAACAACTCTCGGGAAGTTTTGTTGATACAGGTTCACTGTGCCGAATCCATTGTAGGTCCCGTTCGATTGCAGAGTGGGCGGCCCATCGCCGGGATTATTGTCCGGTCCAGGAAATAGGACAGTGTTGGTGAGATTGAGCGCCTCGCCCCGCAACTGCAGCCGGATGGATTCAGTAATCGGAAAGTCTTTGTGGATGCCGAGATCTACATTGACAATGCTCGGCTGACGCAGTGTTGAAATCTGGTTAGGCAGATTCGACAACCCGTATTGCGGGATCGTGGACCAGCAGCCAAGCGTACTCCCACTACTGTAGTTGTTGTAGATGTAGTTGTTGAACGTCGGACCGCCATCCGGCGTGTAGCTGTGATTGCAGTTATAGTAATACCCGGTGTTCAGGCCAACCGGAAATCCGGTTTGCGCCGAGAGAATGAAGTCGACATTCCACCCATTGACAAACCCACCGACCATGCCCTTCGCATTAGAAAGGAATTTCGACCCTTTGCCAAACGGGAGCGTCCATTCCGTGGTTGCGCTAAAGACATGAGTGCGGTCGCTTCCCGCGATCTGATACTTCAGGCTGGGATCCTGGTAGGGCCAGCCATTCTGGTATCCGGTTGCCTGCATGGTCTTCGAATAGGTGTAAGCGATCTGAAAGCTTATGCCTTGGGAGAAGCGCTTGTCGAGCTTCGCCTCCAGACCGTTATAGTTTTGTTTGCCCAGGGGATCATTGTATTGACCGATTAAGCCGCAATACTGCGACAAAGGCAGCAGCAAAGTGATTCGGGAGACCGTCTTGTTTGATCCGCAGCTGGAACTCGCCGGAATTCCCGGCACGCCATAGTACGGGTTGGGCACCTGCTGATTAAAGAGTGACGGATTAGCGATACCCTGCTGCAATTGGTCATAGGTCAGCGTGCCGTTGTCCCACACGAAAACCCGCAGCCGATCTGTGTAATTGCCGGCATATCGGGCATCCAAAACAATCTGTCCGGGCAACTCCCGCTGAAAGCCGAAGGAGAACTCCTGCGAACGCGGGATACGCCGGCCCGGGAAGTCGACCGACGCTCCATTTCCGAGAGCGGTCAAGAGCCCGAGGGAGTTCCCGGGAGGCACTTCGAAGCCGCTCGGGAACGGGTTGCCGCTTGCAAAGTAATTCGTAGGCGTCACGTTGCCGTTGGTCGAGCTGGTATACGGCGTCGAGATACTGAAACCGTCCTGACTGCCTCCTTCCAGACCCACCGCGTAGAAGATTCCATAGCCGCCCCTTATCACCGTTTTAGGGTTGACGGCGTAAGCAAATCCGAACCTCGGCTGGAGATTGGTCCAGTCGGTGTCATAAGCGTCTTTGTTGTTGCCGTTCACCCCGGGAAACTCGAGGCCTCCATAGACCGTCGATAACGATGCCGGATTAATTCCGGCGGCAGCGAGAGCTGGACCATCCGCGGCGAGATTCGCCTGATAGACCGGGCTGCTTGAGATCGGGTTCACACACGTAAAGCAGAGGCCGCGGTTCAGCCGGTTATAACGCTCGCGAAGGCCAATCTGGACGTCGTAGCGAAAGCCGATATTAAGAGTCAGCTTCTTGGTCACTTTCCAATCGTCCTGAACGTACAGCGCCCATGCGGGGTCGCCCTCCGCCAACGTGGTACTGTAATCGACGCCGCCGCTATCGGGATCGCCCAGCAGCAAATCGGCCACCTCGAAACCGTCATTCACGCCAGACAGCGTGTTTCTCTGCAGTGGGTTGTACTGCGTGTACTGACTTCCGAAGCTAAAGTAACCATTTGGGCGTCCAACCGATCCGGGGTTCCCATAAAACAGCTCCTGCACTTCACCGCCGAAATGAATGGTGTGATTGGCCAAGGTCTTAGTCCAATCGTTATAGAACGAGGTGGTGTTGAACGTGTCGGTGTTTAGACTATTGCCAACAACTTGCGGATAAAAACCACCGCTAATTTCCGGCAGCAACTTCTGGGTCGTCGTTGGGACATCCGGCATGTTCAAGCCGATGGAGCTCGGGGTCGTGGTGGCTGATAAGTCTCCATCCGGAAATGCATCGAGGAAGCGCGTATAGGATACTTTGAAGTCGGCCAGCAGCGTGGGAGAAAAGATGTGCGTCATGTCCTGGCTCGCCACCAGGTCCTGCCGCATGGTGTTGATGTTGCCGTTCTCGGCCGGGGGAGGAAAACCGCTCACGTTCCGGAATTCGTTTCCGTGCTGGAAAGCGAACGTGCTGTACCAACGGGTTTTGTCGCTGGTATCGTAGTCGACCCGGACGATGGGCTGCCAATACTTATATTTGTCCGGAACATTCGCTGTGAAATTGTTCTGTAAACCGCCACTGCCGGTGTTGGGAAGCGGATAAAGATTCAGGATTGCCGCGCCAATGGGATTGATCTGGCTAGCAGGTATAGTGTCGTTGGGAAACTCCGTGCGGGCGTAAGCATTCCCGGGGCAATTTCCAATCGTGCCGCCCGCTACCGTACACACCGTTGTCGACGGATCGTAGATTGTGTAACCGCTCTGAGTGAAGTTGACGCCCCCTCCGCTGGTAGGACGCAGATAAGCGGGGGGAACGCTGGTCACGGTGGTAAACGGAATGTGCTCTAAGTACTCCTCGAAGGCTCCGAAGAAGAAGATCTTGTCCTTCTTAATGGGGCCGCCGAAAGTACCTCCGAACTGGTGTTGGTGAAGAGCCTGCCTCGGAATTCCGTTCAGATTATTTTCGAAGTTGTTGGCGTTCAGGTCGCCGTTCTCGAGGTACTCGTACACGTCGCCATGATAGGCATTGCTGCCGGACTTGGTGACCATATTCACCGTGCCGCCGCCCGTTCGCCCGAACCGCGCGTCATAGGTTGTGGTCATGACATTGACCTCTTGCAGCGCATCGACGTTCGGAGCGATTTGCCAAGTCCCCTGTGAACCGTGGATCTGCAGCGTGACGTTTGTGCCGTCTAGGGTGAACTGCTGGTATCCCTGTACGCCTCCGCCGAGTGTATAAGCGTTCGAGACGTCCCAGCCGCGGGTGCCCGAATAGCCCTGCGCGCCAAACTGCGTTTGCGTAAACTGAGAGCCCGGCGTGGTGCCAAGCAGCGTGTATACTTGGCGTCCATTCAGCGGAACATTTTCGAGTTCCTTCTCGCCGAGAACCGTGCCCCCCGAACCGTTTGCGGTTTCAATCAAGGGAGGAGCGCCAGTCACCTCGACAGTCTGTGTTGCGGTTCCTAGCTGGAGGCCGAAGTTGAGCCCGCGGGACTGGCCAGCTGTAAGAACAACGTTATCCTGGACCTGCGTTTTGAATCCGGGAGAAGCTACGGTTACGGTGTACGTGCCGGGAAGAACGTACGGTATGAAGTAATCCCCTCTATCGGTGGTAGAGGTGGGATAGGCCTGTTGTGTGCTCTGATTGACCGCTTGAACCTGCGCGTTCGCGATTGTTGCCCCTGAAGGATCTGTTACGCGGCCAGTGATGGTGGAGCGAAACTCCTGGGCAATGAGAAATGATGAGAGGAGGAGCGGAGTAGCGAGAAGGACAGCCGCCCTCGAATTAAACTTGGGGTAAAGTGACATGACTTAAACCTTCTTAAGTGTGAAGCGCACTACATTCGCCTACACGCATATCACTGTAACCCCTGGCCGTTTGCCCAAGCGTGGGTATACGGAGGCCACCAATTGACAACGGTAAGCCTCTCTCTAGACTCGTTTGGTAGCCGAGTATTAACGGCCTTTGTAAGGCAAAATGCCAATTTCAGCGATTATTTCTATAGAAATACACAAAAACAATTAGCGTTTACTGGGTAAGCGTCAATTGCGGCAGCTCAACTGACTCAGTAGGTTCGGCTCGTGCGGTGTATTTCCCTGGACCCGATTGTGAGCAGCAGTTTAAAGTAAATGTTTAGAACTGATGGACCTAAAGCGAAGTACGCATTCGCGATACCTGTTCGCTGGCTTCGTCGTAGCCGTCGCTGTCGCACTCCGGTGGTCGCTCAACCCAGTTCTTGAAGGCCGATTTCCTTTCCTCTTTTCGCTTTGTGCAGTGGCGGTGGCAGCATGGCTAGGCGGCAGGGGCCCAGGCATGTTAGCAGTGGCACTCGGAGGCATATCGACCTGGTTCTTAGTTCTACCTCCAAGCTTGTCCTTTATTGGAAAACAACCCACGTCAGAATATTCGTCGGTTGGATTTCTCCTGATCGGGTCGATCGTGGCGCTTCTCAGCGGATCGCTCAGAACGACTAACGACGCTATCCGTGATCGCGAAGCGCAACTTGTCTTTATGGCCGCGGCCATGCCCGAGATTCTCTTTATAGCGGATGCATCTGGCCGTATTGAGACGCTCTCGGAGCGCTTTCGCGAATATACCGGCCGCAGTCTTTCGGCCCTCAGCTCGTTTGGCTGGATGGACTTGGTTCATATCGACGACAGAGACACAACCCTTGATGCATGGGAGACCTCCATCCGCGAACGTACTGAATTTCGGTCCACTTGCAGGCTCGAAGGTAAGGACCGATCGCATCGCTGGTTCCAATGCCGCGCGGTACCGATGCAAAATGCGAATAAGAAAGTTCTCCGATGGTTTGGCGTATGCGCAGACATCGATCACCGCATGCGATTGGAAAGCGAATTGGCCGATCAAACCCAGGCATTGCTTAGCTCTAACGAGGATCTGCAGCGGTTCGCATTCGCAGCCAGCCACGACCTTCAGGAGCCGCTCAGAATGATCGGCATTTTCAGCGATCTTCTGGTGCGGCAGCAGCCAAAGAGCGACGAATCCGACTATTTTGCCTCCCAGATCAGGAGTGGTGTCCGCCAAATGAAGGAACTGCTGACTTCGGCATTGGAGTACCCGCAAATTACTGATGCCAAACCAGAACTAAATAGCGTGGTAAGCCTT
The DNA here is from genome assembly GCA_049802535.1 of Bryobacteraceae bacterium. Lineage (GTDB taxonomy): Bacteria > Acidobacteriota > Terriglobia > Bryobacterales > Bryobacteraceae > Bog-105. The sequence goes on along the minus strand of JBARMQ010000276.1, from coordinate 10,073 downwards.
GAGCGGCCGTTGGCGGACGCCCTGTGGAGCCTGCAGGCAGCCATCAAAGAATCGGATGCGGAGATCACCAGTGAGCCTTTGCCACTGGCGAAGGCGGACCCGCGTCTAATTGCCCGCGTTTTTCAGAACCTCATCGGCAACGCAATAAAATTTCGCAGCCCAAATCGTCTCGCGGTTCGAATCACGGCGGCTACCAAGGGTGAAGAGTGCGTGGTGTCGATCGCCGATAACGGCATCGGTATGCCTATGGAATACGCGCAATATATCTTTGAGGCATTCCGGCGGCTTCACCCCAAGAGCGACTATCCGGGTTCCGGTCTGGGATTAGCGAGCGTGAAACGGATTATTGAGCTGCATCGCGGACGGGTGTGGGTAGAGAGTGAGCCCGGAATGGGCTCAACATTTTTCTTCACACTTCCATCCGCCGAAAAAGCAGCCTAGCGAATTGCTCTGAGCACGGGCCGTTCTATTTGACCGCTGTCGAGGAACAACCCAAACTGGAGAAATATCTGGGCTGGAAGACACGGGAGCCTTCCGGATCGAGAATAAACTTCACCGTCTTCGGATGCCCGTTGGGAAGCGTAATAACTCCAGCCGTGGTCTTCTCCGTCCACTGCACGGCAAGTTGGTTACCCATTGACGTCCAGCTCTCAGCGGTATCAAGAAAATGCCAAATAGCCCAAAGACCGCTGGTGGTGGCGATATTGTCTTCGTTACTGCCGGTAAAGCGGACGCGCAGATTCACCCCTTGCGTAGTGCCCGGCCACTGGAATATTTGTTTTGCCGGGTTTTTCATTTCCTGGCTCAGCGTTCCGCCATCAATCACTAAGGTGATGTGATCGATGTCGGTCGACGGCAGCGGCTGCATCGCGAAACTCATGTTTGGATCGCCGCCGCCCTTATAGAACGATGTCGACATGTGCAGCATCCGGTTGGCAAATGCCAGGAAGCCCGGGGTGACTTTGATGCTCTGGTCCGGCACTTCGACGAATTGGTCGCCAGAACGCGTCATCACCTTGGTCATGGTGTCGGCAAGCTTCCAGAATGCGCCGTCGCCGGGCTTCAGGAACTGATTGACTTGCTGAATCGTGGCATCGTCGCTCTCTTTAGGGTTATATTTGTCTTTTGGCGGCTGGAACGGATACTTGGCGAGCATCGACGCCATGTCTTTGCACATCCCGCCAGCCTTCGCATTGATGGCCGCTTTTGCAGCATCGTCGGGAATGCGCCCTAGGATTTCAGGAATTGGCTTCAACGGCGCGAGTAGAACATCGGTCGTCTTCACGTCGACTTTGGGTTCTCCGCTGTCTCGGTTAAACGAGGAAGCAAGCTCGCGCGTGGTATTCTCCCCTTGGCCCTCAATAGAGTCCGCGGTGGCGACTTGGGCGGCTGCTTCGGGAGCGTTTTGATCTCGGATTTGTGCGACCGCCCCTTGCAAATTGATCAGAGCGGAGACGTAGCTCTTGTTTGCAGGGGAGTTCGGCCGCTGAATGCAGGGAGAGGGTGTGACACTCTGCACGGGCTGAAAGACATCAGTAATGGTCTTGTCCTTGACGCTGGTGTTTTCAGACGCGACGCAGACCACCTCGAGCAGCGGCGAATTATTAGCCGTCAACCTGCCCAATTTATTCGCAATATCCGTGGTGGATCGCGCATAGCCGGCAAAGCGCGTCGCTTGCAGAAAATCGCGCCAAACCTTGATGTAGTCCGCAGTGTATTGACCGATCAGATTCTGTTTGGTTTTCTCCCAATCGCTCGTGATTTGGGGACGTTTCCCAAGTACCCAATCCTCGCCTTTGAACAGATTTCCCGGATCCTTTAGAAGCTTAAAGAATTCCGCATAACCGTCCTTGGTATAAGCTTGGTCCACCGGGAAAGTATTTATGATGAGTCCTTTGGATTCCGGATATGCCTCGTTGAATATCAGCGGCTTTAGACCACGCCGCGCGATATCCAGCATCTTGGCGTAGACAGAGCTCTCCTGGGCGAATTTGTTGAGATAGGCGCGTGCCGTTTCGACGGCGTTCCCATCGGGGGTGTTGAACCGGGGATATGGATTCTGAACCGCGGCGTCTTCGGCGTAGAGATTGAAATCCTCTTGCGCTAAATTGACGCGCTCGCTGTCGACCTGCTGGCCTTTCTGCCAATGCAGCAGCAGTTCGGGGCCTAAGAAACCAGGGCTCTCCTTGATCTTGTCCGTGTACTGCGTCGTCATCAAATAGCCCTTCAGGGTGTTGTAGATGTACGGCCAGCCCTGGGCAGCATATTGATCGGGACTTTGGCAGATGCCGGTCATGGTGAGCTGTGTGGGACTAAGCAATAATCGCCGGAATAGCGCGTAGTAAGTCGTTCGCAGCGGTTGGCGCACCGATTCACCCACGTAGAGCAAACCGCCATAGGAGAACGGTTCGCCGTTTGCGGCGTAGTCGTTCAACACGGTCAGCGTGCGGCGCACCTTGTCCAGACGCTGGAGCGAATCGAGCGGTGCAAGTTGCCCGGACGCTAGACTGACACTCGGCACCGCGCTCGCGGCTTGGACAGCATCACGCACCAGGCTGCGGTTATTGCCATACGAAACGATCCACCATATGCATAGCAATAGCGCAAGCCCGGAGGCGCTCGCAAGAATCAGACGCCTCCAGAAATCGAGCTTTGTGCTGGATTGCGTCACCACCATGGCGGGCTGATCCACCAGGATCAGCTCGCTAAACAGGTGTGTCAGGAAAACCCATTGGGGCACGCGGCGCGAGCCCGTCTCACGCACCTGAGCTTCCATTTGAGGAGCGCGGGCACGCGGATTGAAAATACGAGTGGCGCCGGCATCATAAGGTTCGTCGGCCACCGGCGACATCTGCGCGGGAGCCAGATCGGGAACGCTCGTCGGACGCACGCCCGTAAAGTAGAACCCGCGCAGGAAGGGGCTTGTGCGGAGCTGAGTCGGCCGGCAAAGGTCGACTAAGAACTGAACCAGAAGGGGCCGAAGTTTGGCAAACTCCCGAGGGAATTCGTAGATGTTCGGGAGCTGCGCCGGGTTGTGCTCGCGGCCAAGCTGTTCCGTACGGCGGTCGCAAAGGTTGTAATACAGGTCCTGGAAGGCTTCGGTTAATCGCCTGGTTTCCTGCTCGGCATAGATGCCGCGAACTGTCGCGGTTTGCAGGGGAAGCGTCTTGCCGAAAATTTCAGTCACTTCCGCTTCAGTGAAGTTCGTTACAAAGTCGCGGAAATAATTGATCCGGTCTGCTTTAGTAAAAAGGACGTAGACCGGGAAATTCGCGCCTAATTCCTGCGATAGCTCGTTCAGGATGGCTTGAAATTGACGAGCTTTGACAGTCAGTGCATCGCCGCTGCCCGGTTGAAGGAATGTTTCGCAGTCAATGGTGAAGACGACTGACCGGGGCGGTGGCTGCTTGCCCCCCAAGACGGATTTGAACCGGACTGGCGCAAACTTTTGGAATAGCTTCTTACGGACTGAGGGTTCCGAGATCACCGCGCCCGCTGGATCGATATAAAGCGTTTGGCGTGCATACCAAACGTTCAGCGCGCGCGTCGGCGCAATGACGTAATCCTCATACGCATACCCAGCCAGCAGATCCGGTTCGAGGCCCGATTTGGCAATAGAACTGGTTTTAGCTGTGCCCGCGTCGCCCAGGATAAAAACCGACGGCAACGTGTTGATGTTTTTGACGCCGACCGTCAGCAAGTGCTTCGACGCTTCGCTGAAGCTGTACTCGATCTCGGTGTTGGTCATCCCGGCCCAGCCCTGTTGCACTTCGCCGTGTTCTTTAGGCCGCAGCAGCACATAGCCGACAAAACCGATGATCCCTATCAGCAGGAATCCGATGCGCAAGTAGTACAGGGTCGGCGGGTGCGGCGCAATCATATGCGCGATGCGCCAGGTCAGCAGGCACCAGATGAGAAGGATCACTATGGCGATGATGAGGGAGCGGGTAAATTTCATGGCGCGCTCCTACTGCGGTATCCGGGAGGCGATACCTTGCAGTTCGCCCGCAGCCGATGACAGCACAATCTTGAAAATAATGAAGAGCACGATAGCCAGACTGCCTGAGCAAATCGCTACCCATTTCAGAATCGAGATCCAGCGATCCGATGGAGGCTTCACCACCTGCGGCTCAACTTGCGAGATCGGAACCGCCGCGCCTTGGCGAATGCGGCGTATCTTTTCTTCAATCTGCGAAAGAAGGGCACGGATCTCGCCGATCCCGCTGGCGCTGAAACGGCCCCGGAAACCCAGCAGCAAACAAAGCTGGTGCACCTCGAGCAAATCCGCCAATGCCTCCGAATCCTGTCGGCCGAGCAGCCGCTCAACATTGCGAAAGAATATTTCCCCCGCGATATGTACGCCGAATAGCTCTTCCTGAAGCGGCATCCGCGGCCAGTCGGCGAAGATCGGGTTCTGTGAATTCAAAATCGTTTCGTCAAGGAAGGCGACCACCGCAAATGTTGCCACGCGAAGGTCTTCAAGCGTATAGCCACGACGCAGACCTTCCTGTTCGGCACTCTTTAACGCCGCCCGCATCTGCGTCCGGAACGATTCCGGATCACCGACGCGCTGGCGCTGTGCGCGCATTCGCACGATAACGGTGAAGGATTCCTGGAAGGCGAGCGGCAGATTGTCGGCGCGCTTGGGCTCAACCGCGGTGGGCGGTGTCGCCGCGGCAGGATTGGGATACGGGGTCGGGGCCATGTGTGTCTCGTGTGATTTCGGAGCGCTAGTTCTCTAAAAGAATTAATAAGTCAAGTTCAGGGTTAGGAATCTCACCGGGAACGTAGATGCCTACGCGGCGTGTTTCCATAATATGGTCCCAGCAGGGGCCGCTGCGATTGACCGTGAAGTACTGGTTGGCGATACGCGGCGACAAAGAAGAAGGCGGAGACGGTACATGCGTCAGTTTAAGGCCGGGAACAGCGCGTCTAACTAATTCCGGTACGAATTTTGCGGAGCACACCTTGGCCAGCGCCGGTGTACCCGTAATCAACTCGGCTTCACCTATATTGGATGCGATCGAGAAATACCACTTCGCCTGGCCAAAGTAGCGGGAATCCTTGAGATCGGCCTCCCAGAAATAGCGGTCCACTTGCTCCAGACGCACCGACACACAGTTGGTTGGGACGACTAATTCCAGATGGTCGCGGATGTGATTATCCAGCGATTCGAAACACGCCTGCAGGTCCAGATGGTCATACACGGCAAGCATCGCCGGCGACGATTCTAATCCAAACGTGCACAAGGCCCCTGCCAGGCGCGACATCTCGCAAAACAGTTCCTCCGGATGCCCCTGCTTTGTCAGGAACAGGTGGCGCAATACCGAAAGAGCGCTGTCCACAGCATGCAAGAACCAGAAGCTTGCGATCTGTTGGGCGGACATGCCACTCTGTTGACGATCGTAACCCCGGGTCGTGCCCGTGAATGCCATGTTTTTCTGGGTCAAAATGTCGATCAATCGTTGCAGCATCCGCATCAGTGCGGGGCTGCCCTGGATTCGAACTACAGGAGGAATAAACTTCTCGTCGAAGACGAAGTGTCCGGCGCCGTCGCGTTGTACCCTGGCGATCGGCAGAATCTGATGATCCTGCAGATTCTCGCCGTCAACTAGGAAGCGAATGTTCTTGCGCCCAAAGCGCACCGGCTTTTCGTCGCCGCCCGTTGTCTCATCGACGACCGGTTTCACTTCGGCCACAAAGCGAACGCCATTATTGCGCGCATCATCTTCCAATGCGCAATTGCCCCCCAAAGCGCGATATTTCGGGACAGCGAGATAAACCAGGATGCTATTGGCGGTCGATGGGAACAGCTGTTCGATCTGCTTCGGGTCGGGTAGCGGATCGCTCGAAGGCATGTCAAAGGCCAAGCCGTCCTCAAAAACGCCCCTGGCATGGGTCAACATCAACGTTCCATTGCGTAGGGATTGCGCGCTTAGCTCATAGCCCACCAAGCCGAACGGAGCAAACCACAATGAAGCCGTCGAAAATTGAATCGCGTCTTCGAAGTACCTATTCTGGGCTTGAAAGTGATGCGGCCCCAGATACATGCCTTCCGACCAGACGATTCGGGAAAGATGTCTCACTGGGAATGACTCCCCTTAGCAGGTCTAAGCACGCCCGAAGCACTATTTCGTCGATAAGAGAGAAGCCGTTGCGCCAAAAAGCCCTTCCGTATAATTACACGTCCTTCTATCATACGGGGGTGAGGCCGCTGCCTGGACAACAGGGGGCGAGAAATAAATCTAGGCGCGGTGGGAGAATTGAGGGAGAATTCTGAAATATGGAACCGCTTGAGTTTCTCGGAGGCAAGTATCAGCAACCCGAACAGATCGTGCCGGGTGAGATATCAACGTTTCGCGCTCGCGAAGCAAGCTCACAACGAAGTGTATTCGTCCATAGAATAGCGACTTCGGGTGGTGAGGCACAGCAGGCGGCTTTGTTGCGTTTGCTCATGCAAGGCATCTTCCGGTCGCCTTCAGCCCGAAACCAGGTGCTCGACTTTGGTGAAGAGCCCGGTTTTTGTTATGTCGTGACAGATAGTTCGCCGCAATGCCTACTCCTGCGCGAATGGCTTCAATGCGAGCTCGATTCAACCCTCCCAGGGCGGCAAGCCGAAGCACAGGCCGAACCGCCGCAGTTCACCCAACCGCCCGCAGCGACTTCGCAACCCCCCAAGCCGGTCCCCGCGAGCGAGGTTGAGTCAGCGCCAAAACCCCAGGTAATCCGCTCCGCTCCGGATCGCATCGAGACAAAACCAGACTCTAGGGGTGGACCCGTTCCATTTGTCATTCGTGAGCAGCCTGTGAAGCCCAATGCGGCTGGGTCCCTGCCTCCGCGAGCGGAAGTGATGAGAAAGGAATCATCGCCGTCTCCTTTTGAAGCAAAGACGCCGTCCGCTCGCGAATTCCCGCCCGAACCGGCTAAGGTGACTTTTAAGCCTGAGATTCCCAAGGTGGAACCGGCGCCCCCTTCGCCAACCAGTCAGGAGCCCGGCGAGTTTACCCGATTTTTCACGGGTGGAATGCCGCCAGCCGCTCCCAGCCGGCCCGAAGCGTTTCGCAGCCAGGACCGGCCATCTCATGGCGCTGGACCTGTTCAACGTCCAAGTAACCCTCCCGCACCTGCGTCGAAGCCCGAGATCGGCGAGTTCACGAAAATGTTCATGAGGTCCGGTGGGCAACCGGCCACACCTGTCGCTCCTCCACCACTGCCGCCGCGAGTTAATGAGCCATCGAGCCGGACCGGTTCACTCGAGAACGCCGATTTCGGCTCGAACAATTCCTTCGAGACCCCTCGATCCGAGCGGCTACCGGATCTATCGAACCGCCCGAGCGATTTGCCGAACATGTTTCAGCGGAATGCTGAAGTTCCGACGGCCATGCCATCCGCCGGAAAGGAGATTGGGGAGTATACCCGAATGTTTGGCAAGGGTGGTATCCCGCCGCCGCCCCAGGCCCCGTCCGCCGTGGGACCTGCCCCCGTTTTTCGGACCGACGATCCCCTTGGCGGTTCGCGTTTCGGCATGCCGTCGGTAACGCCGGCCCCGCCCCCGCCTGCGCAGGAAGGCCCGAGCGAATTCACACGCATGATGATGGGCAACCGGCCCCAGGAATCGCCAGGGATGCAAGGAGCAGCACCAAGCGCTGCGCCCCCCGCCACCGGAGGAGCACCCGGTATTGGAGCGCCCCCAGCAATGGGCAAGCCGCCCGCCATGCCAGCAATCCCCGGAATGGGCGGTGCGCCCGCTCCCCCCTCCGGTGGGCCAGCAGCCCCGATGCACCCCATGCAGCCAATGCCAATGCAGCCGATGCAGCCAATGGCGCCGATGGGAGGCGGGGGAATGGGAAATGTCCGGGTCACTCCCATTAATCCGATGAACGCCCCCGGCATGGGCATGAACCAAGGTTTCTCCGAAAGTTTGGGCCCTTTAGGGTCTGCCGGTGCAAATATGGGCAACCCGCTCACGGGTCAGGCGGCCCACATGAGCATGATGACTCCTCTGGGCCAAATGCATATGGGCGGAGGACCTATGCAGCATGGCATGGGGCAGCCGGGCATGGGCCAACCAGGAGCGTCCGGCGGTCATCCCGGCGCTGCCGGAGCGCCCGCTGGCGGAGGATTCGCTATGCCAGGAGCCATGCCCAAAGCACCGAACGTCGGTATGGGAGCGAAAGGTAAGCTTCTCATCCTGTTTGCGGTTTTGGGCGTCCTGGCGATCGCCATGGTGCTCTTCGTCATCTTTTCCAGCCATAAATGAAACTGAAACTTGCCGGGGCTTTGTTGCTCGCTTTTGGGTGGGGTGCCGCAGTCAGTCCGGGCCAAGGTGTGCCTTCCGGTGTCCGGCCCAACTTCACGGGTCGGTGGCGCATGGTGAAGGCAAAATCAAACTTCGCCACGTTCCACATGCCCGACATGATCGTTCAGCAGATTGACCAGCATGATCCGACCTTGAATGTTCATACTGTGGAGACGCTCGGTGGCAAGACCAACTCAAACGATGTCAGCTATTTCACCGATGGAACCGAGTCGCAGAACGTGATCAGCGGCCGCGACGCAACCAGCAAAGCATTTTGGGACGGCGGCGCGCTGATGGTTCGCACTGAGACAAAAGACTCGCGGGCCGGCGATATCACCATGGAAGACCGCTATGAACTGTCTCCCGATAAGAAAACGCTCACCGAAACCAGCCATATTACGACTGCCCTCGGCGGCGAAGTCAATATGAAGCTGGTTTGTGAAAAGGAGCAATAGCTCACTTTTTCGACCCCTTTACATCCTTCAACGCAGCGCGCGCAGCATAATAACCGCACATTCCATGAACTCCACCGCCCGGAGGCGTTGAGGCCGAGCACAGATATACACGAGGCAAAGGTGTTCTGTATTGGCGAAAGGTAGGACGCGCAATGAACTGTCTTAGGGTGAATGCGCCGCCGTTCACATCGCCGCCCACCAGGTTTGCATTCATTAGCTGCAGGTCCGCGGGAGCGAATGCTTTTCGCGCCAGAATGCAATCGCGAAAGCCCGGTGCGAAGCGCTCAATTTGCGTTTCTATCTGCTTCAGCATCGATACGGTAGATCCGTTGGGCACGTGGCAGTACGCCCACGCGGTATGTTTGCCCTGCGGTGCTCGCGACGGATCGAACAGGCTCGGCTGACACAACAGGATAAACGGCTTCTCGAAATGTTCACCGCGCCACGCCGCTCGCTCCGAGGCTGCAATCTCTTCAAGCGAGCCACCCAAATGCACCGTTCCGGCTCGCGAGCATTCGCGAGCTCTCCAAGGAATCGGCTGGCTGAGCGCCCAATCCACTTTATAAGCGCCCGGCGCATAGCGATACCGTTTGAGCGATTCGCGATAAGGGCCCGAAATTCTGTCACCAGCAATCGAGAGGAATTGCCGGGGCGTGATATCGCATATCGTGAGACCGCCAGTGGGTAAGTCATTGAGTGAATCGACCCGTGAATCGGTCACGATGCGGCCGCCGAACGATTTCAGAACACCTGCCAGCGCGTTCGAGAGGGACTGTGCTCCGCCGGCCGCGAAAGGCCATCCCACGGCGTGTGCGGAAGCGCCGAACAGAATCGCAATAGCCGAGGTAAGAGGATAACTGAGAGGTAGCAGCGAGTGGGCTGCAAGGCCGGCGAAAACCGTCTGCGCACGCGCAGTCTGAAACTTCTGGCTGGCGAGTAACTGCGCAGGTTGCACCCCCCCAATACCAAACGCGCCCATCAGAAAGGGACGTCGCGGCAAGTGAATCAAAGGTTGCAAAACTTCGGCCGCAAGCGCATGCCAGTTTCGAGCAAAGGGCTCCAACAGGTCAGCATAAGCCTGTCCGTCTGCGCCCAACTGTTTGGCTGTCGCGGCCAAATCGCGCTCCACCAAGACCGCGCTTCCATCGTCGAAGGGATGCGCCATCGGAGCGGGCGGATGGATCCATCTCAGTCCGTTACTCTCAAGGGGCAGGCGTGCAAAGAACGGCGAGCTAACGCCTAATGGATAGCATGTTGAGCCAACATCGTTGTGAAAGCCGGGAAGCGTCAGTTCAGCCGTGCGAGCCGCGCCGCCAAAG
>JBARMQ010000275.1:0-12200 GCA_049802535.1 Bryobacteraceae bacterium | reverse complement strand
TCGTCGCAAGCAAGGCTATCTTCGGCGGCATCGGCAAGGCGGCTGATGGAAAGGGGGGCTTCGGCGCTGATATTCCTGGTCTGGGAGACCAAGCGGTGCGGCTTCCTAAGTTAGGGCTGAATGTACTTCAGGGAAATACTTTGATCAGAGTCATCCCGGGTCCCTTCCCTGATTCGGACGCGAGGACAATTGCCGTCGCTCGCGCCGTGATGGCTAAACTGTAGCTTCTCTAAACAGGCGAATTATTCGTTAGTCGGAATGAAGCGATAGGACACGATTTGCGCGTCCTTGGGCGTTCCGGCTATGGTGCCGGACTTTAGCAGCACTTCGAAATAGCGCACATAATTGTTGTCTACCGCGTGGATGGTTCTTAGCAACTGATTCAGCAATTCGGGATGGGTAATGTATTCTCCCGCGGCTTCTGTCCCTTCCCCGGTGGCGCCTTGGACAATGAGCACGTTACCGCTGTGACTGAGATTTGGCAGGAAAGCAATCACGCCATATGTTTCATCAAGCTCAGTCGGGCTGCCTTCCACCCAATAAACGCTCTGCTCACCGGGTCGGGGGTTGACGTTTCGAAATCCTGCATGCTGCGTCTTCGGGTCGTAAACGAAATGGAAGTTCAGCCTTGGCTCGAACAATTCAACCCAGGGAGTGGACCTCTTGCTTCCTAACAACACGAAATTGCCGTGCTTAAAATCAATCAACTCGATATTCCGCGAGGATCTTACAGCGGATTGACTGCGGTAGTCATCGTTGATCTGTAGAATCTCTTCCACCAAACGCACATCCGAAATGTTTGTGTATTGACGCTGCGGCAATATCCTGAGCAACATTTCTACTTCTGGCGCCAGTTTCTGGCCGCCAGAGGAATACTGCCGATTGACGTACTCGGCCAGAGTGATGGAGTGGCCGGTAAGTTCTTGCAATAGCACTAACGCGGAATCGGCGCAGACAATATAAGTTTGATGATTCTTGTCAAACAATTCGCTCCATAGGAGCGTGTTCTGCTTGGCGCTCTGAGCAGCGGATGGTGCGCGCAGCGCGACTGGACTTCTGATCAATGCCCAGGCTGCGATCGCTAGGAACAAGAGGGTTGTACAGAAAAAAAGGACCGTCCAGGAGAAGCGAAGGCGACGCGGCGGAACGGCGACACTTGGCTCAGCCTCACTCACCTGGGCGACTGAGGATTCAACCATCGGGATTGGGTCAGCCCTTGAGCTAGGCCTGACTTCGAAAGCGGCGACATAAGCGCCCTTTGGAATTGTGATTACAATCGGTTCGGCTTTGCCTTCGGTGGCGAAGTACTCTTCCAGCCGCTTTCGTAGTTGTCGCGCTTCCACACGAACGATGTTGTCTTCGTTCGGCCGAAAATCCGGACCTCGCGCAAATACGTCCACGCCAATCCGCTGTTCCCGGAGTTCGTCATACCGCCCGTCGATGCTTCGCCTGCAAACATAAAGGAGAAGCTCCCGCAGCCGCCCGGAACGGTGGAACATCGGACTTTCGGCTACTCGCGTTACCAATTCCCAAGCGCCCTCGATCACCGGGCCACTCGCCGCCACGATATTTCCTCCTTCCGACCCCATTAATCCCTATTTGGAGGGCCAATCGTAGAGTTTACAGTAAACAGATCCAGATCGCGGTGGAAGTGATCCGCCTCACTCAAAGCAGCTTATGCGAGTGCTGTAAGTGGTCTCTCACTGGGTATTTACTGTGAATTTACTTGACCAGAACCTGATTTCGGTCAAACATCACTTCAAATTGAGCTTTGTCGGCTCCGTTTGGACCTGAGGGGGTTAAACGTCTATGAGGACACGCGCAGTTGTAAAGGCGATCTGGTTCGCGGCGACCGCAATCTTGCTATCCGGATTGATCAGTGTGCCGGCCTTCGGGCAGGCGGGCTCCGGATCCATCGGCGGGATCGTGAAAGACCCCAGTGGCGCGTCTGTTCCAAACGCGTCCATCACGGTTACGAATACAGCGACGGGGCTGGCTTCCCACGTCACCTCCTTAAGCGATGGAAATTACCTCGCCGCTCAGTTACCGCCTGGCACGTATCAGTTGTCGGTCGACGCCCCTGGCTTCAAAAAATACCTTAGCCACGGCATTGTTGTGCAGGTAGATGACCGGCTAGCCATCAATATCCCGCTTGAGATTGGCTCTTCTTCCGAGACCGTTACTGTTACCGGCGAGTCCACCGGTCTCCGGACAGAGGATGCCGAAACGGGCGAGGTGGTCAATAACAACTTCATCATGAATCTCCCCCAGATTGACCGCAATCCCCTCGAACTACTCAGGATTGCCGGCGATGTTCAGGGGGCGGAAAACGCGTCGTCGGTAACGCAGATTCGGATCAACGGCGGCCGCACCAGCAGCATCGATTTCTTTATCAACGGTAACGTCGTCACCACCGGACGTGGCCACGATATCACCAACCAGACTCCCTCCATGGACGCGGTCCAAGAGTTTAAAGTCGTTACCAACGGTATCTCGGCTGAGTACGGCAGGATCTCAGGCGGCTATGTTGAGCTGATCACGAAATCGGGAACCAACTCGTATCACGGCGACATGTATGAGTACATGTTCAACGACATGTTCGATGCCAACTCCTGGTATCAAAACTCCATCGGCAACCCCAAAGTTCACTTTCGACAGAACGATTACGGTTTTACATTGGGCGGACCGGTTTCGATTCCTAAGATCTACAACGGGAAGAACAAGACTTTCTTCTTCGTCGACAATGAATATTACCGGTACTACCAGGCCGGCAACGAGGTTCTGATGAGCGTGCCCACCCAAGCCGAGCGCGGCGGGGACATGACGCAGACAGAAGCGGGGGGCATACCAACCCTGATGTATGACCCGAATGGGGCCTATTCCACAACCCCGAACGCCGACGGAACCTATAGCCGTCTAACGCTGTTGGGCGGGAACGGTAAGACAGTGCCTGCGTCTGAGATCTCGCCGACATCGGCGGCCATTCTGTCTCTCTTGCCCATGCCGAATCGCCCGACGACAGCCGGGTATAGCAGTCTGAATAATTACGAAGCACCGCAGAACACCACTAACAACACCTTCCGCTTTGGGGTGCGCGTGGACGAACTGATTACGGACAACCAGCGGGTCGCGATTAACTATACGACGTTCAATGCGAGCGGCGGTCAGTCCCGCGTAGGCGGCCCGCTCTTTACGAGTTCCAGCAGCGCTACCAACGGCGGACTAAATGGAAGCGTCAACTATGACTGGACTTACAAGCCGACCTTATTGTTCAACATCCGCGCTTCGGTGCTTCATTCGCCCTTCGCAACTGGCAACACGTTACCCACAGGATTCAACTCGGATTCGATTAAGTTAAACCCCGCCATTCAGGCAATCCTCGGAACCGCCGCGATCCCGAACATCCAGGAAGACTTCCAGACTCCTGGATACTACGGCACCTCCCCCACCGAAAATATTCAGGTTTCGACCACCTACGACTTTAATTTCGCGGCCACTAAGATCCTGAACCGCCACACGTTGAAATTCGGCGTAGAGACCCGCCGCTACTACGACAACTATGTCAACTTCGGCGGAACAAACGTCATGACCTTTATGGGCAACCCAGTCGCTCCGACGTCTGGCGATCACGGCTTCGGCTCCGCCGGCAGTCTTCCGAACTCTTTGGGTTCGTTCCTATTGGGTATTGATGATTGGGCGACGATGCAGGGCCCCTCGACCCGCGCGATGAACGTAAATTACAACGCGGCGTTCGTCGAGGACGATTTCAAAGTAAGTCCAAAGCTGACGCTCAATCTCGGTTTGCGATGGGACCGGGAGGGTCCGACGACTGAGCGCCACGACAAGATCTATTTCTGGGATCAGAACGCTCCCTCGCTGTTCACCGTCAATCCGGGCTACTCGTGGCCAGCTGCTCTCGCCGCTGCCGGTCTGCCCACTAACCTTCAAACCCCGAGCTGGGTCAACGGCATGCCTAACGGCGCTGTCGAACTTCCGGGTACCGCCGCGTTTCCCTCGCGCGATTTCCAAAACGTCGATTCACACCAGTTCGCACCACGGCTTGGCATCGCTTACCAGCTCAATAGCAAAACAGTACTCCGCGCGTCCGGCGGGTTGATGTACCTGCCCACCACCGGTGACGAAGGCGGCTTCTCCAGCAGCAATCAGGCTCTGCCGCTTAGCAACGCGGGCAATGCAGGCTGGCACGCCTCTACCGACGGACTGAAGCATTACATTTCTACCTTCGCCGACCCATTCCCGTTGCCCGGTGAGGTCACGTCCTACTCGCGGGACACATTCCTCACCAATCAGGAAAGCGCCAATCCCCCAGGCGTTACCGCTTATAGCCAGAATATGCACATGCCCAGAGAGTACACGTGGTTGGCAGGCGTCCAACGCGAGTTGCCGGCGGGGTTCCTCATCGAAGCGGACTACAACGGCAACCGGGGCCTCGGTCTTTTGGCGCCGGATCAGATCAGCCGATATCCTGCAAACTTGTTTACTCCGGCCTATTCCGGCATAATGACGACTCCGGTAGCATCGCCAAACGCCGGGCAAACTCTAACCACTTCGACCACCGGTCCGACTCAGTTGGCCGGTATTCTTGAGTATCCGTATCCGCAATACGGCACCGTCACGGTCCTTGGAACAAACCTCGGAGCTTCCATGTTCCAATCGCTGAATATCCGCTTGGATCACCGCATGTCACATGGCCTGACGTTTTTGCTGAACTATACCTATAGTCATCTTCTCGATGACGTGGGGGGTCCCGAAGCTAGCAGCGGCGGCGGCCAGGACGCCGTTGGGAATGGCGGAAAGAGGCCGCAAAGCCTTTACACGTTCCAATCCACCTATGGTCTCAGCGCGAACGATCAGCCCCAGCGCCTCGTCTTGACGTACCTCTATCAACTGCCGTTCGGTCAGGGCAGACATTGGATGAATAATCCACAGACCTTCGGCCGCAAGCTGTTGGACGGAGCGATTGGAGGGTGGCAGTTCGCGGGGAACTCCACCTATGTGGACGGCCTTCCTGTTCAATGGTGGGGTACGACTACGATCAACACCAACAACACTATCCTCGTCGAAACCACATACGGCAGTTACACAACCAGCAATCACAACCTGAGCAATCCCGCTTATACAGGAGATAATCAGGTGCTGGTGTCGCCATCGACGCCGGTGACATCCTCAACCGTCGGCCGGTTCAACTCAAGCATCATGCAGACTGCCCAGAATTTCGTGGCTGGCAATCTACCGGTGGTGGATCCTCATCTGCGAAATCCTCCGTTCTACCAAACGGATCTATCTCTCATGAAGAATTTCCCACTAGGCTCCGAGACGAGGTATTTGCAAATCCGCGCCGAAGGCCAAAACGCGTTTAACATCAGAGTATTCGGCACTTACAACAACGACCTGGGCAATCCGTACTTCGGTCTGATCACGAATGCCGGCAACAGTCCGCGAGCCATCCAATTGTCAGCGCGTATCATCTTCTGAGGGAGCGCTTTTCTTCAAGCGCTTCCCCAGGTAGAAGTTTGCACGGAGCAGTTAATCGGTCGGATGTGCAGCGGTATTCGGTGGCGGCAGTGGCTCTTTTGACGGCTGCCGCCATCTTCGGTGGCAGCGAGAACAGCACCATCCAGTTTGCGGATATTACGCAGGCAAGCCACTTGCAATTCGACACACGGAACAGCCCAACTCCTAATAAGAATCAGATTGAGACGATGGTGGCGGGAGTAGCCCTGCTGGATTACGACCAGGATGGCTATCTCGACGTGTTTCTCGTCAACGGCGCCGAGATCCCTTCGTTAGTCAAGACGACACCAACTTACTGGAACCGCCTGTTCCACAACAATCGTGATGGAACGTTCACCGATGTCACGGAGAAGGCTGGTGTGAAAGGCTACGGCTACGGCATGGGCGTGGCCGTGGGAGACTACGATAACGATGGATACCCTGACATCTTCGTGGCAAACGTCACCGGCAACCAACTACTCCACAACAACCGGGATGGCACCTTTACCGATGTGACTCGCAGCGCGAACCTCGAAGGCGAGCAATACAAAGGCCAAAAAATGTGGTCGACGGCCGGCGGATGGTTCGACTACAACAATGATGGCTTACTGGATTTGTTCGTCGTGAATTACTGTGTCTGGGCCGTGAGTCAGGATCCATATTGCTCTTCTCCGGGCGGCTCGCGATCCTATTGCCACCCGCGCTTCTACGAACCTTTGCACAGTACGTTGTACCGCAATGACGGAGGCGGTCACTTCACGAACGTGAGCGAAGAAACAGGTATTGCGAAGAATTTTGGGCGCGGCATGAGTGTTTCGTTCGCCGATTTCGATGGTGACGGCTACGTGGACGCGTTCGTTGCCAATGATGCCAGCCCCAACTTTCTTTTTCACAACCTCGGCGGCAAGCATTTTGAGGAGATCGGCGTGCAAGCGGGTGTTGCTTACAACGGCGATGGCAATGCACTCTCGGGCATGGGCTCCGATTTTCGCGATGTGAACAACGATGGACGGCCCGACATCTGGCATACGGCAGTGGAACGCGAGACTTTCCCCCTGTATCTCAATATGGGGAACACATTCTTCACCGCAACCGCGCCCAGCGGTCTGGGGCGTTACACGATTAAGATGTCTGGTTGGGGCAATGGGATCGTGGATTTCGATAATGACGGTTGGAAGGATCTGTTCGTCGCACGGTCCAATGTATTGGACAACGTGGCAGAGGCTAATGACGGCCGAAGCTATCCAGAACCCAATTCAATCTTCCGAAACCTTGGCAATGGGAAGTTCGACGACGTCAGCAAATTAGCAGGTGCGGCGTTGCAACAAGAGGCTCCGCACCGCGGCGTCGCTTTTGGCGACCTGGATAACGATGGCCGGATGGATGCTGTGGTGACAGTGCTTGGCGGACCTACCAAGATCTTGCGCAACATCTCGAGCAATCAAAATCACTGGCTGCTTCTACAGCTCGTGGGAACGCGAAGCAACCGTGAGGGGCTAGGAGCGCGCGTGCGTTTGGTGGACGACGCTGGACGAACGCAATGGAATCATGCCACGACCAGCGTTGGTTATGCGTCTTCAAGCGATAGCCGGGTGCATTTCGGGCTTGGGAATAGCTCCACCGTGCGTGAAATTGAAGTGCGTTGGCCCAGCGGGATACGGCAGACGCTGCATCCAGCGGGCGTTGACCGAATCTTGGTGGTAAAGGAGCCCGCTCGATGATCTGGCTCGCCTGCCTGTTAATGCTACAGGCTGCTCCAGATCAGGTACGATTCGAGCAAGCGCAGCAGCTTGCCGCCCAGGGCCGATGTCACGAGGCCGAGCCGCTGTTGAAAGAGTTGTTCGATGCTCATCCCCACAGTGCGCCGATCGAATTTGTGCTGGGACAATGCCAATTCCAAGAGAAAGACTACCTAACCGCATCGAACACATTTCGCAAAGTCTTGGAGCTTGCTCCGGGCAGAGCGGAGGCTCAATCTCTTTATGGTGCGGCACTCGGTCTGTCTGGAAGAACCGCCGATGCAATTGAAGAATTAAGGCAGGCAACTGAGTCCAATTCCACCTTTGAACCTTCTTTCCGTCTGCTCGGAATGTTCGGAGTAGAAAGCGGTCACGCCGGTCCGGACGCACGGGCCGCACTGGAGAAGGCAATTTCGCTGGACGCAACAGACGAACGAGCGCACTATTGGCTGGGCCAGCTCGATCTCTTGAACAAGGATTACGACAAAGCGGGAGAGGAGTTTTCCGCCGCCCTAAAGTTGCAGCCGGACTCGGGTCAAGCCATGCTGGGACACGCCAAGGCGCTTGTGGGTAGCGGTCAGATCGAAGCGGCCCTAGATGAATATCGTGGTGTGTTGAAAACGCAACCAGCATCGCCCGAAGCGCTGCTCGGTATTGCGACTTGTCTTTACGATCTACAGCAATTCCGGGAAGCTCTGACGGCTGCGCTGGATGCTTCCAAGCGGGTTTCTGATTCTCAGGATCGCCGCGCCGTGTTGTGGCTCCTGAGCAGACTCTATCGGGCGCTGGGAGATTCGGCAAAAGCGCAGCAGAACGAGCAGCTTCTTGCTGGAATGGAGCAGGAAAAGAACGGAGACTTGTTGCGCTTCCGTGCTCTGCAAGAGGACGCCATGCGGTATCGCGCAGCCGGTGACTACGCCAAAGTTGCGTCTACGCTGGAGGCGGCGATGCGCATAGAGCAGCGGCAGGATTCGCTCGTCATGCTGGGTGACGCTTATCAAGCTCTTCATCGGCCTCGCGATGCGGAAAAATGCTACGTGAAAGCATTGGCTGCCGGAACGGAACAACAAGAAATCCTAAAGCGTTTGCAAGAAGTACGGAGCGGCCCGGATTACGACAAGAAGTAATTGGATCATTGGGTCCGCGGTTGTCACGTTGATGCTCGGAACGGTATTGTCCCCGGCGCCTACAAAGCAAGTCAACGGCAACTTTAGTTTCCGCGATATTGAGCCCGCTTCCGGTGTGCAGTTCATCCTGAACAATTCGGCTTCGCCGCGGAAGCATCAGATCGAAACAATGATCTCCGGCGTGGCTCTCTTCGACTACAACAATGATGGGCTGCTCGACATATTCTTTGTAAATGGCGCCGCAATTCCAAGCTTACAAAAGGACGACCCAAAGTTCTATAACCGGCTATACCGAAACAACGGCGACGGTACATTCACCGATGTCACTCAGCGCGCCGGAGTGCAAGGTGTTGGATATTCCATGGGCGTCGCTATCGCCGACTATGACAATGATGGTTTTGAGGACATTTATGTCACCGGCGTCAATCGCAATCAACTTCTGCATAACAACGGAGACGGCACCTTCACAGACGTCACCGCGAGAGCGGGCGTGACGGGAGTTCACGCGAAGTATGGAAAAACATGGGCGATGAGCGCCGGCTGGTTTGATTACAACAACGACGGAAAGCTGGACCTGCTAGTCACGAATTATGTTGCTTGGGATCCCGCGAACGAGCCGTTTTGCGAGGCGAATCGCGTTCCGAGTTACTGCTCGCCCGACAAATACCAGGGCTTGCCCAATTTCCTTTACCACAACAATGGCGATGGCACTTTCACGGACGCGTCCGAAGCCTCGGGCATCGGACGCTTGATTGGCAAGGGCATGGGTGTGGCGTTTGCCGATTATGACGGCGACGGCTTTCCAGACGTGTTCATCGCCAACGACACGTTTCGAAACTTTCTGTTCCACAATAATCGAGACGGCACCTTTTCAGAACAGGGAGTCGTTGCCGGTGTAGCGTTCAATCAAGATGGTAAGTCAATCGCCGGAATGGGCGCCGATTTCCGCGACACGGACAACGACGGCCGCCCTGATATTTTTGTCACTGGCATGCTTCGCGACACGTTTCCCCTTTTCCGCAATCGGGGCAAGTTTTTCGAAGACGTGACGAATCAAACAGGAGTCGCGCGAGCGAGTGAACGGCTCACTGGCTGGGGAAACGGCATTTTCGATTTCGATAATGATGGTTACAAAGATTTGTTTGTCGCCTGCGGCTCGATTCTCGACAATGCTTGGGAGATCGATCGTGAACCGGCGAAGCTGCGAAATCTTCTCTTGCGAAATGAGGGCAACACCTATCGGGATGAGTCCTCAATCTTTACGAGGGCGGCAATGCATCGTGGCGCGGCCTTCGGAGACCTGAACAACGACGGCCGCATCGATGTCGTGACGACTAGCTTGAACGATCGGCCAGAGATTTTGGTGAACGAGAGTAGTTCTCAGAACCATTGGCTGATCGTGAAGCTGCAAGGCACGAAGAGCAACCGGGACGGGATTGGCGCCAGAATCAAGATTCAGCCCGAAAGCGGTCCCCGTCAATATAATCATGTGACCACAAGCGTTGGATTAGCCTCTTCCAGCGATCGCCGTGTGCATTTTGGCTTAGGGGCTGCAAAGTCTATACGGACGGTTGAGATTGATTGGCCAAGTGGCACACATCAGGTTCTGCAGAACGTTGTGGCAGATCAAATCCTTACTGTGAAAGAACCATGATTGTCTGGGCAGTCCCTTTGATAGCTCTATTGCTCCCGGGTGACGCCCTCACAACGGCGCGCGGGCAAGTGCGGCGCGGCGATTGCCACGCGGCTGTCGAAACACTAATGCCCGTGGTGCAATCGGGCACAAAGCCAGTTGAAGACGCGCCCATACAATTGCTGGCGGCCTGTTTGGAACGTTTGGGACAAGCAGATCGCGCTGTAGAAACCTTGCGCGACGGCTTGCGCGCCAATCCTCATTCTGCGGCGCTCAAGAAGACGTTGGGCGAGGTGTTGTTCCGGCAAGCGCCAGATAACGCGGAGGCTGGGCAGTTGCTCAGCGATGCGGTGAAGGACGATCCATTAGATCCGGAAACACGGCATTACTATGCGCAATGGGCGTCATTAAACAATCGTGACCAAATCTGTGCCGATCAGGAACAGGCCGCCGTAAAGCTGCATGGGCTGAATGACATTGCTCTCCTCCAAATGTATTCGCTGCTCGGCATCTGTTTAAGCCATCTTGAACAAACCGAACCTGCAGATTCCGCGTTTCAAAAGGCATTGGAAATCGATCTGCGTCAGCGCCCTTTCAATGCAGCGATGGCTTATCAATATATTCAATTCCTGACAAACCACGGAAAGACTGAACAGGCGGAGAAGGTGATTGAGGAGACGTTGCACCGGAGCCCCAATTTCGGGCCAGCCCATTTGGAGCGCGCTAAGTCGTTCGATCATGAACGGCAGACGGAGAAGGTTATCGAAGAAGCCACTGCGGCTTTAGCGGGCGACGGTGATGACGACGCGAACGTTCGTGCCGCACATGTGCTGCTGGCGAAGAGTTACTTCATTCTTGGCAAGACCAAAGAGGCAGAAGCCGAGCAGCAGTGGGTGGAATCTCATGCGAGCGCCACTCAGCCTTAGATTGGCGTCGCTGATCAGCATCACCGCGAGTTCAATTGCGACGGCACAATTTCACGACATTGCTGCGAAGTCCAAGTTTGACTACGTTTCGAGTAACGGCTACGTCGATCGTAAGTACTTCATCCAGCCAA
The DNA here is from genome assembly GCA_049802535.1 of Bryobacteraceae bacterium. Taxonomy (GTDB): domain Bacteria; phylum Acidobacteriota; class Terriglobia; order Bryobacterales; family Bryobacteraceae; genus Bog-105. Next base: position 1,130 of record JBARMQ010000275.1, on the reverse strand, counting down.
TGTGCGGTGGCATCGCGATTCTCGATTACGATAACGACGGCAAGCCGGATATTTTCTTTACGAATGGCGCAGAGCTGCCTTCGTTGAAGAAGACATCGCCGAAGTATTACAGCTGCTTGTTGCACAATCGCGGTGACGGCACGTTTGAAGATCGCACGGAAGCGGCGGGTCTGTCGGGCAAAGATCTGGGGTACAGTTTCGGCGTCGCGGCCGGCGACTATGACAACGACGGTCACACCGATCTCTTCATTTGCAACGCCGGTCGCAACACTTTGTATCACAACAACGGCAACGGTACATTCACCGATGTGACGGAGCAGTCGGGGCTTGGTGCTAAGCCGGCAAACCTGTTGAGCGTCGATGCCGCGTGGTTCGATTACGATAACGATGGACTGCTTGACCTGGTCGTCTCAAACTACACCACGTGGACGCCCGAGAGTGATATTCGATGTGCGAATCGATATTGCAGTCCCACGCAATATACGAGCGTGGCGAATCGGCTGTATCACAACCTGGGCCACGGCCGGTTTGAAGATGTGACAGACAAAGCAGGATTTGCCAGTGCGCATGGCAAAGGGATGGGCATCTCGATCGCTGACTTCAATGGCGACGGCCTCCAAGATGTATTCATTGCGAACGATACGGAGCGAAACTTTCTCTTTATCAATCAAGGCAATGGCACTTTTAAAGAGCAGGGACTCTTGTATGGAGTCGCCTACAACGACGACGGCGTGGCAGTCTCCGGAATGGGAGCGGACGCCAAAGATTTCAATAACGATGGGACCGTAGACATCTTCTACAACGACCTTGCCGAACAGATCTTTGGCCTCTTCGTGAATGAAGCGGGCAGATCATTTCGATATAGCAGCGGGGCCGCTGGACTGAATCAAGTCAGCCGTAATTTCTCCGGATGGAGCGCGGGGTTTATCGATTATGACAACGATGGATGGAAAGACATCTATTCAGCCAACGGGGATGTGGATTATATCGGCGAGAATGCAAAGCAGCATGACACCCTATTCAAGAATGAAGGCGGCCATTCATTCCGCGACGTATCGGCCAACATGGGCGCGGATTTTCTGCCGCTCGGATTCCACCGTGGATCCGCGTTCGTCGATCTGAACAATGAT
>JBARMQ010000274.1:0-5569 GCA_049802535.1 Bryobacteraceae bacterium | reverse complement strand
GGCGCGGGCAAGCGCGGGGCTGGAGCCCTGCAGGTGACGCTCGATGAAAATCTAGTTCCGTCGGCCGGCCACTCGATCGATATTCTTGCGCTGCATGAGGCTCTCGAACGATTGAGCAAGCTGGACGCTCGGCAGGGCAGCATCGTCGAGCTTCACTTTTTCGGAGGACTCTCATTCGAGGAGATCTCATCCGTGCTGGGGATGTCAGAGAGGACCGTGAAGCGCGACTGGGCGTTGGCGCGCATCTGGTTGTTCAAGGAAATTTCTGGTTGAGCGTGGGCCACGGGTATATATGTGTGGGCAAAATTCTCCCGTCGTGGTCCAGCCGATCCATCGCGCGACGTGTGCAATTCTCCCCCATGCACTTTTCGGGTGACCCTGTTGCATGGTGCTTCAGATGTCAGGGAGAACCGTAAAGCACGACCAGGCCATGGCGCGCATCTGGCTGTTTAAATAACACCTTTGCACGCGGGGCACGGGTGGACGCCGCAAGCAAAGGGTCCAGAAGGTGGTTCAAGCGGGTCTCTCCTCATTGGATCGCCTTTGTGATAGTGGTGCACAAGATATTCAAAATCTCCTTCCCTGTCCAAGTGAATCACCACCGGTTTATCTATTGCTCCCGAAATCCTGTCAAGTGCTCCCGAAATCCTGTCAAGCCGCTCCCAACTGATTGCATCCGGCGGATTGCAGCTGACAATTTCCACGTCGAAATATGGATAGTTTGGCGTTTCGCATCTCACTTCCAAAGTGCCGCCAACCTCGCCATGGCTACATATCCGCAGCTGTTCGGGATCGGGTATGGTATGAACTGCGCAGGCCGGTCTGTTGGTTGATTCCTTGAACTCCATGTCGTTCCTCGCTTTCGTTTGAAATTTCGCATCTCTAGCCCACTTCGTGCTAAAGAAGTGTCGGCGATGCCACTGCCCAGTGCTTCATTCCTGTCCCGGTTCTCCACCGTCTTACGAGCTATCGATTGTGACGGGCGTCGCCTGCGCCATCTTCAGGTAGCGTGGATCCTTGCGCAGCGATTCTAGGTCAGGGAAAGGGGCGATCTGGAGTGCGGTAGCGCCTCTTTGAAAACAGACCGCCAGCGTCGCCAGCGCCTCGTCGCGTTTCCCCAGAAGCTCCAGGATTCGCACCTTAAAAAGCTGCGAGTCCATGTCTCCGGCGCCCAGTGAGTCGGCCTTTTTCACGAGAGAGAGCGCATCCTGCGGCTTGCCCGATTTCACGTGGTAGAACGCCAGCAGCATTAAGCTTGGGCCATCGGTCGCGTCTGTTGCAAGATGCCGCTCCGCCTCTCTCGCGGCCCGCAGGTATGCGGTTTTCGCCGCAAGTTGATCACGCAATGAGGTGTAGCATTCGCCGAGCTCCAGCCAGTTCGAATCATCGTCCGGATTCAGCTTGGTAGCATTTAAAGCGAATGGAAGCGCATCCTGATACTTGCCTTGGCAGCGCAGCGCAAGAGAGGTGTTCGCCGCCGCCTGGTCAAATTGGGGATCCAGAGTCCGGCTCTTCTTCAAACTTTCTGTCGCGTCGGCAAAATCGCCGACCTGCAGATACTCCACGCCGAGATTGCTCCAGGCCAACGAATTTCCTGGCGCGGCAACGGTCGCGTCGCGGAAGCACCGAATCGCTTTCTGGTATTTCCCCTCGCAATGTAAAACAAAACCCAGTTCGTTGTAGCCTAGCCAGTAATTTGGCCGTTCGTCCAGAACTCTTTGAAACGTTGCTTCGGCGTCCGCCCAGCGATCTAAGCGGCCGTAAAGCTGAGCCTGCCACACGAGCGTCTGCGGGTTAGAAGGATCGAGCGCAAGGGCGTTTCTAAATTCGCCCAGTGCGGCTTGTTTGTCTCCCGTTTCCCCTAACACCCAGGCCCGAGCGAGGTGGCCATCTACAAGGCCCGGCTGCAGCGCCAAAGCATGCTCGCAATTTCTGCGAGCAAGGTCGAGTGCTGCGGGATTGCGCCGAATGCCGTACAGATGACCATAGGCGATGCCGAGTTCGGCATGAGCGATGGCATATTGCGGATCGAGAGCAACGGCCTCTTTGTATTTCTCAATGGCTGCGTCGAGCCCGGTGTCATTCGGCTGCCTCATGAGGGTTTCCGCCTGCTGAAAGGCGGTGAACGCAGCGGTCGAATTTGTACCAGGCTGCGATCGCTTACTGTCTTTAAGGTATCGGCTCACGTCAAGCAGCGATGCGGCTGCCTGCACCGCCTTATCGGGGAGCGAAGTAACCTCGCGGAGGGCGCAAGCAACGCTTTTCGCTCTGAGCGCGTGACCGGAGATCGGATCGAAGACACGCAGCAGCAGGTCGAAATAGTTTCCACCCGGCACGCCAGAGGCCGCAAGGACCAGGTTCGCTCCGAGAGGATCACAGACATCTCTGAAATTTCCGGCCTGCGAAAGGTCCTGATCCACATCGTCGGGAGAGATGACAAAGAGGTCGCGATCGAACGCTTCGATCCGGGAGAGCTCGCCTTTGATGGCCGAGAGAACGCCAGTGAGCATCGGCACTACCTGGGTATTTGAGGTCTGCGGCCAATTCAACAGGGCAACAAAGCGCTTTCCTGGGAGCGGGTGGAGAAGGTCATAGATCGTGTCTCGTTCGACCCAGGCGCCTGCAGCAAGAAGGCCTGCGCCCGCGGCGGCGGTGCCAACGAACTGGCGTCGAGTGAATAATTTTCTCGTCTGGCGTTTGTGGCCGAGCGATTCCAATGCAGATTCGAAAGCCTGGCATCTTCTTTGCGGATCGATATCCAGGCAATCCTTAATTAAGTTGGAACAGAGGGACGGCACTTTCGAATTGTGAAGACGTGGACTAATCGCTACGGAAGCATTGTCCCGCGATACGGTGGGCTTTTGGCCAGTAAATACTTCATGCATGACGACCCCGAACGCGTACAGGTCGCTGGCCTGGGAGGGAGGATGTCCCTGGAGCAGTTCGGGGGCAATATAGTTGGGCGTTCCCGCCACGGCACCTCGGCCGGAAATCGTCGTGTCACCTTGAAGTGCGCGCGCAAGCCCGAAGTCCGTAATCCACAGCCGCACCTGCGCGCCGATTCCATCAATCATGATGTTGTTCGGCTTGATGTCCCTGTGTACGATTCCCGAACTGTGGATTGCAGCCAAGCCGAGAGCTGTTTGTTTCAGAATTGCGAATCCTTCTTCCGTCGAAATTGGCGAAGGCTTTTGCAGCCGTGCGGCCAATGTTTCCCCGGGCAACAGTTTCATGGTGAGGAACAGGAAGTTTGGCGTTTGGCGATCGGAGTGGAAGATATCGTAAATCGGGCAGAGGTTTGGATGAACTGCCTCGCGGGCGAGCAGCACCTCACGTTCAAATCTTTTCTGCAGGGCGGGCTCATCGGCCACGTGGGGAAGAATGGTTTTCAGGGCGACGTGAACCTCCTGGAGCAGACGGTCTTCCGCCTCATACACTTCGCCCATACCGCCTTTGGCAATCAATCGGACAATCACGAATCGATCAATCAGAATTTGTCCAGGCTGAAGCGAGTGCGACATGGAATTTTCCATATCGCCTGCTGCGTGATTGGCCCAGGCACTGGGGAGACCATCCAAAATTGTTTTATCGAGAAAGTCGATGGCTGGATGTTGCAGGAAGCTACCGGCGCGTGCATCCTCGGCCAGAAGATTTTCGACGCTCTGCCTCAGCGCGGTATCGTGGCCGCACTCCTGATCCAGAAAGGCCTTGCGCTCGGATGGCTGAAGCGCCAACGCGGTCTCGAACAGCACCGCAACAGATTCTGGTTGACCGGCCATAATTCCCGTCCCGGAACATATCGATTGAGGAAGAATTATGCAAAGGCAGCGCCGCCCTAAGAATGACAAACCTGGCAAGCAATATGTGGCCGCTTGCCTTGGCCGGGCAGAAAAAAGCCGCTTCTATTTCAGGAAATCCACTTGTAAGAATCGGAATCGCGTCTGCTCGGGGGGAGCACAATCAGCCTTCGTTCCGCGGGTTCCTGCAGGTAATAATACTTATACCACTCCGAGCCTGGAGCAACATCAGAAGTACGGACCGAGGACATGAGTCCGGCGGGGAGACGGTGGGTCTCCGCGCCGGATTTGTCGAATGTGTCAGTCGGCACTACTTGCTGGCGAGAAGAACCAGGTCGGAGTGCTGGACAGCTGCCTCCTGGTGACGGGCCCATTCCTCCGACTTGGTTGTCGGAAGGCTCACGTTCATTGCTGCGGAGTTGCAAAGTATCTCCCGCAGAAAATACCGGTCGCCGTATCTAACGAATATTAGCTCGTCGCCGTCTTTGGATTGCCGATCATCCTGCATCTCGGCAGTTATAACCGAAAAGTATTGATCTCGGGCCTGAATATGAATCACGTTGGCCGACAGCGATGTAATCAAATAATTGCCCGCGGGAAGTAGCCTGTTGCCGGCAGTGAAGGCGAACGGCACCTTCACCCGGACTGCATCACTTTGTGCCAATGCACTGCCGACGCCCAGAATGCCTGTTAAAGCAAGAATTGCGATGGTGATGATCCGTTTCATGACATGTCTCCTTTTTGTGAAGTGTCTTGATTTCGACTGCCTTCACTCTCTAAAGCGGAGACGGGTGCGATTGAGTGCCAAAAAATCTTGAAATACCTGAAAATCGGATCGGATGGAAAACCCTGCGGGTTGGAGGGGCGTTTAGTTTGTGATTTTTGACAAGAATGCCTGCTGCACACGGTTGAAGCTGCGTCCGCGCAGCACGGCGGCTACGATGGTGCGGGTAGCGCGGACGTCGCCGACGCGAATGAAGCGGCAGTCCGCGTTTTTGTCGATGGCCATTTCTGGCACAAGGGTGACGCCAACTCCGGCAGCCACCATTCCGAGGAGGCTGCTGAACTGTCCACTTTCAAAAGCAATGCGCGGGGTCACACGTGCCTGGGCGCAGGCAGAGAAACTGAGGTCGCGGAAGCAGTGACCGTCGCGTAACATGACGAACGGTTCGCCGCGGAGTTCCTTGAGGGAGATGGATTTCTGGGCGGCGCGAGGATGATTGTTAGGCAGAACCGCGAACAGCGGTTCGGTTCGAAGCGGAAACAATTCAAATTCCTTGTGGCGCAAGGGCAGGGCGAGGATGGCCAGATCGAAGGAGAGGTTGCGAAGGCTCTCGACAAGGACGGGCGTGGTTTCTTCCACGATGCGGAGCCGGGCTTCAGGATATTTTTTTGCGAAGGCGGCGGTGTAGCCGGGAATGAGATACGGCGCGATGGTGGGAATGGCGCCGACGGCCACGCGGCCGCGGACGTCGGTGCGCTGATCTTCAATGCCGGCGCGCGCCGCTTCCATTTGATGCAGGATGGAACGAGCGTGGGGCAGGAAGGCGCGGCCTGCTTCGGTAAGCCGGACACTGCGGCCGAGTCTGTCGAAAAGCTTGGCTCCTAGATCCTGTTCAAGTTTGAGGACCTGCTGTGAGAGCGAGGGCTGGGCGACGTGGCAGCGTTCGGCAGCGCGGCTGAAGCTGCCGGTTTCGGCGATGGCACAGACATATCGAAGCTGGTGAAATTCCATAGAGAATGCCTATACGAAGGATGCGGAGTATCTATTG
>JBARMQ010000273.1:0-2251 GCA_049802535.1 Bryobacteraceae bacterium | reverse complement strand
AGTACGCCCCGCCGAATGCGATCACGATGACTACAACATTATCTAACGCCTAATCATTTCAACGAATTACGCGGCTGTAAGAAGCCGGGAGCGAGACCGATAAGTTGTCATAGAGTGAGATGGAGCTCATTTCGCCTCTTGACGGTCATCTCTCTTTCGGTGATAATAAGTATCGGAATCGAGGTTTTATGGCTAGCGCGCAAACTGCTACTCCGGGAATCGCGGGTTATGCCCTTAATCGCGTTCCCGACTTGACAGATTCGAATGTTCGGGAAAAAATAAGCGGCAGCGCGATCCAGGCGTTCGAAAAGATTGCCAAGCTATGGGACTTGACGGAGGCCCAGGCACGGGGTCTGTTGGGGGGAATCGCCTCATCGACATTCCACGCATGGAGGAGTGAACCTGACAAGCAGAAGCTGACGCAAGATACTTTGTTCAGGATTTCGCTGGTCCTCGGCATTTACCAGGCGCTGAACGTCTACTTCGGCGAGCCGTGGGCCAATCAATGGGTCACGTTAGGAAACCGAGGGTCGATGTTTGCCGGAGCGGCGCCAATCGATTACATGATCCGGGAGGGTCAACCGGGCATGTTCGATGTGCGTCGCATGCTGGATAGTTGGTCAATCGGCCATTGACAGACCCGCCCATCCGATCCTTCAATTGGGAGACCTCGCATCGGCTAATTCCTTCCTGCCACAGCACGGCGTTTTCGGCTCTGACGGACAGCGCCATTGCATTGGAACACTTGGAGCTCCTTGCAGGCGCGACGAACGACCTCATTCGGGGCGAGGAGCGCGGACTGATCGGGATCAGCCCCTACGAACTTTTATACGGTATTTCAAATGCCCACGTCGTGAATGCATGCTTTACGCATGCAAGTCGAGATGGCTCCCGTTTCAACGATCACACGCGCGGTGCGTGGTATGCTGCGGACCGCATAGAAGCCTCCATCGCCGAAGTCGTCTATCACAAAAGCAGGAGATTGTCGGACCTGATCGTTCCCCGCGGACCGAACGCTCGGCCGGCTGGTGACAGTGCAACGTATGACGACTGGCTGGCGGAATTCCGGGCGACGTTTCATGTGCTGGACCCCGCGGCAGAGTTCGCCGAATATCTCCAGCCCGAACCGGTTCCGCATTGCTACGCCTCCTCGCAAGCGTTGGCGCGCCACCTTCTTCATCACCGTTCGAATGGTCTAGCGTATCCCAGCGTGCGACACGCCGGATCGTGGTGTATCGCGTGCTTCCGGCCGGCCTTAGTCTACAACATTCGTAAATCACAACGATTTCGCCTCATCTTGACGGCGATTCCGGCAGGCTACGATTACAGCATTGAAACGAATGAGAGCTCCGGCGCCTGAGCTCCCCGCCTCAAGCCCACGTAGAACATTTCAGACTCAAAATTCGGCATTATTTTTTGCGGTCCCGTTAGGAGAGCCGGATCACTTCCGCTCAAGAGTCGCATTGCGATGCCGATAAGTTTCTCTGATGGACCGCACTCCGGGCTATGCTGTTCTCAACCGCACTCGAGATTCCCTGGTCGCAACGCGAGTTCGCTTGGCGGGTGTCAGCAAAGAACGCCGTAAGGGACTCAGCGGAATTGCCGAAATGGCTGACGGCGCCGGTTTGTGGATCGTACCGTGTGAGGCGGTACACACCTTCGGCATGAGGATGCACATCGATGTAATCTTCCTCGACCGCGAATTTAAGGTACGCCATACACGGTCGGCGCTTGCTCCGAACCGCATCGCTGTCTGTCTCCGCGCCTATTCGGTGCTCGAACTGGCTCCCGGTGTCATTCAACGCTCCGACACCCGGGTGGGCGACCGATTGGAATGTTCTCTGATCCCGGCTGGCGAGGCCGATGAATAGGCTATGCAGAGCTTACCCCTTGCGTTGAAAGTGCTGCTGATCGTATTCGTCTTGGTTTGCGCCGGCTTTGATCTTCATTCGCGCCGCATACCGAACTGGTTGAACGTCGCCGGAATGCTCGCCGGCTTGGTCGCCAATCTTGCGCTGTTGCATTGGGCCGGCCTGCTCGATTCCGGTTGCGGGCTGATGTTAGCGGTCATCGTGTATCTTCCGCTATATCTACTAGGCGCGTTAGGAGCGGGTGATGTCAAATTGATGGCGGCCATTGGCGTCATCGCCGGACCGCGCAACTGGTTCTTCATTTTTCTTGCGACCTGCGTGGCAGGCGGCGTGCTTGGCGTCTGTGTTGCCGCGTCCAAACGCCGGCTGAATGAGACGGT
>JBARMQ010000272.1:0-18652 GCA_049802535.1 Bryobacteraceae bacterium | reverse complement strand
GGCATAGAGCGTGCCGGCTGACGATAGCATCGCGTTAGGATTCACTTCGACCCGTCCTTCATTGGGGGAGAATTCGCGAAACGTGCTCAAAACGCCCTGAGACGAAAGCCGGACGACGCCGGAGCCGTAAGTGCCGAGGTAGAGATCGCCATCCATTTCGGTTGATGCGGTAATCCAATTTTGCCGCAGTGCGGAATTCGCAGTGGTATAACTCGCCTGGACCAGGCCGCCTTTGAGTAAAGAAAATCCGCCGAGCGTGCCAGCAAACAATTCATCTTTGCCTTGGCCGGATGCGAAGCGGGCGAGCGTGTAGACGTGATTATTGATCAGCCCTTCGAAGGCGTACATGCTGGTGACATGCCCTTGGTCGACGAAACTGAGACCGGCCGGTGTAGCGACGACCAGACTATCTTCGCGATCGCCAAAGAGAACATCGGTGACGTGGCTGGCGATGAGACCGCTCGCGCGATCCATCACTTGCCGGAGATGGCCGCTGGCATCGAATAACGCGAGCCCGTTGGCGGTGGCGACGGCGACAGTGCGGCCCGTTCCGGACGCGCTTTGTTTAATGCGATTAATGCAGAAGAGACGGTCATCTTCGAGATGGCGCTTCCCATCCGGATTGTGAAGCGGCAGAATATCGAGGCCGCGATCGAAATAGCCGATCCATAACTGGCCGAGATCGTCGGCATGCAGCGCGGCGATATGCGCAGCAGTCAACATGCCCGGGGCGGCGGGGACTACGGTTTGATTGCCAGGCACACGTCGAATGGAGTCAGGTGAGACGGCGAGCAAAGAATCGCCAACGTTGGCGAACGAGACGATGGGATCGCTGCCGCCCTCGCTCGCGTGTCCAGCGGGCCGTGGCCTGTCCTCATGAATCGGCACTGCGGCCAAGCCTTCATCGAGCGTACCGACGTAGAGTGTTCCGGCAAGTGAAGCGAGCGACTGCGCGAAGAATCCATCCGCGATACGGCGGTGAAACTGACCGTGCTGGAATTCGGCGACACCGACCGGAGTACCGATCCAGGCGTTATCACCGGTAGCGGCGATCGAAAGCACTTGGAGATCGGGCAATTCGCTGGTGAAACGCGTGACCTGGCCACCGCGCCACAGGATCGCGCCGTGCGAGCGCGTGCCGACCCAGAGCGCATCTTCGGAGCCGGCGAGTGCGGTGACTTCCGTGTTTGCAAATTGCGGATGAAAGAACTTCAGCCGCTGACCATCGCTCACCAAGAGGCCGCCTTCGGGAGTGCCGATGAGCACGCGCCCGTCGGAGAGGCCAAGGAGCGCTGTCACGCTTCGTAACGGAGCAGCGCTTGGAAGCAATTGGCGAAGCGAATTGCCATCGTAGATGAGAACGCCCGCGCCGTTAGTGCCGATCCAAAGCTCCGGTACGCCGATGCCGCTGCGCACGGCCATAACGGTAAGGGTAGCGGCGGGAAGATCTTGTCCAACGCGCCACACTTTGCGCGGACGGCCCTCGGCATTCATTTCAAAGAGAGCTGACGATCCGGTTACGAACAGATTGCCGTGAAAGACAGCAGCGCTGCGGTAATTGGCGGGAGTAGTGAAGTACTCGAAGCCGCTCGCGGGCATGCGAACGGGTTCCATGCTGAACCCCAATTCCGACGCCAGCGCAGTCTGCTTAGCGGCCTCATGCAGAGCGTGCCGGGCCCTTATCCATACGGCGCCGGCATACGCTGCGAGCGCCAGACCGGCAGCCGTTAAGAGTGCCGCGTATCGAGTAGAACGTCTTCGAAACCAGAAGCGAGAAGGCAGGCGAGGCTGCACAGTGACTCCACTATAGGACAGTGTTGGGCGCTTGCAAGCCCTTTCAATAGATTGTCAAATTAAAGTTCCGATAACGCGCAATGGGGTTTTGAGAGGAGAGCCTCGCCCGATTTCTTGCTCTACTTTCATCTGGCGATGCGTCTATCAGCGGAACTAAAAAACTAGGGAGACCGTACAGTATGACACGCAACGCGCACGCGCAATGGAAGGGCGATCTGAAGTCCGGAACGGGCATTATCTCGTCGGGGAGCGGTGTTTTGTCAAACGCCCAATACTCGTTCAAGACGCGTTTTGAACAAGGCGTGGGAACGAATCCGGAAGAGTTGCTGGCGGCGGCGCATGCGGGTTGCTTCTCGATGGCGCTTTCAAACCTGCTTCAAAAAGAAGGCCTGACGGCGGACACGATCGACACAACGTGCAGCATCACCTTAGATAAGGATGGCGAAGGATTTGCGATTACGAAAAGCCATCTGGAAGTGGAAGCTTCTATTCCAGGGGCAACAGCGGAGTCATTTGAGCGTGCGACACAAGCGGCGAAGATGGACTGTCCCGTTTCGAAGTTATTCGATACCGAAATTACGATGAACGCGAAACTGGTGTAGTCGAGATGGTTTAGCGGCCTTTGGGCCGGGCTCGCATTAAGAGAGCGAAATCACCTTTAGGTGCATTGCCGGCTGCGCGTGCGATTTGGGTATCGTGGACGGCACTGCGAGTTTGTTCCAGTGTGGTCTTCAGCGAATTTCGCGATAGTTCCATCACCACGGGCTTTATCATGAACCGCAATGATAGGGGTATGTCGCGCGTGAGGGCCATCGCTTCGACTTCGACATAGAGGCCGCCGTCGCGCTGCTCATAACGGCTGATGCTGGACAAACGCCAGATAAAACCATTTCCGGTATCGGGCGGCAGTTCACGCTGATCGGACTGGCCGAAGTTCTCGATCTCTCGCACGTTAGTAGTACGGGAAATGGTGTAGGCACGGCAAGGGTCAACCCGATAGGTGCGGGATTCATTTTGCGTATCCATCGCCGCAGTCACAAAAAGAGCCCTATGCAGCCATCGCATAGAGAATAGGTCGGAGCCATCCGTTTGGCGTTGCAATTTTGAATCGATGACAACCGGTTTAAATATGTCTTTGTACCGATCGTAATTCTCTATGACTGACAAAAGGTCCTCGATGTTTGCATCGGGAATGAAAGCTGCGCCGATCCAATCATGAATCAATCCACCGGATGCGTTTTGCCATCCGTGATGGACTAAGGGAGAAACTTCGATCTCGCCTTGCCGGAGGCGATCGGCTCGATCGGGGTCGTCATCAGACCAGAGGAAATGAGCGCCTTCTTGGAGACGCGCTTGCATGCGTTGTTGAGCGGAATCGACGAATCGATGCCACGCGTCGAGCGTACTTGATTTGAGTTCGGCTGCCGCAGCCCTTCCAGCAAACATCAAAAGGATAGTGGCGGCCGCTACGCCCCCGATCGCCTTATGCATCGTACAAATCTCCAGCCTCTATTTCGGTAGATGAAGATCTTGTAGAAAAGGTTCGATGGGGACTTTATCTATTGCCCCTAAAAGGGTAAGGGGAAGCCGAAGAACTTTGGTAGATGAAACTCACGCGATGAAGGTTGCTAGCGCGAGAAAATTTTCACGTTATTGATTGGTCAAGGCGATCGTGGCGGTGGCCAATGTATTACTCGATGTTAACGGGAGTCTATCGGTCACGTTCTGAAGATAAAAAGTCATTCCGTTCGTAACCCAAGGACCGGTTGTTGCGGTGCCCTGATTGCCAGCGCGAGTAAACAAAGCGCCGGTGGGCGCCCCGATATGTATCTCAATCGTTGTGGCAGTTGGCGCATACCACTGGAGCGTTGTTGTTCCTAACTGACCGGCGGCGGCGGGTATCGGATTCGGAGAGGCGGTTAAGGTGGATTCAATGCCGGAACTCGGCAGTACGGTCGTGGTTGCCAGCACAGTCTGAGTTAAGAAATCGAGCAGATAAAACGTCATTTCAGAAGTGGCCCAAACTCCGGTGGTGGCACTCCCCATGCTAGGACCTTCGGTGAAAACAGGGCCATCCGCTGAGCCTACGCGGATTTCGGTCCACCACCAACCGGGCGCTTGCCAGGTCAGCGTGGTCGCTTGATATGCGCCGAGAGGAAGTGTGTTGGGATCCGCAGTGAGAGATGCGGAACCTCCGGCGACGTAGACAGTGATGGCGGATAAAGTATTCGCAGCAGTCAAGGGCAAGCCGCCGGTGACATTTTGGAGATAGAAGACGGTGCCGTTCTGGACCCAAGGCCCGGTAACAGCTTGGCCAACCCCCGGGCTATCTGACAATTCCCCGCCGTCGGGAGCACCCACTCGCACCTGCACTTCCGAAACGGTGGGAAAGTTGAATGAGAGAGTTGCGATGCCAAGCCCGTTGCCGGTCATGTCGGGAATGGGATTGGGCGTCGCGGTAAACGTGCCGCTGGGGACGCCGGTCGCGGGCAAGGGATTATCGAGGTAAGGCTCAATCGATGGATAGATGGCAGAAAATTTGGTGTACCAGGCATCGAACGGCAATTGCGCTTCGCAGGAGGTATAGCCGATGGGGCAACTCCCGTCCGACAGAGGATTAGGACAGCTTTCGACGGTGCTTAGAACGCCGGACAGAAGGCTGCCAGCATTGAATAAGCCCGATCCAGAGGAGCCTTGGTCGACGCGGCCTTGGCCGCTGGTGCTCATGTCGACCTCGTAGGCATTAGCGAAGTAGGCGCCCGCGACTTCGGAGCCAGCGACCGCGGTGCCAAAGGCGACCTGCATGTAGAAACCTTGGGGGAAACTCAGGGAAGTGCCGGGCGTGCCGGGCAGCACGTCATCGGTGGGATCGTAACCGGCGAGAGTGACGTCGCCGCCGGTAGGAAAGGCTTTCAACTGAACTAAGGAGTAGTCGAGGTCGTTGGCGACTTCGGTCGCGTTGGTTCCGTCGTCGAACGGAAGGGCCGCGGATGATAGAAGAGTTTCGCCCACCGCGTAAGGAAACAGCGCCAATGCCGCAAAGGGAGGCTTGGTATCGCTATCGATACCGCAGATGGGCGTACGAACACCGAAGAATGCTTCCATCGACGCGGCGTCGGATTGGGTCGTGATGCAGTGGCCGGCGGTGAGCAGCTCCGGTACATCGTTGGGGGCATTCAAAATTGTGCCGCTGCACTCGTCTGCGCCGAAAATGATCAATGCGGTTGCGTTCGCGGCGGTTGCGACGACTGGGTTCGCGAGCGCACAACTGGCATCGAGAAAGCAGGTGCCGCTTGCGGTCGAAGTTCCTTCCGCGGCAGTGCGCGGGGATTGAAACGGGCCCAACTCCCAGAGATGGAGGATTTCCGAGACGGTAAACGGAGGGACACCTGTGATTGTTTGCCCCAGGGCTGGCCGATATTCGACTTGCACGTTTTCGCTGAAGACGGCTTCACTCCAGAATTCCTCGTTCCCATGGGGCCCCTTGCCGGTGAAGGGGCCGAAGACCTGCGTGGCGGGAAAGTTCGCGTCATGGACCCAAACCTGGCCTGCGCCGACGGAAAAGTTAGTGAAGTGGATACGGATGCCCAGCGCGTTCGCGGACAGGAAGGAGAGCCGCCACACGCTGGTCCCGTCGCCAATGGTTTGCCAGACGCCGAGGGAAAGGGCGCCTTGCCCAACGGTTCTTTGGGCGCCGATGCGGCGAACTCCGCGACGGTCGGAAGGGCGGTCGCGAATACCAGGGGCGAGGGGCCCGAGGTTCAGGGTGGGCGCGACGCCCAGGCGGTAGAGTTGCGTGGGCGCTGTGTCCTGCCGTGCGGCTCTGACGGCCGGGAGGGAAAGATGGCGAGGCGGGACAACGGTCCCCCCAGCGACACCGGTCACCATGGCGCAGATTAAAAGTACCCTGATCAGCGAATACACTGAGCCCATGGACGGCATTCGTGGTTTGGTCGTTTCTCGCAGCCCAAGAGCGGTCATGAGGCTACGCGCAATCTTCGTTATGTTAATCCGACTTTCTGTTCGAGTTGGATGAGGAAGCCCGCGTCACAGCAGAGGAATGTGCCCGGCGGGCTCCCGTCTAGCGTTTGTGACTGGATTTTAACTGAACGCTCAATCTGTACGTAGCGCAATCGCCGGATCGATACGCATGGCGCGGCGACCGGGCAGCAGGCAAGCGAGGAGGGCGGTGGCTAATAGGAGCGCGGCCACCATGATGTACGTCACTGAGTCAAAGGGCTTAATGCCGAACAGCAGCGTTTCCAGATAGCGCGATAGCCACCATGCGCCGAGTGCGCCCAGCAACATGCCAACGATGGCGGGCCGCATGCCTTGGCCGAGAGCTATGCCGAGAATGTTGGTAGGGCTGGCGCCCAAGGCGACGCGCAAGCCGATTTCCGCCGTGCGGCGGTTCATCGCGTAGGACAGGACACCATAGATTCCAGTGGTAGCGAGGAGCAGAGCGAGACCGCCGAACGCCGTGAGCAGAATCACGTTGAACCGTTGAGGGGAAAGAGAGCGGCGAACCACTTCCTCAAACGAGCGAACGTCGGCGAGAGGAAGATTGGGATCAAGACCGGCTATGATGGCGCGCACGGTCGGCGCGATGGCGAGCGGGTTGCCACGGGTGTGCAGGACAAACTCCGAAACGGGGGCGTTCCTGCCGTAAGGAAGATAGACAGTGAGCGCCGGGTTGGATGTAAGGCCGCGCTCGCGGCTGTCGGCGACCACGCCGATGACTTCGGCCTCCAGATTGCCTTGCCCTTTCCAAAGAAAGACAAGCTTGCCTGTGGCGTCTTCCTTTGGAAACAGCAGTTCGGCTAGACGCTGGCTGATGAGAACACGACGCGCCGGGGCGGGTTGGCCCGTTTCAGCCCAAACTGGTTTATCGCGCTCGTCGAAACTTCTACCACGCAGCAGCGGAAGCCCGATGGACTGAAGATAATTCGGAGTGACGACGCGCCAACCAGCCCAAGGCGGCGGCCCGGGCTGGCTGGCGTTGTTTGCGGAAACGGCTGCAATTCCCATGCCGGTATTGGCGCCTTCTACCGGCAGACTGCTGACGGCGCCAGCTGAAATCACTTGCGGAACGGTAGAGAGACGCGCAAAGAAGCGATCTAAGAACTGCTTGCCCACGCCGTTTTGATAGTACGACTCAGGCATGCTTACCGAGAAAACAAGGCGGCTCTCTGTTTGGAAGCCCCGGTTGACTGTCATGAGTTCGCTAAAGCTGCGGATGAGTAGACCAGCGCCGACTAACAGCAGAAAAGAGATAGCAACCTCGGCGGTTACGAGAAGCGACCGCAAGCGGCCTTGTGCACGGCTGCCGGTTTGGTGATCGCTGTCGCGAATGGCGTTTGCTGTTCCACTCGCCGGTGTTTGCAAAGCGGGAACCAGCCCGGCGAGCAGGCCCGTGAGAATGGCGGCCAAGGCTGCGAATCCGAGCACCCATGGATTGAGGCCGGCCTCCGCCAAACGCGGAATCCCTTGAATTTCCATCGCCTGAAGGGCATGCAGGGCGCCGGCGGCCAGCGCCAAACCCAGCACCGCACCGAACACGCTGAGAAGAAGCGACTCCAGGAGTACGAAGCGAATCAAGCGGCCGCGCCCAGCGCCCAGCGCGATGCGAACGGCAATCTCTCGCTGACGTGCGGTGCCACGCGCCAACAACAAGTTGGCCATGTTCAAGCAGGCAATGAGAAGGAGAAAGCTGACGGCGCCGAGGAGAACCCAAAGCGCACGCCGAGCATTGTCGCTTGAGACCCAGCTGCTGGCCGGTAGGGAAGAAAAGCCGATGCCTTTGTCCTCGGCCGGATAAGCTTTATCAAGCAGGGCGGCAAGCCGCGTAAGATCTGCCTGCGCGGCTTGCCTGGATACACCGGGAGCCAGCCGGGCGATGACAGAGAACTCCCAACTGCCGCGATCTGCATCAGCGCGGTGGCCGAAAAGTTGGTAGATCTGATCGCCAATCCAAGGCTCGCCCGGCGGGAGGACGCCCACTACGGTGCAGGCTTTATCATTAAGCCGCAGCGTTCTGCCGAGGATGTGCGGATCGGCGTTGAAGCGGCTGCGCCAGAATTTATTACCGAGGATGATGACGCCGTTCGCGAAGCCATTACGATCTTCCGCATAAGAAAAGTCGCGGCCTAGTATGGGCGAAACGCCAAGCGTGCGAAAGAAGCCGGCGGTGACAGACCGATCGGTCACCTTCTCGGCTGGACCCTCGCCCGTAAGGTTCGCTTCGTCGTAATGAAAGGCCGCGACTTCTTTGAACGAATGGTTTTCCGAGCGGACGTCCCAGAAATTGGCCTCGCTAAAGTCAGCCATATCGATGCCACGTGCCACGCGGGATTCGCGCAGTTCCACCAAACGATCCGGATCGTGAAAGGGCAGCGGCTGGACCAGCGCCGCGTAGAAGATGCTGAAGACTACCGTGCTGGCGCCGATGCCCAGCGTCAGCATGCCGGTGCACACAATGGCTAAGTCTTTGTTGCGGCGGAGGCTACGCATCGATTGCGCGAGTTCGGAGAAAAAGGTCTCGATTGTGACACCGAGACGAACATCACGAACGTGCTCTTTTACTTGTTCCATGCCTTCCATTTCGAGTCGTGCGGCACGGAGCGCCACCTCCGGATTCATTCCGGCGCGCGACTTCTCTTCCACGAGCATGGCTTCATAGGAATGGAGCTCCTGCGACAGATCGTCTTCGACAATCTGCTTGCGGGTCAGATTGCGCCATAGCGTTTTGAGCCAATGCGACATGGAGTTGCTGCTTCCTTTGGTTAGGGCATTTCGAGAGCACTGGCCATCGCGGCTGAGATGCGCGCCCAATGGTCTGTTTCTTCTTTGAGCTGACGAGTGCCAGCCTTGGTCAGGCGGTAAAATTTGGCGCGACGGGTATTCTCCGATTCGCCCCAACTGGAATTCAGCCAGCCGGCTTCCTGCATGCGATGAAGGGCGGGAAACAGCGATCCGGGCTTCACTTGAAACGTGTTGCCCGTTACTTGGGCGATGCGGCGGGAGATGCCTAGTCCGTGGAGCGGTTCGAGCGCGAGGACTTTCAGGATGAGCACGTCGAGCGTGCCTTGCAAGAGGGGCGTATTGGAAGAGAAGCGCTTCATACAGACATTCTATTCATATAGGGATACTATATAACAATGCACCGAGCGTCTACGCTTTCTTGGGCCAGTTAAGAACTCGCTCCCAGACAGGAAGCGTGGAAATAACCTGCATACTGGACCCATTGAAATTGCACGGTCTCTATTTTGTTTGCTGCGTTTGAGTGCGATTTCACGGAGGGAACAGCAGATCGATGGTCACAAGCT
Organism: Bryobacteraceae bacterium; assembly: GCA_049802535.1. Classification (GTDB taxonomy): domain Bacteria; phylum Acidobacteriota; class Terriglobia; order Bryobacterales; family Bryobacteraceae; genus Bog-105. Next base: position 9,533 of record JBARMQ010000272.1, on the reverse strand, counting down.
AACGTTGCGGGGGCTCGAACTGGACGATGATAGATTGATTGTGATTGAAGGGCGTTGGGAAGTGGGGGATTTGGCCACGGCTGGGGCCGCCCGTAGATCGCGAGATAACCTACTAAATCGCCAAAGATTTGATCGTTCCCCGGCCAACCCGCGCGTTGGAATCAACCCTATGCCCAAATCCGAAGAAACAAAGACAGCACGAAAAGCTGCGACTGACTATGCTGCCGACAATCTATCGAAGAAAGTTATGGACAGCCGGCCCGTCGCGTTTACGCTTATCAAGGCGAGCGAGTTCAACCAGTTGTTGGATCGCATCGAACACCCGCACTTGATCAATCAGGGCAGAACAGAATTTTGCGGTCCAGCCGCTGTGTTGCACGCGCTGGCGAAAGACGACCCAATTTCGTACGCCAAGCTAGCGGTGGGCCTCTTTCGGGAGGGAAAGATCACCGTTCGAGGCTGGACGGTAGATGCTGGACTACTCACCACCCAGCAAGTTCCAAAGGACATGGAAATCGACTGCTGCGACTGGATCACTATGGCGTCTATCCGAACGAATATAGGGTTCGGCAGCGCTCTCTCCTCCGTAACGACCCTTGTTAGCGGCACGTTGCCGTGGGAAATTGAGCAAGGCCTCACCAGCCTTGGCTATGCCAAGGTTATCGACGAAACCTCTTCCACCAGATTCGCGAAGGTCGATGAAGCGAATTTGGCACGAGCGAGCGATCTCTGGACGCTTCAGTACCGCGTGATTCTCTGCATTAACGACAATTTGTTTAAGGACCCTAACGGGACGTCTTGGAAGCCGAATCATTTTTGCACGCTCAAGTCGAAGGTTGAGATGACTGACCACATAAACTGCCGAGTCTGGCAGTGGGGGTTAAGCAAAAAAGGGACCCGGCATTGTTAGCCGGGCGGCTCTCTTTTTGGATCTGAAGAATAGGGTTTTTATGAACCATTACTTCGGATTTGTGGCTGGAGGAGATTTCATTCGGAGCTAGCAGCGCAAAGGGCGCGGGCCGGCGTCCGTTTTGCACGAGGTTTCAAAGCAGCCGATCGATCTCCAGTTCGGCCAAGGTGCGGACGAGGATGTCCGGCTGTGCTGCGGCGAGATCGTCCCAGGACGAGAGCCCGGTTGCGACGCCGACGGTTTGAAAGCCATTGTGTTTGCCGGCGGCGACGTCATTGGGATGGTCGCCGATCAGGGTTACGCGCGCATCCTGGGCAGCAAGCCCCTCCCTGCGGGCTTGCTGGGCAGCGGCGGCGGCTAAGTCGCCCCGGTTATGTCCCGGTGCTGAGAATGCGCTGACGACGAAGTAGCCGGCTAAACCGGCGAGCTCCATCTTCTTCCGGCCGATGGCGGGCAGGTTGCCCGTCACCAGGCCCATCACGGCGCCACGCGCGCGCAGGGCTTCAAGAAGTTCGGGGACACCGGGGCAGACGCGCTCGCGCAGGGATGGGGCGCAGTTGCTTAGGTAGGCCGTTTCACATTCAAGGATGATCTGTTCTAACGACGGGTGATCGCCGCCCAACATGCTATGGATCAGGTCGTAATCGAGCATGCCTTGGGTAGGAACACCGTCGAGCGTCGTTTCCGCGCCGGTTGCGCGGCGAATGCCTTCGATCAGCGCCTGCTTATGATGGACGCCGGCTTTGCTGATCAGTGTGCCGTCGATATCAAAAAGGACCAGGCTCATGCGAGCTTCGGCAGCAGGTGGTTCAAGACTTTTAGGAAAGTACCGGCGACGCGGCGCCCGATCTCGAGCACTTCCTCATGATCCAGATTCCCCGCGCCCAACCCGGCAGCGGCGTTGGTCACACAGGAGATGCCCAGCACCTTCATCCCCATGTGCCGAGCGGCAATTGCTTCGAGCACGGTGGACATGCCGACGAGGTCGGCGCCGATGGTTTTTAAGAAACGAATCTCGGCAGGGGTTTCGTAGCTAGGACCAAGCAGGCCAACGTAGACGCCCTCGTGGAGAGTCACGCCCATCTGTTCGGCAGCCTCGTAAGCAAGCGTGCGCAGGTCAGCGGCATAGACCTGCGTCATGTCCGGGAAGCGCGGACCTAGGAGAGGGTCGTTGGGACCGGCCAGCGGGTTGGCGCCCTGTAGATTAATGTGGTCGGAGATGAGGACCAGCGCACCTTTGGAGTAAGCGGGATTGATGCCGCCAGCAGCGTTGGTGAGGACTACCGTGTCGACGCCCAATTCCTTAAACAGACGCATCCCGGCGGCGACTTGCTTGGCGGTATAACCTTCATAGAGATGAAAGCGGCCCGCCATGACAGCGATGTCGGCGGTCCCTGAGCCGTTGGCCCCGAGGGTGCCGATGACCAGCTCGCCCGCGTGGCCCTGCGCGGTGGATACGGGCAGCCCGTGGATGGCGGCGTAGGGAATGCGCACGGCACTGGTTAATGAGTCGGCAAAGGCGCCTAAGCCGCTGCCGAGCACAATGCCGAGCTTGGGGCGCAAGTGGGTTTTTGAGAGCACGAAGCTCGCCGCGTCTTGCATGAGTGAACTGTCAGTTTAACGCGGCCACCGGTTATTCGAAGCGCAAGGCGATGACGGGCTCGATTTTGGTGGCGGCGCGAGCCGGTAGGTAGCTGGCGAGGAGAGCGACCACGGCGAGCATCAGAGATACGGCGCCGATCACCAGCGGATCGAAGGGCCGCACGTCGTAGAGTAGCCCGGTCATCAGCCGGGTGAGGCCTACCGAACCGGCCGCGCCGATCACGAGGCCGATGAATACCCAAGCCATGCTGCCCGAGACCATGAGGCGAAGCACGTCGAAGGTTTGTGCCCCGAGCGCCCTGCGAATGCCGATTTCCTGGGTTCGCTGGACAACGGTATTCCCCACGACGCCGACAATTCCGATGGCGGCGAGCGCCATTGCCAGGACTGCAAATGCGCTGAGCAGCAGCATGGGAAAGCGCCGGGAGGACGACGAATCATGGACCACCGTTTCCATCATTTGGATGTTCGATACCGGGCGGTCGGGGAAAGCGTCCAGCATCGCCTTCTTGATCGATGGTACAAACAGAGCGGGCGCGTTGGCGGTGCGGACGACAGGATTCATGATGGGCCAACCGGCTTGCGGATAGGGGCGCATGAATTGCGGGTTCACGGGAACATCGAGTCCCTGGTAGTGGACATCGCCATATACGCCGACTATGGTGAGGCGGGGTCCGTTTGAACCGCCTAAGCGAATCGCTTTGCCCACAGGATCTTCTTTCGGCCAATAGCGGCGGCCCATGGCTTCATTGATGACAATCACGCCAGGCGAGCTCAAGGTATCCAGCGCGGTGAATTCGCGTCCTCGGATGATGGGAATGCCCATGGTGCGGAAGTAGTTGGGACACGCCACGCTGTAGCTCGCGCCCGGCATGTTGGCGGGATCCGCTGCGGGGCGCCCTTCAATTTGGAAACTCCGGCCGGCATTCCCTTCAAAGGGCAGATGACCGACAGCGCCAACGGATAGAACACCGGGAACGGCGCCCACATGTTCCTCCATGTCCTGGCAGAAGCGGGGAAGGCCGGGAGGGCCGACGTAGATGGCTTCCTGCGGGACCGACATCGTCATGGCCACGACATCATGCGCGTTCAAACCAGGATCGACGCCCATCAGACGAGACATGCTGCGAATCATAAGCCCGGCGCCACAGAGGATCACGAGGGCCAAGGCGACTTCGGTCGCGACCAGCGCGTGGCGTAGTCGATTCTTGGCGCTCGTTGCGCCGGTGCGGCCACCTTCTTTCAACGCTTCATTGAAGTTGCCGCGCAAGACGCTGAGCGCCGGAGCGATGCCAAACAGCAACCCAGTCACCAGCGAAATGATAAAAGCAAATGCAAAAACCCGTCCGTCCATAGGGATGGAATCGATGGGCCGCATTGGCAAGTGGAGTGAATTCAACTTGAACACGTGAAGCATGACTTGGCTACCCCAGGAGGAAAAGAGCACACCCGCGATACCGCCGGCTATGGACAGCAGCACGCTTTCCGTGAGCAATTGCTGGGATATGCGCCAACCGGCCGCTCCGATGGCGCGTCGAATGGCAAATTCTTTTTGCCGTGCGGCGCCGCGTGCCAAGAGCAAATTCGCTACGTTCACGCACGCGATCAGCAGCACGAATGCGACCGCGGCCAGCAGCGCGAACATAACAGTCCGAATGTGCTGCATATCGTAGTCTGCGAGCGGCGTGACCGTGCCGGACATGTTTGCGTCGTCGTCCGGATATTGTTTTCGAAGATGACTTCCGATAGCGGCCATCTCCGAACGCGCTTGCGCCTCGGTGATGCCCGGCTTCAACCGTCCGATAGCGAGAAAGCTGTTGTTACCGCGGCCGAAATCGGTCTTGGTGTAGCCGACTGGAACCCATAATTGGCGGGAGTCGCTCCAGAATTGCCATTCGAATCCGGGCGGCATGACGCCAACGACGGTGAAATCATCGCCATCCACGCGAATGGTATGGCCCAGCAGCGACGGGTTGCCGCCATAGCGGCCTTTCCAGAGGCCATAGCTGAGCACGACTTCACGGTCGCGTCCCAGTGTCTCTTCCTCAGTTAGAAACGTGCGGCCCAGCATTGGCTTGATGCCCAATACGTTGAAGAATTCAGCGGAGACACGCAAGCCCGACACCTGCTCTGCATCTGGTTTGCCGCCGGTGGACGAAAGATTGTAGCCGCGGCCGGCGGAGTCGAAGATGGCCATAGAGGAAAACGACCGGCTTTCGCGTTTGAAGTCCCAGAAGTTGGGCGCGGAGACGATGTTGATGTTCTTCGGGTCTTTGCCGAAGGTCTGCCAGACGAGCACCAAGCGATCGGGATCAGGAAACGGCAGCGGCCGCAACAGCGTGCTGTTGATGACGCTAAATATCGTCGTGTTGGCGCCGATCCCCAACATCAGGGTGACGACGGCCATGATGGTGAAACCTGGATTACGGGCCAGGTTTCGCAGACCGAAGCGGACGTCTTGCAGAAGGACTTCCATGGTGTTAGCTTGGCAACTCAGCCTCCAAATGTTACGGGAGGCGGTTGATATACGGCACAACGATTTCCAAGGCGGGGCGACCGAGGCAATGCGAGGTGGCTGTTCGAAATCGCCGCGAAGCTGTTCGGAACTGAACGGCTTTCCGCTTAGAGGGCTGAAATCTTAGGGGAACCGGAAGGCGCAAGTTTCAGTTTGGGCTCCTTTTCGATTTCATCCACTACGCGGCGCGTCATCTGGTCGTCGATGTCAGCCGAATCTGACATTTCGACGGGATAGCGAATCCAAATTTCAAGACCATTGTCGTTGAAGCGGACGCGTGCGGCGGGCTTAGGCGAGGTGGTCTCCAAGCTTGTCGTTCTCTCAAAAGCGGCATGTTGTTTTTCGATCGCAGAGCTATATTGCTGAAACACGGAGTTGACTGCGCCCAGCAAACGATCGCGCGCCGGTTCGAAGCCCACACTGGGATCGAGGGTGGTTGAAACGGCATGCCACGTGTACTCGGTGCCGGGAGCTTGTTTGAACCAAGCGCTTGGTTGGAACAGCATTGCGTTGGACACGACAACGATTCTTCCGGTGGAGTGCATGTCCATGCCTGCGCCTGTCATCTCAAGCATGTAGATACGCGTCAGTCCCATGTCGACAACTTCGCCGGTGACGCCGGATACGGTGATACGATCGCCGACGGTAATGCCGTAACGTCCCATCAGGAAGAAATAAGCGACGACGGACAGAATGATGCTTTGCAAGGCGACGGCAAGGCCGGCGGTAATTAAACCGGCAACGGTGGCCAATGAGCCAAAGCCCGCCGTAGTGAAGGCGCTGATGATAATGGCCAACATCAAGAACAAGCCGACAACGAAGCGGCGAAGCAGGAGTATGTGACGGCGGCGGCGAGTATCGTGCACCAAGCGGAAGGTTGCGCGCTTCCAAACTTCAGCCAGCGCGAGGATGATGCCGATCCAAACGGCGAGGCCGATCAATCGAACCAGAAAATAGCGGAACGCCGAGTTGTATTCCTGGTCAATGGAGTTACGCCACTGTTCGATGCCGCCGAGATCGGACTGTAAGAGAATGCCGGCTTCACCCAACGGAATGGCGGCGGCCGACGCCAATTTAAATTTTGCGGAGAGTTGGTTCAGACGTTGTAGTTCGGGATTAGAGCCGCCCGCCAAGACGGGCGCAGAGGACGCTGTAAATGCGGCGCTGCCGATCTGGTCGCTTTGCTGCATCAAGGCGTGCAAGGAATCGCGCAGCGGCGTTTCGAGCTGCTTGGTGGTTTGCGCCAGGGACTTTGTGTCCTTGATCAGATCATCCAGTTGCTGGCGGCTTCGGAATGCGGTGAAGAGCCGCTCGCATAAGCCAACAATGCCGGACGATTCGGCCCGAAACGGTTGCTGCTTCGAAGCGGGAGCGGCGGCACTTGCTTTTTCCGAACTGGGAGTTGTCAGTTCAGGAACCGAATAATTCAATTCGTTGACCTGCCCTAGAAAACCGCCCTCGACACCGTTTGCGCCACCCGGTCCGGTGGAGAAGTTCAAGATGTTTTGAATGGTGGTCTGATATGCCTTGGCGAGATTCAACTGCGCCTTAAGGGTGTCGATTTGCGTGGTAACTTGCTTCCGCGCATTGCCGCTGGCGTGATCGAGTTGCTGCTGTAAGCCATCGAGTTGCGCCTGTAGACGGTTAACACGGTCTGTGGCGCTTGCGGCGATCTGGGTTAAGCTGCGGCCTTCGCCGACCGTATCTTTGTTCGATGCATTGCTATTGTTGAGAAGTTTTGCCGCGGCGCGAGCAAAATCGAACGCCAATTGGCCGGCCTTCTTTGAAGTTTGCGCAACGCTATCCTGCGCGATTAATGTGTCGGCAGAGCTAGCGGATCGCTCGACCGAATCGACGTTGCGATACCAGTGAATTGTCTGGTTCAGGTAGCGGAGCACGGAGGACTGATCGAGGGGAGGCGGTGCTGCCAGCGCAGTCACCAAAGACAGTAGTGCAAAAACACAAGAAAGGCGATGAACCATCGTAAAAATGTGGGACTCGCCTCCAGGGGAGCTGTTACAAGAGCATTCCGGCGATGCAGGCGGACATAAAGTTGGCCAGCGTACCAACAATCATCGCTTTGAAACCTAATCGCGCGAGATCGGACTTGCGCGAAGGGGCTAACGCACCGATGCCGCCGATTTGCACCGCGATGGAGCTTAAGTTTGCAAAGCCGCACAGCGCAAAGGTGGCAATGATAAAGGAGCGCGCCTGCAATGCGCCTTTGATCTTGCCGAGGTCCACATAAGCGACGAATTCGTTCAGCACCATGCGCGTGCCTAGTAGGTTGCCGATGCTGGCGCAATCATTCCAAGCGACGCCGAGCAACCATGCAATGGGAGCGAAAATCCATGCGAGTATCTGCTGTAACGAGGTGGGTACAAACGGAATGAACGAATGCACCCAAGCTAAGCCGCCGTTCACCATGGCGATGAGCGCCAGGAATGCGATCAGCATGGCGCCGATGTTCAGAGCCAGATACAAACCATCGTTGGCGCCGCGGCCAGCAGCATCGATGATATTGACGCCGGGCTTCTCAACTTCTACTTGAACCGTGCCTGCCGTAATGGGTTGGCCCACTTCGGGGACAAACATCTTGGAAAGCATGATGGTGGCGGGGGCGGTCATGATAACGGCAGTCAGCAGATGCGATATGGAGACGCCTGCAATGGCTACGTAAGCGGCCATGACGGAGCCGGAGACATGCGCCATGCCGCTGGTCATGACGGTGAATAATTCCGACATGGTGAGCGTTTCGAGAAACGGGCGAATGGTGACAGGCGCCTCCGTCTGGCCCATGACGATGCTGGCGGCGACGCAGGTAGATTCAGCGCCGCTGGTGCCCATGAAACGCTGCATAAACACGGCCATGCCCTTGACGAATATCTGCATTACGCCCAGGTAATAAAGGATGGCGAACAGCGAACAGATGAAAATGACGATGGGCAGGATTTGGAAGGCAAACACCACGCCGAATTCGTCGTTGCGGAGACCGAGCTTGTCGCCGAACACGAAGCTGGAACCGGCGGAGGTGTAACCCAGGAGCGCGTTCACGAAAAGACTGACGGAGTAAAAGATCTTGCCGAAGCCGGTTTTCAGAACCAGAAAGGCAAAGCTGAATTGAAGGAGAATCCCCCACAGGATGACGCGCTTTTGAATCGCGGCCCGATTGGTTGAGAAGAGGTAGGCGCAGGTGATGATGACGACGAGTCCCAGCAGGCCCTGAAATCTTGCCATCGGCGAAGGGCCCTAGCTAACGACTTCGAGAATCAGCTCGCGCTCGTCTACGGGTTGCTGGGAAATTTTGAAGGCGCCTTCCACCAGTCCGGCCGCTTCCTCAAGATGTTCCTCGCTGGTGTGATAAATGCGGCAGAGAATGCTGCCGGCATCGATCTTCTGACCGACCTTCACTTCGAGAATAACGCCGACAGCCGGATCGATATCGTCATCCTTCGTATTGCGGCCGGCGCCGATCATGGAGGACGCCTGACCTATTAATTCGGCATCGATGGCGCTGACGTAGCCGCCGCGACTGGTCGTGATCTCCTGCGCGCCGGTGGCGTTGGGCAGCAGCTCAAAATTATCCAGCACCTGGGCATTGCCGCCCTGAGCGGTGATCACATCGCGGAACTTGCGATACCCGGAACCGTCGAGCAGCTTGGATTGGGCTAACTCGCGGGCTTCCTCGAGGGTCTTGGTGATTTTGCCGAGGTAAATCATGCGCGCGGCGAGTTCGAGCGAAATGCGGGTCAGGTCGGCGGGCCCGGCGTTCTGGAGAGTCTGCGAAACTTCCATTACTTCAAGCGCGTTGCCGACGGCATAGCCTAGGGGCTGGTTCATATCGGTGATCAGCGCTTGTACGCGTTTGTCCATACGGCGGCCGATGCCCACCATTAATTGGGCGAGCCTGCGGGCATCCACCTGGCGTTTCATAAAGGCGCCCGCGCCCACTTTGACGTCCAAAACCAGCGCGTCGAGGCCGACGGCCAATTTTTTAGACATTATGGAAGAGGCGACCAGAGCGATAGACTCTACCGTTGCGGTGGCATCGCGCAGCGAATAGAGTTTACCGTCGGCAGGCGCGATTTCGGGGGTTTGGCCGATGAAGGCCAACTGATGTTGCAACAGTTGAGCGCGGAATTCGTCCACCGTAAGATTGGTTCGGAAACCCGGAATGGACTCCAATTTGTCCAGCGTGCCGCCGGTGTGGCCCAGAGCGCGGCCCGAAATCATAGGGACAATAACCCCGGCGGATGCTGCTAAGGGCGACGCGATTAAGCTGGTTTTATCGCCTACGCCACCGGTGGAGTGCTTATCGACCTTAAGACCCGGAATGGAGGACAAGTCGACCAACGTGCCCGAACTCATCATGGATTCGGTGAGTGCGCTGACTTCGCGGTCGGCCATGCCGGAGAAAAATACCGCCATCAGGAAGGCGGACATCTGGTAGTCGGGAATCTCCCCGCGGGTGTAACCTTCGACGAGATAGCGGATTTCCTCAGGGGA
>JBARMQ010000271.1:0-8414 GCA_049802535.1 Bryobacteraceae bacterium | reverse complement strand
CAACTGCATTCTGGCGCAGCGCCTGGTCCGCGTCATCTGCCCTCATTGCCGCTTTCAGGTTTCCTATAGCGACGACTATTTGCGCGAGAGCGGTCTCAACCTGGACGAATGGAAAGGGTTTGCGTTCTATGAAGGACGCGGCTGTATGGAGTGCAACGGGACCGGTTTCCGTGGTCGTACCGCCATCCATGAACTGTTGGACCTCAGCGAAAAGATTCGCGAGATGATCCTGGAGCGGCGGCCCGCTTCCGAGATTAAACGCATCGCTAAAGATGAAGGCATGACGTTCCTGCGGGATTCCGCCATTGACAAAATCCGGGAAGGCGTGACTACGCTACGAGAAGTCAATAAAGTGACATTCATCGAAGGGTAAGGGACTTTTCTGTCGTTAGTAGACCTATTTCAAGGCTGGATTCGCGAGCCCGCCCCCGATCATCTCTTTGAGATGACGGAGCGTTCGATTGCGGCTGTCTCTCCGCGCAGTCCGGGTGCCCCTCGGCAGGAGGCGTTTACTCAGCCCGTTCTCCAGATCTCGCCGATCGCTGCGAATTTCTTGCATCCGCACCTTTGCCGGGACGCAGTCACTCGCCTCGCTCCGATCGACAAAGGGCGGCGGGTTCGAACTGCGCTGGTCATTCCGGACTACGCCGTTCGCATGGCAATCCTTGATTTCGAGGAATTGCCGTCCAGCGAGGAAGACCGTGCGGCTCTCGTCCGTTTTCGCCTTCGCAAAAGCGTGCCGTTCGCCATTGAGGAGGCGCAGGTGGCGTACTCAATCCAATCCAACGTCTCAAAAAGTATCGAGGCGCTGGTGGTCGCTATCGCCAAACCGATTTTGGACGAATATGAAATGTTGTTCTCTGACGCGGGATATCGGGTTGGGCTAGTGACGCCATCGTCCATAGCGGTTCTTCCCCTTTGCGCAAGCAAAGAACCTGGGCTGACGTTGGTCGCCAAGGCGGCTGGATCGACGTTATCTGTCCTGCTACTCGAGAGAGGGCGCGTCCGGCTGATTCGCGTGCTCGATCTGGCCGCTCCGGAGGGCGATGGCGCTGGCGCCGCGCGAGAAGAGGAGTTCAGCGTCCTCGCACTCATTCAACAAACGCTCGCTTATGCCGAAGATCAGCTCGGCGAGCAAGTGAAGCGGCTGCTGCTCTGCGGCTTCGGTCCCGACACAAATTCGGTCGGTTCTCTCGCGCAGAGCGAATTCGGCATCCCCTACGCGGCCGTTCGTTCCCGCTTTGGAGCGATGACGCCCGAAAATCCAGGCGTTCTCGGAATGTTGGAGCAATTTGCAGCATGACCTCGCCTGCCATTAATCTGGCCTCGCAGCCCTTCCGCCGGGAACGCGCGGCTAATGCCGCTTATTTCGGATTGTGCATCGCTTTGACATGTAGTCTTCTCGCGCTAGCCGTCCTGATTCTTCACGAACGCGCGCAAGCGGCCGATCTTCGGCGCATGATCGATCAACAGCAGACCACGCTCCATCGTCTTGAGACTGAACAGGCGCAATACACCTCGGTCCTCGGCAAGCCACAGAATGCCGATGTCTTTTCGACCAGCGTATTTTTGAACGAATTGATTGCCCGGCGCGGCGTCAGTTGGACCCGCGCGTTCGCCGACATTGAAAAAGTCATGCCCTATAACCTGCGCCTGGTGACTGTTCGCTTGCCGCAGGTTCCCTCCCAACAGGCTGGTGACATCAATCATGTTCAGCTCGATATGGTTGTCGGGACGGACAAGCCGGAGGCGGTCCTGGATTTCCTCAAGAGGCTGCAAGCATCGCCTTTGTTTGGCTCGGCCGAGCTGATGAACAGCGCGCCTCCAACCCAGAACGACCCCTTATATCGATATCGGATCACGGTGGCCTATGCGCAGAAGCTTTAGCGTTCCGCAATTAGCCGGGATACCGAAGGGACCGGCCGGTTGGCTGCGTTTGGCCGCGGTTGTCCTCGCGCTGATGAATGCCCTCGCTCTGTTCTTCTATTTCGTCCCGCCGGGCGGCTCGCGATCCGATCTGATGGTTCAATCGAGCGAACTCAATCAGCGTATCGCCGCTACTCGTATTGCTTCCGTGCGGTTGAAGACGGTGGCTTCGAAAGTTGAGCTTGGTAGCAGCGAGTCCTCAAATTTCGAAGCCAAGTATTTCCTTCCCAAGCGCCTAGCCTATGAAGCGCTGCTCGCAGAAGTGCAGAAGATGGCTGCGGCTTCCGGCATGCAAGACCGCGGTGGCGCCTATACCGAAGAGCCCATTGAGGGCAGCGCCGACCTGACGCTGCTGAACCTGACCGCAAATTTCGAAGGAACCTACGCCAATCTGATGCAGTTTCTCTATCAGATTGACAAGTCTCCGATGCTGTTGATGCTCGACACCTTAACGGCCGCGCCTTTGCAATCGGGCCATCTCTTAAACACAACGCTGCGGTTCCAGTACATCTTCCGCGAAGATGGCACCCCATCCCTTGGAGCGCAAGAATGAAACCCGCTCCCGCCGCCAACACAAAGATTTTCGGCATGCAACTAGGCGCCTCGCGCGGCAAGCTTGCCATTCTCGGCGTGCTGGTGTTAGTGGCGATCATATTCCTGGTCAACAACGCCATCAATAGTGGCGGCCAAGGATCATCACCGGCGGCGACTCCACCCGGCTCCTCCGCCGGACTTGCGACAGAGCTCGCGCAAGCGCCTGCTCGTCCAGCCTCGCTTCGCGTTGGACGTCGTAGGATGGCGCGCAATGAAGGGGACGCGTTGCGCTTGCGGCCTATCGACGCGCGCAAAGGCAACATCGACCCCACACTCCGGCTTGATTTGCTCAGGCGTTTGCAACTGGTGCCGTTCGTCCCTAGCGGTCGTAGCCTCTTCGATGCCGGAGTTGCTCCTGTTTCTGCTCAAGAATTGAAACGCCTGGCCGCCGTGACAATTCCTACCGGGCCGAAGCCCGGACCCATCGTGCCGGCTGCGCCCGTCATGGCCCAACCACCCCCGATTCCCTTGAAGTTCTACGGCTTTGTACAGCCTCGAGGTATTCCAGGGCCAAACCGTGGATTCTTTCTTGAAGGGGACAACATCCTGGTAGGAGCCGAAGGCCAGATCCTGCTCAAGAGGTATAAGATCGTGCAATTGTCGGCTCACGCCGCGATCATGGAAGACACCACGTCGAACGACCGCCAGACGCTACCACTCGTTCCGGAGGCGCCCAATGCAATGTAAACAACGCGAACGTGCTTCGGAACGCGGCTCCGCCCTGCTCATCGTATTTCTCTTCGCCGCCTTTGTCGCCATCATGCTCTACGAGGAAATGCCGGTGATGGCCTTTGAAGCGCAACGCGCTAAAGAGCAGTTGCTGGTGGATCGCGGCAATCAATATAAACAGGCCGTCAAGGTCTATTGGACGCATTTCCAAGGCCGCTTCCCGCCCGATATCAATGGGCTTGAAAACACCAACGGCATCCGGTTCCTGCGCCATCGCTATAAAGATCCCCTCACCGGCAAAGACGATTGGCGGCTCCTGCACATGGCGCCCGGCGGTGTGGCGCTCATCGATTCGAAGGTCAATCCGGCCCCTATCGCAAATCAAAACACCTCCGCTCAGAACTCCACAAATCCGCAGGGCGGCGCTTCCGGCCAAAGTGGTTTCGGCCAGAGCAGCTTCGGAAATAACGGCGCATCCTCCTCCGCGTTTGGCGGAAATTCCTTCGGCGGCCAGTCCGCCAATAACACCAATTCCATTGCGGGGCCGGTTGGTTCGCCCGCGGGTTTTAATTCACCTGCCGGCGCGACCCCAGGCGGCCCAACGGTTTACTCCGTTCCACAACGTCCTCCGGCCCTCGCGGCTGGCGGCGCGCCAAGCCTCAATGGCGATCCAAACGATCCAAATAATTTGAATAACCAGAACGGAGGCCAGATGTCCGCCTCTTTTAATGGCCAGAACCCGAATGGTCCAGCGTTGGCGTTGCCGGGGCAAGCGCCACAATACCCAAATGGATCTTCGCCCAATCAACCGCCTAATGCCGTGCAGCAAATCTACGGCATGGTGGCCAGCCAAGGCGCAACCGCGCAATCAATAGCACCCGGCGGTTTCAACCAGCCGGCAGGCTCAACTGGGAGCGGGTCTGCTTTCAACTCAGGCTCATCGACTGCTGCGGGCGGCTCTACGTTCCATTCTGCCTTCTCGAACTCCGGCTTGGGCGGCATGTTCGCCGGAGTTGCGAGCACCGCGCAAGGTCGCGGAATCAAGGTCATCCATGATCAAACCGATTATTCGAAATGGGAGTTCTGGTTCAATCCACAAGAAGTAACCACCGGCACAAACGGAATGGCCGGAGCGACGCAGAATAATCAGACGCCGAACAACCCCGCCAATGGAAATGGTCAAGGCATCGGCGCCTCGAATACCAGCAGTCAATTCGGTACTTCCGGTGGCATTTTCAGTACCAACGGCAACGCCACAACTCCGGTCGCGCCCATCAGCCCTCAGCCGCAACAATAGAGCGTTGCGAATCGAGTTAGTCTGGAGATGAGGTCTCCGCCTAGTCTTGCTTCGGATTGCGCTCATTACGTTGGCTATTTGTGCCGAATGCTTTATTGCCGCCGCTGCCAACCCGGCATTTGCGCCGCTATGGCTGTACCACGGGACTTGGAAGGTTACTCGCACCGGCGCCGCAAAGCCTGAAGACCTTATCAATCAATGCTCGGAGATTGGCCAGTATTTCGCCTGCCAGCAAACCGCGAACGGCGTGGCCGGCGGCCTGTTGGTGATTGTTCCCACAAACGAGCCGGGAAAGTATCACACCCAAGTGATTCAGCCCAGCGGCATCGCCACCGGGTTAAACGACCTATCCATCGATGGCGATCGTTGGACCTTTTATAGCCGTTGGAATCAAGGTGACAAGGTTACCTATTACCGCACTATAAATACCTTCAACGGCAAAAACCGAATTCATTTCGAGCAGGATGAATCGCCCGATGGTAAAAACTGGACCACTAAAAATTCTGGCGATGAAGTGCGGCAGGCGGGGCGCTAACCTATGGGCGCTCAATCGCACCCGGCGCCTTCGTGTTCTCAAAAACCACACCGAAATTGCTCTGAGAAGCGTTGCCGCCTGCCCACACAACCTTATCGGAAGTATCTTGAAAACATCACACTGGATTCGGCGACCCTCGCCGATGGTTAAAATGTGAGTGGCGAATGCAGGTTCTTGAAGCAGGCTCGAATAAGTATCTCTATCTCGAACTGGACACCGAGTTCATCGGTAACATTGCCCGGCAGGCGGGTTTTGAATTTCGGATAGACGACCGCGCGCGTACTGTTGCCCTGGACTTGTCCGCCACCGACCGCCAGGCGCCTCTTCTGCTGTTTGATGCGGCTGATCCGGGAAACTTGGGATGGTTCTCGCGATGCCAATTCTATGTGGATGGGAAATCCGGCAGCGTGCTGCAGACGCCGTTATCTCTCGCAAACAAACGCGATGTCAGTGGCCGCGCCATGCCGCATGCTGTCCGGCTTCAAATCGCTAAGGAGCTTCCGGGAACCTTCCGCATGCCTGGCCGTCAGCCGGTCAATGAGCAAGTCGTGTACGCGGTACTGATGAATCTGCTCAATGCGCTCTTGAATACCGGCGTCGGTGTGTGCGGTGGCCCTACAGTGAAACCGCTCGCGGGACGAACCGAAAACATCGGACCCAAGAACTAAGTCCGTCACAACAATTTCGTCTGGGCGGTCTAATCCAAACGGGCGCGAAGGCGGGTTTCCACTCGTTTTGCGTGTCAACGTGAAGTAACCAACCATATGAAACTACTTTGGCGATTGTTGCCGTTTTGCGTTTGTCTCATTGTCTTGGCAAAGAATCCCGAGGCGTTCGGGCAAGGTCTGCCAGGCGGATTAGGCAAAGCGATTTCAACGGCCACTCCGTCTTCCACCCAATCTCTCGACCCGTTAGGCCGCGGGACGCCCCGCACATCCGTTACTAACTTCCTCGAAGCCTGTCATAGCGGCAAATTTGAAACTGCTGCCAAGTATTTGGATTTGCGCAGAGTTCGTGATCAAGATACGGAGGGTCCACGACTCGCGCAAACGCTCTCGAACCTGCTCGACTACGATACGGAATTCGATCTGAGGGATCTGAACGACACGCCCGCGGGCAGCCCAGACGATGGATTGCCCGGCGATCAGGAACGTTTGGCCACCCTCCGCGTAAACGATCAAACCATTCCGTTGTATCTGCAGCGCATTGCACACAATGGTATGCAAATCTGGATCGTTTCCGCCGAGAGCGTCCAGCGCATTCCTGAACTGACGGAGCTGACGCGAAAATCGGGCATTGAGAAATCTCTGCCTGCGCCGTTAGTCGAAATCACGTTCGTCGGTACGCCGCTCTACATCTGGATTGCCCTGATCTTGCTGGCGCTCCTGCTGTCGGTTCTCTCAAGCCTTCTCTCCCGTGCCGTCATCGCAATTGCCGCCGCGATTGCCAAGCGTTACACCGCGGATTTCCATCCCGCGAGGCTTTCGTCCTTTACCGAGCCGTTACGGTTGCTGCTCTCGGTGGCCGTCTTCCGTGCGTGCATGGAAGAGTTCACGCCTTCGGCCCTGCTCCGGCTGTACCTCGGCTATCTGTTGGAATGCCTGGTCGCCCTCGGCTTCGCCTCGCTCTCCATGCGCATTGTGGACCTGATTTCCGATCACCTCTGCGCGCGACTGGACGCTCGCCAACGTGCCCTGTCTTATTCGGTTCTGCCGCTCGGCGTGCGAGTCGCGAAGATTGCTATCTTCTGCATTGCTGTCGTTTTCACTTTGGCGGCCTGGGGCTACAACACCAACGCGATTCTGGCTGGCGTTGGTGTCGGCGGCCTGGCCGTCGCGCTAGCTGCGCAAAAGACGATCGAAAATTTGTTCGGTAGCGTGGCCGTGATTAGCGATCGCCCCGTTCTGGTGGGCGACTTTTGCCAGTTTGGCGGTCAAGTCGGCACCGTCGAAGACATAGGTTTGCGATCCACCCGCATTCGCACATTGAGCCGTACGTTGGTAACCATTCCCAATTCCACGTTTTCGACGATGACGCTTGAAAACTATACTCGCCGCGATCGCATGTGGTTCCATCCCACCGTTCACCTGCGTCGCGGCACGACGCCAGCCGAGATCCGGAAGGCGATGGACGCCATCACGCAAGTCTTGGAGAATCATCCGATGGTCGATCCGACGGCGGTTCCCGTTCGCTTCACAGCCATGACTACGCAGTCTTTCGACCTCGAGATTTTCTCCTACGTGCTGACGCCTGACTACAACGAATTCTTGAAGATTCAGTCGGAATTGTTGCTGACCCTTCTCGAGCGCATTTCAGCCCTTGGGGTAGTGCTCGCCGTGCCCATTCTCGAAACCGTAGTCACAGGCGAAGAGCAGGACGAAAGCCGCGCATATCGCCACATTGCGCCGCCCATGGCAGCCACTGGCAATTCATTGCGGAGCTGACGTGGGTTTTCGCCGGACGAGTAGGAATAACGCAGCTGCCGCGACGCTGATGGCAAACCCCGCTATGACGTCCGCCGCATAGTGATAGCGGCCATAAATCGTGGCCAGCGCAACACTTGTTGCGTAAATCAACAGTCCCCATCCATAACGCTTGCGCGACGGCATGAGGAGGAACATCGCCCAAGCCGCTGCAAACGCGCTCGAGACGTGGGCGCTCGGGAACACGCTTGAATGGATCGATCCGTTGCGCAGAATCCACAAATTGAGATTGCGCAGGAACGTATCAATCGTCGGGGGGTCGATTTGCGGGAAAAGTAAACGCGGCGGCTGTGACGGGAAGAACGGGAAAAAAGCATATGCGCCCAAAGTCCCCCCCAGGTACACCGCGTAAAATGCGTCAATACCCCGGCGGTGGTTCACAAAATATAACAGCAACAGGCAATAAGTTCCCACGCCGTAGACCAGCAAATAGCAAAGCTCCAGATAACCGGGGATCAGCCACCCCAAACTCACAATCGCGTGACGCAGCCCCCAGGCCCCTAACAACGTTTGGTCCCAATTAACCCATATCTGTTCGTAATGATGCGTGAAGTGCGCCGGAATGAAAAGTTCCATGCTCTGAAACGCGGCCAAGGTCAAGCCCATCGGAATCCAGTCGCGAATATGGTCCATTTCGCGAGAAATTTTGGTTCGCTGCAGCGCCACCATTACAGCGATAATCGCGGCTACGCCAACAAGCAGTTCTAGCGCGCGGTACTGTAACTTGGGCCGTTCCGTAAACCAAGGTGAAATAAACGCCAGGTATGCAAAGAAGCTAAGGATGATCCACTCGGGAAGGCGCACATCACGAATGCGCAAGCCGGGACGTCCAGGGCCAGCTGCCGATGCGGGAAACGGGGAGTCTTTTATGCTCAATCCTTTACCCGATTGGCCGGCACTGCCCCTTTCC
>JBARMQ010000270.1:0-2133 GCA_049802535.1 Bryobacteraceae bacterium | reverse complement strand
AGCCTGCTTCGCTTCGTTCCAATTTCGCACACTATGGGGCCGAACAGAAGTTCGGCTGAGTGCCCGAAAAGTCTGGGCATTGTATCTGTTGGTTCGCGATCCCTTCGCCGATGTTTTGGTCGAGGGCGAAATGAATCATTCGAAGCAGGTTCGAAAAAGCGCGGAAGAAGTTTCCTTAGCACCGGCTCAGCAGGGTAAGACCAGAACCAGCCAGGGCACTCTTCACTGCACGTTGTTACTAGTAGTCGTCTGCACTGCCAGTCTGGGCGGCCCCGCCATCGCACAAAGCCCCAACCAGTTACCCGCATCTGTCCGCACGTTGGCGAGCTTTTCCAACGAGGAATCGGGCGTCTCGCCTGCGGAAGGCAGTGTGCACGCGGCCACACTGTATTCCTCGACGATGGTTGTATCGGCGATTCCGGCAGCTTCAAGTGAAGACAAACAGCCAGACCTCGCAGCCAATCCAGGACGCCCGGCTATGGCCACTTCAGCACTGCTTACACCAGTAGGGTACGCGCAGCTTGAGTCCGGCATGTTGTATGCATCGGGCTCCGCTCAGTTCTCAAACAGAGCCGCCCAGGAACAGACTATGCGGCTAACGGTGGCGCCGTTACTCCAGTTCATCCTGTCGTCCGAGCCGGTGGCATACAGCAGCACCGCGCAGGAACAACTGACGCAGCGAGGCGACGCCCAAGCCGGCGTACAGGTGATTCTGATGCCCGGTCAGGGGACACGACCAACTATCTCAGCGAGCTACCTTCACCTGATAAAGGGCGGGACCGCTTCGAGCCTCGATATCGGCGGCTATGCGAACAGCGCGGTTTTGTTGGCGAGCGCTGATCTAGGACATTTTCATGTCGATGATAATGTGTTCTTGAACGAAACAGAGGGAGCGGTCCGGCGCGGCCAATGGGGACATGCCGTAGCGGTTTCTCACCCCATTACATCGAAGCTGGGAGCGACCGCCGAACTGCGATCCTTCAGCCAGCCGCTTACTGACGGCACTGGTTTTAGCGCTTTGTGGTCGGGCAACTACAGCGTTCGCCCGAACCTGGTCATCGACACCGGCCTTGTCCGTGGTTTTACCGGGACTTCTACACAATGGCAGGTCGCGAGCGGGATTACATACGTGCTGCCGCATAAGATCTGGAGCTTTTCCCGAATGAAAGCTCGCTAAATCGACCGCTCGCGCAATTGAGGGGATAGCGATCGCATGCCTGGTTGCCGATAAGACCCAAAGAAAATCCGTGGGGCTAGCAAGAACGATGAATGCTGATAGTCGAAAACCCATGATGGGTCACAGCGGTGGGTCACGTGCTGCTCAAAACATGACCTCAACGCCGCAGCGCGAATATACCTCGCTGCAACGCTTGAGCATACGCAGCAAACCTATCGCGATGATTTGCCTATCCATCGTGAGCCTTGCCGGCCTCGGGGCTCTCTTCTTCGCGGCGATAAACGAGGTTAAGGTCTCGGGGCCCATTTACAAAGCGATAGCACGCGAGATGGATCTACGTTCAGATATCCTGCCCCCTCCCGAGTTCATCGTGGAAACGCATCTAACTGCCCTGCAGATCGAGAGGGCGATGCGCGCCGATCCGAGCCGGATCAGCGCTCTCGTTAAGAAGCTGGATGGGCTCAAGCACGACTACGACCATCGACAGACTTACTGGAAAGACGCGCTTCCCGCGAGTACCCCGCTCGAACTGCAGATTCGCGATGGCATTCAGACCGCATCAAAGGGCCCCGCCACCAAATACTTTCAGATATTGTTCGGCGAGTTTCTTCCTGCGGTGCAGCAGAAAGATGATCAAAGAGCCAATTTAGTGATAGATACAGAGTTGGCTCCCCTTTATGTACAGCACAAGGCAGCGATCGAGCGGCTCGCCGATCTAACGGAGAAGAGCCAAAGTCTGCGGGAGCAGGAAGCCGGGCAGAGAATCACATCTCGCATCGCCCTCTTGGTTGTGCTCATCGTTCTCAGTCTCGCACTGCTCCTTGGGGTTGGTATCTATGTCATGGTGTCCGTCACAGCTCCGCTACAAGTCGCGGTTACAGCCCTTCAAAGGGTGGCCGACCACGATCTGACAGCGCACTTGAGCGTCACCAATGACGATGAGGTGGGCGCCATGG
>JBARMQ010000269.1:0-42402 GCA_049802535.1 Bryobacteraceae bacterium | reverse complement strand
CCCAAACCCTTCATCTGGACCGCCAAGGCCTCCGACATCCTCGAAAAAGTTAAGCGTGCTCGCCTTGCTCTGGATAATCGTTAATCTGTGTGCCGCACTACACTAGCGTCACTGTCAGATCGGCCAGCGAGCCGTCCGCCTTCAAGGTTAGGATCGTACCGTCCCCACCCGGAATTCGGGCATCAAACTCACTCTTCAAATAACCTGTGCGCTCACCGCTCAGGTCATATGTGCCGGGCTTAATTCCCTCCAGATGAAAATGACCTTGATCATCAGTCGTTCCCAGGTATCCCGGCGCGATGCCGTGCTCAGGTGTAAGACGGATGGTGGCCTTTCGCAGCGGCTGACCTGTTAAGAAATCGACGGCAGTGCCGCTTAGCGTGCACTTCTTGTCATCCGATGTGGACACCGCGCTGGTTTGGTGCGCAAGCAGGGCCGCACCCACCGAGATCAGTTGAATAGCCAGGAACCGGAGCATTATGGATGAAAGCAAAGATATCCACAAAGTAGAACGTATCCACTACGTTTGCGGTTTCGCAGCTTGTGAGATAGCCGACGATGTTGGGGACGGCAGCCTACTCCTCAAGCTAGGCTAAACTGGGGTCGAGCACGTTTTCGCTTTGAATTTCCGAGCACTAACACGACCTCTGCTGGCGGGTCTCCTGCTGGTTTGCCTTGAGCCATATCCATTGAGCGCCGGGCAAGCAGGCGCTCCGACGGAAAACGCGGAGAGTCAGTTCGGCGTTAGCCTCACCCTGTTTTCAACGCTTGCGGCCATCAATGCGGCAGGCTACGATGACGGGCTAGATTCACCCTTGAATCAGCGTTTTCAACTTCGCCAGCAGGTTCGGGACGAGTTGGCCAAGCGCAAGATCGAGTGTCTGCCCCAACTGAGAGATTTCTATAAGCTGCATTTGAAGCCCAACGCAACCAGCAACCTGAGCCAGTACATTTCTTTCGCGATGGCGGTGGATGGGCCGCCTACCTTTGCGCCGCGTATAACGCTTCCCCCCGACGTCCAGGCGCTCGAAGGCTTCGGCCCGTTGCTCGCTATCTTCTATAAGGAAGCCAATATTGAGGACCTTTGGAAACGATCGCAACCGGCCTACAACGCAGCTATCGAACAATATCAGGAGCCGGTGATCAACGCCCTGTTTGAAACCAACGGCTACTTGCGCAATCCGCTCAGCGGAGGCGGCGCGGGGCATCAATTCCGTGTCTATCTGGATCTGCTGGCTGCACCCGATCAGGTTCAAGTACGCAGCTATAACAATGACTACTTCGTGGTGATTACGCCGACCAGTCATCCGGTAGTGGATGAGATACGGGACGCCTACCTGTCTTACCTACTGGACCCTCTGACATTTAAGGCGAGCGTAAGTATCGCGCAAAAGAAGAAAGCGCTGCAGGAGTTTGCCGACAACGCGCCAGCGCTCGACCTAACCTTTAAAGACAATTTCTCACTGTTAGTAACGAAGTGCCTGATCAAGGCAATCGACAGCCGCCTAATGCATGGGAGCGCGGCTGAGAAGCAGCAGTATGTCGATAAAGCCATGCGGGAAGGCTTCATCTTGACGGCGGCGTTCGCCTCTCTTCTGCCGCAGTACGAAAAGCAAGACACGGCGCTGCGCATTTATTATCCGGACCTGATCGATGGCATCGATGTCAAGAAGGAAGAAAAACGTCTGCGCACGATAGACTTTGTTCAAACGGTAGCGCCCAAGGTTATCGCCCCTCCGGCCGTTATGCAGTTGCCTCCAGCCGAACAATCGCTTGAGGCAGCCGAAGGACTTTATGAGCAGAAGGATTTCGATGCGGCCGAGAAATCGTTCAAAAAGGTTTATGAGCAGACCGACAACAAAACGCTGCAAGCGCGCGCTACGTATGGGCTGGCACGATGCGCGGTTCAGCAACGGCGCATGGGACAGGCTATCCAGCTATTTGAGCGAACGATTGCTGCGAATCCAGATCCATCCGTGACGGCCTGGTCGCACATCTATGAGGGCCGCATCCAATATCTTTCCGGCGACCTTAACAAAGCTAACCAACAATTTAAACTTGCGCTGGCCATCGACGGCACTTCCGCACAGGCTCGCGAAGCGGCGGAGCGGGGCGTGCAACTCACATCTTCCGTAGGAGATCATGGAAATGACCATTAAAAGTATTGCAGTTTTGCCGGGCGTGTTCCTTTTTGCCCTCACCACGGTGGCACAGCAACCCGCGCCTAAGTCCGCAAAGGAAAGAGAGGCGCTGGTGAAGGTGCAGAATGACGTTCAGCAGAACAATGTCCCGCAAGAATTGAAGGATATCGAGTATGTGCTGGATACCTTCGCAGATACTCAATTCAAGATTCAGTTGTTGAACATGGCCACCGATGCGGCCAATCGCGAAGGCAATTATGAGCAGACGGTCATTTGGGGCGACCGCACGCTGGAGGCCGATCCTAACAACATTCCTGTGCGGGTCACGCTGGCACAGGCGGTCGTGGCCCATACCCGTGAAAACGATTTAGATAAAGACAAGAGCCTGAAGAAGGTGACTGACTACGCGAATAAGGCATTGGAGTTATGCAAGTCGGCAACGTCGGCGCCGGCGGGAATTCCTGCCGATCAGTGGCCGAATTTTAAAAAAGATTTCATGGCCGAGGCACATGCAGCGCTTGGCCAAGTCGCTGACCTGAACAAGAATTATCCGGAAGAAATTGAGGATTACAAGACATCGATCGGGGAGGCCGACCGCCAGGATCCGGCGACATATGCTCGTTTATCGAAAGCGTATCTTGAAAACAAGCAATATGACGACGCCGTTACCACTGCCGACAAAGTGCTGGCTATGCCCGATGCGGCTCCGGCGGTGAAGCAGTTTGCGCAGCAACAGAAAGACAACGCCACCAAGCTCAAAGCAAAATAATTCGCTTGACGGTATGAGTGTTCCACTTGAGGCTTTGGAAGAGAAGCTTGGTTACCAGTTCCGCAACCAAGAACTCTTGCAGAGAGCTCTGACCCACCGCTCTTGGTTGAGTGAACGGGCTTCGCCAATTCCCGAAATCGGCGATAATGAACAGTTCGAATTTCTTGGCGATTCGGTGCTTGGTTTCGTTGTCAGCGAAGCACTCGTGTTGAGACATTCCGGCGCCCGTGAAGGTACTCTTTCGAAGTGGAAGGCGCACTTGGTGAGCGCAACCCATCTTCACCGTTGTGCATTGGAACTTAAGCTGGGCGAACACCTGCGGTTGGGGAAGGGTGAAGATCGCAATGGCGGCCGCGAACGCAAGACAGTCCTTGCGAACGCGATGGAAGCGGTGATTGCAGCGTTGCATATCGACGGCGGTATTCAAGTGGCACGCACATTCATCGAGGAACATGTCGTCCAGGTGCTGGATAACGACGATGTGGAATCGATTGATGCACTCAACTTCAAGAGTGTTCTACAGGAGCGCACGCAAGCCCTTGGCATGTCTTCCCCGCGCTACATCATTGTCGATTCGAGCGGACCTGAGCATGCCAAGATCTTCACCGTCGAAGCGCGCATAAGCGATGGTCAAATCGGCCGCGCTACCGGAACTTCCAAGAAGAGCGCCAGCCAGGAAGCGGCGCGCATCCTGCTGGACCGCTTAGCCGAAGTGCCTTGAAACAGCGGTCCCTTTCGCTAAACTGAAGGTTTAGCGCCAACCGGTACACTCCCATTGGCCGCGCAAACTAAACTTTCATGACCAAACCCAACGCACTCGCATTGATTCCCCCGGACCACTATGCCGTGCGTGGCCTGAAATCGGTTCTGGAAGAAGCCAATTTCTGTATTAGCGGCGACCCTGACGAGGTTCGCAAATTTATTCCGACAGCCGAAGTTATTTTGAGTTCTGGCCTAACCAGCAAAGCGATATCACTGCGGGAGCTATGGCCGTTAGCTAAGAACGTCAAATGGGTGCACTCGCTTTCGGCCGGTGTCGAGAAGCTCCTCTTTCCTGAACTCATCGAAAGCGCGGTTCCGGTCACTAACGCCCGTGGCGTTTTCAAACGCTCGTTGGCTGAGTTTGCCATTCTTGGCATGCTCTATTTCTATAAGCAAGTTCCACGCCTGATCGACAACCAGCGTGCGCATAAGTGGGAAACGTTTGATTGTGACTGGCTGTCCGAGCGGATCATGGGCGTGGTTGGGTTTGGTGAAATTGGCCGCGAATGCGCGGTTCTAGCGAAGGCTCTGGGAATGAAGATTTATGCGCTGCGCCGCCGCCCGGAGAAGTCATCCTCTGATCCCGTCATCGACAAAGCGTTCGGCACACACGACCTTCTGGCAATGTTGGCCGAAGTCGATGTGGTGGTTGCGGCCGCCCCCAATACGCCGGAGACACACCATCTCATTGGGGCTGAGGCATTCAAGGTGATGAAGCCTTCCGTCACGATCATCAACGTAGGCCGTGGGCCAGTCATCGACGAGGCCGCACTGATCGACGCTCTACAGACGGAGAAAATTGCCGCCGCGGCGCTGGACGTTTTTGAAAACGAGCCGCTTCGGGCCGACCATCCTTTCTGGGACATGCCCAATGTGCTCGTCTCGCCCCATACTGCTGACCACACACGCGATCCCGATTGGCTTGATCTCGCGATGAACCGCTTCGTCGAAAACTTCCACCGCTATCAAAATGGCGAGCCGCTGGAGGCGTTGGTCGACAAGAAGGCAGGTTACTAGTGATATCGAGCAGCGCGGAAGTTGCCTCAGAGGTAGTCACTTTTGAGGATGTGCTGACAGCTTCTGAGCGAATCGCGCAACTCGCTCAACGTACGCCGGTCGACACGTCGCGGCTGTTTAATGAGGCGACGGGCCTCAAAGCGTACTTTAAATGCGAGAACCTGCAGCGGGGGGGCTCGTTTAAGATTCGCGGAGCAGCGAACTTCATCCTGTCGCTCAGCCCGGAGGAGCGTAAGCGTGGAGTGGTCGCTTTTTCATCCGGCAATCATGCGCAAGCCGTTGCGATTGCGGCCGCGCATACGGGCATTCAAGCCACCATCGTGATGCCGACTGACGCGCCCAAGGCAAAGCTTGCCTCCACGCAGGCTTACGATCCGAGGATTGTCCTTTTTAACCGGCAAAGGGAGAATCGCGAAGAAATCGCCGCGCGGATCTCGGCCGAGACAGGCGCGATTATCCTGCCTTCCTACGATCATCCGTGGATCATTGCCGGCCAAGGGACGGCTACCTTGGAACTGCTCGAAGATATGCCCGATCTCGATGCTCTCTTCGTTTGCCTTGGCGGCGGTGGACTGCTTTCCGGCGCCTTGACGGTGATCGAAGCACTTCGGCCACAAATGAAGGCATATGGGGTTGAACCGCAATTGGCGAACGATTGGTTTCTATCGATCCAGCGTGGCGAGCGCACGGGAATTGATCCACCCGCAACCATCGCCGATGGTCTGCGCACACAGATTCCTGGACACATCACGTTCCCGATCGTGAAGGAACGAGCAGCCGGCGTACTGCTGGTTTCCGAAGAGGAGATTCGCACAACTGTCCGTTTCCTGCTGACGCGGATGAAGTTATTGGTCGAGCCGAGTGGCGCCGTGGCGGCCGCCGCCGTGTTGCACAAAAGGCAGCCCACCATCTTCAAGTCCGTAGGTATTCTGCTGTCTGGCGGCAATGTCGATCTCGACGCCTTGGCCGCCATTTGCGCCGAGGCTGCATAGAGTGCCCACGAATCCGTGGGTTACGCAATCATCACGCATTGCCTACGAGAATGGGTGGATTCGCGTGCGTGAGGATCGGGTGCTGCGGCCCGACGGACAGCCCGGCTTATATGGCGTCGTTGAGATCCGGCCGTCGATTGGCGTGGTCGCGACTGACGAACTCGGCCGCATCGTTCTTGTCGGACAATGGCGCTACGCTCCCAATCGTCACTCGCTAGAAATCCCGCGCGGCGGTTCGCAACCGGGCGAAACGGACATGCTGGCGACGGCACAACGCGAGTTGGCGGAAGAGGCGGGTCTCCTTGCGCGGCATTGGGTAAGTCTGGGGACGGTCGACGTTTGTAATGGCGTTTCCGATGACGTGCAGACACTGTATTGGGCAACCGGCCTTTCGACGACCGAGATGAACCTCGATCCGGAAGAGGATATTGTTGTGCAGTGGCAGCCCTTTGAGGAAGCAGTCCAAATGGTAATGGATGGGCGTATCACGGAAGTGTGTAGCGTGGCCGCCATTCTGAAAGTCGCGCTTTTACGGAGTAGGAAAAAAGTAGAGGTGTAACATGCTTACCCACTCGCGCCGGCGCTTTGCGGCATTTGCCTGGTTCGTGCTGGCATTTAATATTCTGGTGATCATCTGGGGCGCGTATGTTCGAGCGTCTTTCTCCGGTGACGGATGTGGTGCGCATTGGCCCTTTTGCAATGGCGTTATGATTCCGCATGCGGCCGCCACCAAAACGCTGGTCGAGTTTACTCATCGCGTCATGACGGGCCTAGACACTCCGCTGGTCATTGGGTTAGTGATATGGGCGTTTCGGGTATATCCGCGGAAGCACGCGGTCAGGCGCTATTCGATATTGACCTTGCTCTTTCTCGTGATTGAAGCCCTGCTAGGTGCTGGCTTAGTTCTTTTTCGGTATGTAGCGAGCGACGCCTCGATCGGCCGTGCGATTTATCTTTCCGCGCATCTCACCAATACCATGCTGCTGCTTTCAGTTTTGACTGTAACGGCATGGCTCGCCGCGACCGGTTTGGAGCGGGTTGACTTTTCAAATGCGCCGCCCCTCGTCAAAGGATCACTCCCCGTCGCGCTGGTGGTCTGCATAACAGGGGGCATTGCAGCACTGGGCGATACGCTCTTTCCCGCGGTCTCCCTATCCGCTGGAATGCGACAGGATTTTTCAAACGCCTCCAGCATGTTTCTGCGCCTACGCATGGTACATCCGGTTATCGCAATTCTGGGCGCTGTCTATTTACTTTGGGCAGCGGTCAGCGCGATGCAGAACAATTCATCTTCCGGAACATCCCGCACAGCCGCAAGTCGCGTCGTCGCCGTTGTGCTCCTTCAAGTATTCGCGGGTGCGTTCAACATTCTCCTGCTCGCGCCAATTTGGATGCAACTCGTTCATTTGTTCCTGGCGGACGCATTGTGGATTGCGGTGCTTTTGATGGTGATTGAAAAAGCTCGGGCGCCCGTGGCTTTTGGAAAATCCGCGCTGGCGCCCGCGGCTGCACAACAGATCTAACACCAGCTCAAAATTCGACCCGAGCACCACTTGCCCAGTGCGGTTGCCGCCGAAATTGGCCGATGCCGCGCTGGTGATCACCCCCACACTACTGTTGTCAATCGATGTGTTGGGAAGGGCAAGGTTCAGGTGATTCAACGAATTAGTAAATGAGCCTTCCACCTTAATCCGCACGCGTTCAGTCAGTGAAAAATACTTACTAAGGCCGGAGTTTAGGTTGATTAAGCCAGGCCCGACCAGCGTGCCCTCGCCGGCGTTTCCAAACCGGCCAAGCGGAGCGCCATAACCGGGCGCCGATCCGATCAGGCAGGCAGTCCCCGGCGTCCAATTGGGAGTACCAGGACACGTGTAGGCACTTAGGTTGAACCAGTCCTGCGGCGTCCGGGGTCCTGAATTCGGATTACTTACTAAGTCCGGAGCTTGTGCGCGACCAATAACGCCCGAGCCAGTGCCCGACGGATCACCGCCGCTAAACGAAGGGGTCAAGAACGGTCCGCTTTGGCAGGTGAAGATGTTGTTGAATTGCCAACCTCCCGCCACTGCATCGACCAAACGGTTCCAGTGACTGCCAAATTGCCGCCCCCGCCCGAACGGCAGATTCCAAAGAGCCGTCGTGACCCAACGGTTACGTGGAGTGCTGGATACGGGTCCATATTCAGCCTTGAGATCATAAAAGTCCATCGTGCGAGAGCCGGAGTTCTCCCCAGCAAAGTTTCCTCCCGTGCTTGAAGTTGCATACCCACCGTTGTCAGATAGGTTCTTGGCCAGAGTGTAGGTCGAAATGAACTGCACGCCGCCCTTCAGCCTATGGTTCACTTCAATCTGCATTGATTGATAATTCGCATTTGCCCCGTTTGCTCGAGTGTTGACCGTTCCCCAGTTAGGAAAGGGCCGGCTGCTCAAGGGCTGATCAATGTAATAGGTCGTCGAGTAATAAGACTGGTTCAGATTCGGCGACCAAACCAAATCGCGAGTCTCCATAGCAATATACGAAACGCGGAGGCCGGTCTGAAAGCCGAGATCCCGATCGAATCGAAAAATTCCATTGCATGGAATATGGGTCTTTCCAGTTCAACTGGTTCGCAGTTCCGAAATAGGCGGTACCGAATGGTGAAATGGCGCCTAATCCGCCGTATTGTGTTTGCGGCCAGGCGAAGATCGGTTGGTCTTGCGAGTTTTGATTGACGTATGTCCGCGTGTTGGATTGCAGAGTCCCTGTGAACGCGTAATAGATGGATCCCAGCACCTCAGTATTAAACACGCTGAAGCCGCCGCGGAATACGGTTTTGTCCCCGAACGGGCGATAAGCGAAACCGAACCTCGGCACGAAACGATTGGGAGCGTTGCGCAAGTAGTTTGGATATCCCGCTTGGCTGGCGCTCAGCACGGGAGTGCATGGCGCGCCATTGGCGGATGGTCCCGCCGAGCTGCCCAAGGTTGGGCAGGCATCGAACGACTGCAAATAGCCAGGCGCCAGCGTTGATGAAGCGCCATCGGGATAGATGACCGCACCCGATTTGGCAATAAATGGATCGAAATTACCGATGTTTCCGTTGGCGTCGATATAGCCCGGATGGAACTCCCAACGCAACCCGTATTCGATTGTCAGCTTCTGACTAGCGTGCCAACTATCCTGGGAATAAGCGTTGTAGTGGTTGGAACGGCCGTCGTTATCGTTTTTGACGTCGTCGACATCTGGGTCGATGGGCAGGCCAAGTAGAAAATCAGCGAATGGCACCCCAGTGAATGTTCCGTCGAAGGAGTAGCCGCCATAGTTGTCTCCGGAGATGAAGCCCAATGGCGACACCGCGCGAATATGGCGATAGTCGAAGCCGAACTTAAACGTATGATCACCCTTGTGCCAAGTCAGGTTATCGGTGAACTGGTATGTTTCGTTGCGGGTAGTCGAATTGCCGCGATCGGTATCCAGCTCCTTCAGGTTATTGATGCTGACGTCGGGGAGGCCATTGAACGGGAAGGTCGGTCCAATGCCAACCAAACCCAGCGCATCGGTAAAGGCTGAGCCATTGAAAGGCAGAGTTTGACTCGTCTGTTCTATGGTGAAACCGAAGCGCGCCTCGTTCAGAATATTTGGCGTTAAAGCCCAGTCGTGCGCCGCCACGAATAATTTATAGTTGTCGGGATTGCTCTCGCTCGGCACCAGCAGATCCTGCGGGATTAGTTTATTGATGTCCTTCCAGGTCCACCGAGCGAAAAATGACTGTTTCTGATTTAAGTACTGGTCGACGCGTACATCGTACTGATTTGACGTGTAAGTATTGTTTTTATTAGCGATCCAATTATTGGCCGAGGCAACATTCGGATTGCCGGCGTTCGGAAGCGGATAGAGGTTCAAGAAGCCTAACGCAACTGAACTGATGTCGCTACTCGGGATAACATTGCCGGGATATGGTTGTCCCGTCGTTGGGTTGATCGGCGTTACGCCTTGCTGAGTGAAGTTGCCGGCGCGCTCCGAAGCGGTTGGCACGCTATTCTGGATCGTTTTTTCGCGAGGGAATTGAAACCTTCATACGTGCCGTAAAAGAAGGTTTTATTGTGGCCGTTGTATATGTGCGGGATCACAACCGGGCCGCCAGCGCTCGCGCCAAAGTCGTTAGCGACCAGTTGCGGCTTTACCTGCTCTCCAAAATTGAGAGCGTTCAGAGCTCGATTTTGAGCATACCAAAACAAATCTCCGTGAAACTCGTTGGTGCCGCTCTTCGACACGGTCGTGATGTCTCCGACCTGTCCGTATTCGGCTTGATTACCGACGCCCTGAACCTTAATCTCAGAAATCGACTCTGCTGAAGGAAATGCATTCGTTAAGGGGGAATTTCCGCCGACGTTCGTAATCGAAATGCCATCCAACGAATATTGCGTTTGCGATGGGATTCCGCCCTGAATGGAGAAGTCCCCAGCGGGATCGGGCGTCACGCCCGGCAAAACTTGTATCAGCTGGTAAGGACTTGTGTTTCCGTTCGCGCGTGTATTGGCGGGCAGTTGCAAAAGATCTTTGAATCAA
Source organism: Bryobacteraceae bacterium (assembly GCA_049802535.1). Lineage (GTDB taxonomy): Bacteria > Acidobacteriota > Terriglobia > Bryobacterales > Bryobacteraceae > Bog-105. The sequence continues at coordinate 32,176 of JBARMQ010000269.1, read as the reverse complement.
AGCTGGCCTGAATGGCCTGAGTATCGGTGGCGATGATGCCATTCTCTGAATCTTCAACTGTGACGGTCTGCGCCGATTGGCCGATTTGGAGAGCGGCGTCCGCGCGCAGGATCTGCCGCGCAGCTAACTGCAAATCTTTTGCGGTAAACGTCTCAAATCCAGCGGCACTAATGGTCACCGAATAGTGGCCCGGCAGAAGGTTCGGCTGTTCATACTCCCCGGCAGCATTTGTCTTCACAGTATGAGCGGTGTTTTCGTCGATGTCCGTAATTGTAGCCGAGGCGTCGGGAACGAGGGCCCCTGATGAGTCTTTGACTGTTCCTAAAATCGTTCCGTAAGTTGATTGCGCGACGAGAATATAGGGTGCTGTAACCAGCAGCAACGTACACCCGGTCATTAATTTCAGTAGCTGTTTCATCAAACCCTTTTGTATAAGGCACAATTTGCCCCAAGCGCGACTTTGTTGAGACTATCATTTTTATGTAAACAAGAAGTTACAGCCGCGTTTGGGTTATAAGAATCAATATTTGGTGTAAGCTTTTGCCATGTCTCTTCGGGCGTTACTAATTACTTTCGCACTTGCCGTTGCAGGCGCTGCGCAAACTCAAGTCTCATTTCCGACAGAAGATGGTGGCGCGGTCTATGCAGACATGTACGGCGCAGGTAATCGCGGGGTTGTATTAGCTCACGGCGGGAGACGACGGAACTCGTTTTGACGTTTTGGCTGCGGTTCGGTATCTACATCAGAATGGCGCAAGAAGTGTTTCCGTCGTGGGGGCCAGCTTCGAGGGCTCCGCTGCGGCCGAGGCTCGATCGCGTCTGAGCCGGGTGAAATCGACCGCCTGGTCATGCTGGCGGCATGGACCGACCATGCGGAGAAGTTGAAAGGCCGCAAACTCTTCATCGTTGCCCGTGACGATGCCAATAGCGACGGCTTGCGACTACCGAAAATTCAGAACAATTACGAGAGGGCGCCCAATCCCAAGGAACTGATCACTCTCGATGGGTCGGCACAGGCACAATTCTTATTTCAGACCGAGCAGGGAGATCGCCTTCAGCGCGAAATTATTCGCTTTCTGTCGGCACCGTAGAGTTTATTCTACTGAATGGCGGCGACGTCGTGGGGTGTGATTTCTACATAGTCGACGGCGGCGTGTTCGCCACCATTGGGAACGCCGACCACGCGCATGTGATCCCCCGTGCGAAGGGCCACGTTTCGAATGATGTGCCGCGTGCTGTTGTGCGCGTCGATTTTACTACTCGGCAAAATCAGATCGGCCTTCCATTCACCAAGTAGTTGATCGCCGTCGAAGACGCTGAAGCGTGACGCGCCATCGTGCAGGTCGAAGTATTGCGTGCCCACGTCGTACCAACCGGCAGGTCCTTTAAATGTAACTTCTGCGGTACAACTCACCCCCGAACAAACGATCGCCTTCCCACCGGACGCATCTTCCCAGGGGGTGACGTCCTGTACCGTATATCCGGTCAGTTGCATATCTTCACCTTCAATGCGATGTGGATGATGACCGACTCTGCCTTTCACGTCAGGGATCTGTGATTCACGGAAGAACCAGTTGCAGACGGCATCTCGCCAAACAATCGCATACGCAGCCTGATATTCCAACATGGCAAGTACCGCATCAAATCGCTCCTGATCGACGTGGCCGCGCAATCGACGCCACAGCTGAGGATATTCGCCCGCTGCGGCGGCGCCACGATAATGAGAGTCGTAGACATGCTGAATGACGGTCTTGCCCGAATGCAACATGTAGGTATACTTCACGTGATGCATAAACAAGATTAGATTGTCCGCGGTCTTGGCGAGCGTTTCATACTCGGCTGCGACCGTGGGTGAATATTGGCCGATATAGCCGGTGCCCGTTGCTACCGATCGGTCCATTCCAATGCCCTGAGCATCGGCGCGAATCCATTGCCCCCAGCCATTCCGTTCAGCCGACTCGATTCCCGGCCCATAGTGCGGACCAGTAATATCAGTGAGTCCCCCAACTCCGAGAGGGCCCGTGTAGTCTTCGTATATGCGCCACGACTGAAGTTGTAAGTCGTTGATGGTGTCGGTTACTAACGGGTTATCGCCAAATGTTTGCTGAGTCCACTCGTCTATAACTTGTGCCGCGGGCAGGCTGGTGTTCCAGGCGATACGCCCAAAAGCATATAAATTTGCCATAGCGAGGTCCGAGCCCATCCAATTGTCGTCGCGGCCGACGTTAACCACACCGACGAAACCGCCCAGCCGACGATGAAAGGTGCTTCCAGCGACAATGTTTTTAACAGGAGTATTCGCGCTGCCATTCGCATGTAAGTCGAAATCGAGAATTTCTTTCCACATCGGCAACAGAAAACAGAGTTGACGCTGCTGCCCTGTATATTCTTGCGTTACCTGCAGTTCCAACAGTTCGTTGGTATGCGGTAGTGCGCCGAGCAAGGGCGAAACCGGTTCGCGCACTTGGAAATCGATGGGGCCGTACTTGATCTGCACCAGGACGTTATCGTCGAACTTGCCGTCGAGCTTCGCGAAATTGTCGTAAGCCGCTTTGGCGCGATCGTTCTTCAGATCATGCCAATCCAGGTGATGGTTGTAGACAAAGCCGCGATATACCAAGACTCCGCCTTGTGGCTTCAACGCACGGGCGATCACGTTCGCGGCGTCGGCGTGGGTCCTACCGTAGGCAGAAGGTCCCACTCGCCCTTCGGAATCGGCTTTCAAGAGAAACCCTCCAAGGTCCGGAATTGCGCGATAGATTTCGTCGGCCTTGTCTTTCCACCATTGCGCCACCTTTGGATCGAGTGGATCGAAGGTATCGAGAGGGCCGACAGTTTTCGGGCTGCTGAAGTCGACTGCTATGGACATTCGAATGCCCCAGGGCCGCATCGCATCGGCGAGTCTTGCAAGTTGCGGCAAAAAGTCAGAGCTCAATACGCGCGGATTAGCATTTACGTTGTTAACGGTGCATCCGTTGATGCCAATCGAAGCAAGCAAACGGGCGTAATCGGCTACCCGCGTCAGATCCGGCATGACCGAACCGTTTTCAAAGAAAATCGATCGCCCCCCATAACCGCGTTCAATGCTCCCATCCAGGTTGTTCCATTCATTGGTCCATCGAATCGGGGCGGAGGGCACCTGTTGCTCATTCAAGGCGCTCAACGGCTGATGCAAATTGATCTTCCGCAACAGTGCCAACGTTCCATACAGGACTCCACGATCGTTCTCAGCAGTGACCAGAGTGACGTTGTGCCCATGAACCGCGCTGTGCTTGAGAAGGAAGCCATCCTCTGGAAGAGATTGCGGCAGGCCAGGATCATTCAGCGTCTGCCGTGCTTCGGCTAGCGTCGCAAGCAGGATGCAGTTTTCGTTGGGAACGGCGGTATCAATACGCTCAATTCGCCCCAGCATGCCGCGGATTGCTCGAAGTAACTCCGCCTGCGCCGATTTCAGCACTGGCGAAGAATCTAAAATGACCACGCTCGCAGGAAAGTCACGATACAGTTCCCGAACGTTCGGATCCTGTATCGGTTTATACGGAAGCCACGCCTGATATCCGTTCTCCGCAGACAAAGGAGCGGCCAACGCTATTGCGATCAGCGCAGCATGGAACAGCGACTTCATTCAAGTTTTTTTCGCACGTGCGAGATGTAAGTCTTGACAGCCGCACCGCCGATTATGATCAGCCCGAGAAATAGCCATTCCTTCTTCAGCGTAAAAACGGCGATAACCGCCAGCACGGCGTAGAGTATCATGGCTGCCCTGATGCTGATCGCCCCTTGACCACCGGATTCGGGACGGCCGTTGGTCATTGGGCGGGAATGTTGTAGTCGAAGGAGAAGGCCAGCCGCAATTGGAACCCTTTGTAGTCTGCGGGCAGCGGCGGCAGCGGGTTCGACATGCTGAGACCGGCTACGGCAGCGGTATCAAGCGGCGTCGACCCCGACGGATCAGCCACCACCAGTTTGGCTACGCGGCCCTGGCGATCGAGCGCGAACTCGATTACCGTCTGTCCGTGCAAGCGGCCCATAACCGCACTCTCCGGAATGACCCGATGCCAATTGGCGCGCACAATCGAGAGGATCTCCGCAAGATAGGGGCGCAAGTCCGCGCCTTCCGGATCACTTTTCAATTCGATGGTGGCGTGCTGGTTGGCGTAATGGCCGCCGGCGGCTGGCAGCCCGGGTCGAACAGGTGCGGGGCTGCTATCGGTGATGGTGATTTTTTGGGTGGTCTTGGCCATCCCCTGCAGCATGCCGCTCATCGATCCATCGGGAGGTTTGATCGTCGGCTTCTGATCACTGGGGGCGGGTTGGCCAACGTTCTGAAATGGGCTGCTTGGCGGTGCTGGAGGTGGTGGGGCGGGGGCAATCGGGCTTGTCAGTGAGCCTGGTGGGGGCGGCGCTGAAGTCTGGTTCATTGCGAGTGCAGGCGCCTCCGGAAGGATTTTGGGTTGCTCCGCCTTCGGCCTCGGCGGCGTAAATTGCTTAGGAAGATTGAACCGCTTTTGCGCCGGTATGGGAGCGGCCGGTAGTGATTTCATCAAGTCGGCAAGCTTGATCTGCTTGGTCAGCTTATCGCGATTCGGCGCCTTCTGAGTTAAGAGATCACGAGGAAAATACAGCGGCGTATGATGCTCTACCAGGATCGGGCGTTCCGGGGTGCGATCCACAAAGCTACCAATTTGCACTGCCAAGGCAAACAGAACGAGGTGCACAACCGCGGTCGCCCCGACGATGCCAATCCACTCCCGACGGGTGTGATCCGGCTGCCAGGTCAGCAGCAGGTTCAACTCGGGTTCCGGTGTGGCAACAGGAACCGGTTCGCTATCTGCGGCAACCGTGGTGGTATTTGCCATACTGCGCTGTAGATCGATTGCTACGACGTTCTGACGGACGATGAAGTTTCTGAGTTAGAGCGAAATCGCGCCGCGGCGGCGAACCGTTTCCGCTACTAAGTCGCCGTGCTCCTTGATTTTAGCAAGAATTGCTTCGGCCACTACCAGGGCGTTGGAGGCTTGCACAGCGGTCACTCGCGGAATGGTCCTGTCGCGCACGGAGGCAAAGAACGACTTTAATTCGCTCGTCAAGGGCTCGCCCCGCTTGACCGGCAATTGCTCAAAACCGATGCCCGGCATTGGGGCATCCCCGCCGTTGACAGCGACTCTCATCGCATCCTGCCGTTGGTAATCGACGGAAATGTATTGGCGGGGCTGAAAAACCCGCAGTTTCCGAACTTTCTCCGTTGAGACACGGCTGGCGGTGAGGTTGGCAACGCATCCGCTCGCGAAAGCCAACCGGACATTGGCAATGTCGACGCGCTGCGATAACACTGAAATACCGGCCGCCCGAATCTCGTCGGGCATTGAGCCTATGAAGTTCAGCACGATATCCAGGTCGTGAATCATCAGGTCCAATACGACGTCCACATCCAGGCTGCGAGGGGTAAACACGCTCAGCCGGTGCACCTCAAAAAACAGCGGAATGGTGAGTACCCGTTCAAGCGCCTGCACAGCCGGATTGAAGCGCTCCAGATGACCAACCTGCAGAATGCGGCCATTGCTCTCGGCCAAACGCCCCAATCGAAATCCTGCTTCGGCGGTATGCGCGATTGGCTTTTCCACCAGCACATCGATACCTGCCTCTAGCAATCGCGTTGCTACCACTTCATGGGTGCTGGTGGGCGTGGCTACGATGGCGGCATCAGCGCGCCCCAGAATCTCATTGACATCCGCGAACGGCTGCGAATTGAACTCTTGCCCCACCGCCTGCGCCCTACTGAAATCGGTATCGACCACGCCATTCAATTCGATATCGGGTAAGCCGGTAATGGCACGGACATGATTGCGGCCGAATGTGCCTGCTCCTACGACGACGGCCCGGAGTACGCTCATCTCTTCGACACCCAAGGCTCGTACGCGACAATGCTGAGGCCATTTTCGTTTGCGCGCCGAAGCATATCTTCCTGGTCCAGGAGCAAAGTGCGTCCGGCATCCACGGCCATGACGGTTGTATTCGTCTCAATCATGGCGTCTATTGTCGCGAGCCCCGCGACCGGAACATCAAACAGCAAATGCGCGCGGCCCCGTGATGCTTTTACCAAGCGAAGGGGCCTGCCATTGGTCAAAGATGCGGCACGCCGGAGCATGGCATCGGTACCCTCCATCGCCTCCGCGGCCACGCAGGCCTTTTCGCTGATTGCAACGCTCTGGCCAATATCCGCCGTTGCCAACGCCGAAGCCAGCTTACGGCCATATCGCACGTCGGCCAATTCTTCTTTGCCCGGTTTACGGCGCGTCAGCACGCCTTCCTTGGCGAGTAACTGCTTCAGCAATCTCGTCGAATCAACGAGCTCGATACCCTCCTCGTGCAACGCCTGTTGAATGCCTCCAATCAAGGCAGCGGTGTTCTTCTGTTTCAGCGAGGCGAGGACCTTGATCAGCCGCCAGTCGGGACTGAGACCCGAAAACAGGCTGACATGCTTCACCTGGCCGGTCATCATGGCCTCGCGGATGCCCTCTTGCCGCAGAATTTCGATCAATTTGCCGAGCTGGCCGATGTCAATCCAATGCCACTTGGCGGCAAGCGGTTCTAGTTCCGGCGAGGCTTCGTTTTTGATCGCGACGACGACCACTTCGTGACCCTGCGCTCTGGCCGCTTCGAGCGCCAGCAAGGGAAACCGGCCGTTGCCTGCAATCATGCCGTAGCGGGCGCCCATGATCACGCCGAATTCTTTTGGCTGGCTTTAATAAATTCGAGAAGATGATGCACCTCAGCGGTCGCTGGCACCTCTTCTTCAATCCGCGTCAGCGCCTGCGTGGTATTTAGACCCGCCCGCGTCAGAATTCGAAATGCATTCTGCAGCGCCTCAATCGACTCGTTCGAAAAACCGGCCCGTTCCATGCCCACGCGATTGGCGCCGTACACTTCAACCTCATGCGCTGCGGCCGTCTTTGAATACGGCAACACATTCTTCTTGATTACACTGCAACTGCCCACGATGGCATAACAACCAATCCGGCAGAACTGGTGCACCGCGGTCATGCCACCGAGATTGGCGCCGTCTTCCACAATCACATGTCCTGCAAAAGTGACGCCATTAGCAAGTATTGTTTGATTGTTGACGATTACGTCATGCGCAATGTGCACATAGGCCATTAGCAAATTGCCGTTTCCAATCGCCGTGACCATTCCACCGCCTTCCGTACCGCGATTGATCGTGACGAATTCGCGTATCGTGTTGCCGTTGCCGATGCGCGTCTCCGAAGCTTCACCGCGATACTTCTTGTCCTGCGGGGCAACGCCGCAAGAACAATAAGGATAGAAAATGTTATCTTCGCCGACTGTCAGTTTGCCTTCCAGATAAGCATGGCCTAACAAGCGCGTGCGCGCGCCGATGGTTATATTCGGACCGATGATACAGTACGGTCCAATTTCCGCGTCGGATGCTATCTCGGCTTGAGGATCGACAATGGCTGTGGGATGAATCGCCATCGAAATTCGGGCGCTAAGCCATTTGCGGCTCGGGAACCGTGACGCCGGGAGGCGACGCCGGCGCGCGCTCGATCAACTTGCACATGACGATGGCTTCGGCTACCAACTTGCCGTCTACCGTAGCCGCGCCTTTCATCTTCACCACGGTCTGCTTGCTTTTTTCAAGCGTCATCTCAATGCGCAACTGGTCGCCCGGCAGCACCGGCTTACGAAATTTGGCCTCTTCCACCGAAGCAAGGAACATCAGTTTGCCCTTTGAATTGGGCACTGTTTTGCCTACCCAAACACCCGCGACCTGCGCCATCGATTCCACGATCAGCACGCCCGGCATCACCGGCATCTCCGGAAAATGCCCTTCGAAAAAGGGCTCATTAACGGTAACGTTTTTGATGCCGACAATGTGACGCTCCGAGATGTCGAGGATACGATCCACCAGCAACATCGGATAACGATGAGGCAGTATTTCACGGATCTCCTGAATATCGATAGGGGTCATCGCAACGAAGTTCTACTATAACAACCAATGCATGCTTACCTGCGCTATGCCAAAGAAAGACGACCGGACATTGTCCGATTCATTCGCTCGCTAGTTGAGATTGAATCTCCGAGCGATTCGCCTGCGTCCGTAAACCGGCTTTGCGAATGGATCGTTGCAGAAACGCGCGATATCGCGAGGCCGCGAGTTGTCAAGGCGAAAGGGTTTGGCAATCATTTGCGTTTGGAATTCACGCTTCCCGGCCGCCGCAAGAGTGGCCAGGTCTTGGGCCTAGGCCATTCGGATACGGTATGGCCACTCGGCACTTTGGCTAGGATGCCGTTTCGATCGCGCGAGGGCCGTCTATGGGGACCTGGCGTCTTGGACATGAAGGCGGGGCTCGCGTTTTATATTTATGCCACGCGGCTGGTGAGGGATCTTGATGTGGCTGTCCCGCACAAAGTTGTCCTGCTGATCGTTTCTGACGAAGAAATTGGTAGCAAGAGCTCCAGGCCGGTGGTCGAAGCCGAGGCGAAGCGGAGCGATTATGTACTCGTTGTTGAACCGGGCACGGGCCTCACCGGGAAACTAAAGACAGCGCGCAAGGGCGTGGGTCATTACGTCATCTCCATCACGGGAAAGCCTTCACATGCCGGCATCGATTTCGCTGCCGGCGCAAGCGCGATCCTCGAAGCAGCGCGGCAGGTGGAGCGCGTTGCCTCCTTCACCAATCTTCCCCGCGGCATCACTGTAAACCCTGGCGTCATCCGCGGCGGCACTCGCAGCAACGTCGTCGCGGCCGAGGCTCAAATCGAAGTTGACATCAGAATCGCGCGTCTGCGTGATGCCGCGTCGCTCGATAAGAAATTTCGAACTTTACGGCCGGTCGACAAGCGTTGCTCAGTCGAGGTAGAAGGCAGCTTAAACAGGCCCCCGATGGAGCGCACCAACGCCATCGCACGTTTATTCGGCAACGCTAGAAAACTAGCCGCCGAGCTCAATGTGCAGCTTGAGGAGTCCTCAACGGGCGGGGGATCCGACGGCAACTTCACCGCAGGCCTCGGTGTTCCGACCCTCGACGGTTTAGGAGCTGTCGGCGAGGGTGCCCACGCGACTAACGAAAGTATTTTGATAGATCGTATACCCGATCGCGTAGCGCTATTAGCAATGCTGCTTACCTCTGGCGCTTACGGGGTAGCCCAATAGCCAGCCTTGGCGGCCACGCGCAACTTCTATTTTTTAATTCGATTGTTATTTTCCTGAATTGCCCATCCACTTTCATGTGAGCCAAGCGGTGCCGGCGATTCTTGCCCACTCGCCCCAATGCCCGCTGTTACGCCCATCAGTGCGCAGCCGATGGCGAACATTGAGCGCATTTCCATTCCTGTCTCCCTACAGCATAGGGGTCCTACAATGAGAGAAGAGTCCTGATGAAGACGGCTATTATTTTTCTAATCGGATTCGGCCTGGCAGGCGCATCTGACCCGCAATCGACCACCGGCTCGGACTCTTCATACAGCCGCGTCGTCAGATCTAAACAATCGAAGGTCAGAAAGAAGCCAGGTCCGGCCCGCGAGGCCGCAAACGGGGGCGGCGATCTTGCCAGAGGAGTCGGGAAGGGCGCTGGAGATCTCGTTACGCTGCATCCGATCCGGGGCGCAGGAGCTCTGGGCAAAGGCGCTGGCGAAGGCACTTATAAGATCAGCAAGGGCGCCGTCGGCGGTGTCGTCAAGATCTTCCATCATCCCCGTCAAGAACAAGACCGTTAATCACTCCGCGCTCGCCAATGATCGACAATTAGGGCAGGTATGACAAGATCCTCCTTGTGCCCCGCGGCGTTTCTTTCGGCCTTTTTCCTTCTTGCTGTTCCGGTGGTGCGTTCGCGCACTTCGCCACCGCAAAACGTCCGCACGCCGCCCACGTTCACCGGTTCATTTGAAGCCAAGGGTCAGTCGTACACCTACACTTTCGCCGGCCAGAAGCCTGAATCCGGCGCCACAACCACTATTCCTACCATCGTTGTTCCGCTGGCTCTTACTTTTGAAGCCAACACTCAAGCAGGCGCATCGGAAGGCGTCCCTGACGTCACCCCGAATGTGCCGGACATCCTGCAATCCCCCATCTTTAAGTCCTTTCCATTCGCAACTGGAAATACTCAGTTTGGAGACGCAGTCCAACGCGCTCAGTTTGGCGCCGCTCCACAATCTCAGTGGCATACCTTGCTCGGTCAGCCGCGTGTTCTTGCGCCGATTCACATCCATATCCCAATCGCCAACGGCTACATGCTGCATTCACGTAGGACTGGCAAGTCGCTCGCCATTGCGGATCTCGATTTCATTCAACAACAGCTCTTTACTAAGCTTGCAAACAGCGGCGTAGGACCTGGCTCGCTTCTCATCGCGTTTACCAAGAATGTCGAATTCTATTCGCTTGGTGATGCCACAGTATGTTGCTCGGTGGGTACACACGGCACGCAAGTTGATTCTTCTGGTTCGCCGGAACAGGCGTTCGTCATCGGATCCTATTTTGATGAAGAGGTGGTCCCGCGCTTTGCCGATGTTCAGGCCATCGCGCAGCAGGTCGCCGAGTGGATGAATGATCCGCTGCATGGCTACCGTCCCAACAAATTTCCTGCGTGGCTGAAGCCTGATGCCAACGGCGGCTGTGGCGGAACAGGGGAAAGCAGCTCGTACCTGATGGAACAGCCGGCCGATTTCTTACCTGCCTCCAATGCCGCAGAAGTAGCTGTCAATGGCAAGGTCTATCACCTGGAGAATATTGCTCTGCTGCCTTGGTTTGAAGAGACGACGGCCCCTGCATCATTTCAGAAAGCCTACAGTTTCCCCGATACCGAGGCATTGCCCGGTCCTGCACAGCCTTGTTCCAGTCACCGTATGCGGAATGTCCGACCGACGGCGCAACCTATCGCTCGCACTGACGCGAAGTCGAATGGACATGCCTTAATCGGCTATTGGGAAGGATACTCGTCAGTCAGAAATCCGACGCCCTTGCGAGACGTATCTCCTCAATGGGACATCGTGATCACAACATTCGCAGCGCCGGTCAAAGGCTCAACCAGCCTGCTGCACTTTCAACCGCCCGCTGCTCTAGGCGACGCTCAATTCAAGGCGGATGTGGCATATCTGCAGGGGCGCGGCAAGAAAGTTCTCATCTCGCTGGGCGGTGGTGGCGAGGTGGTCACGCTAAACACGCCCCAAGACGTACAAAGCTTCCTCGACTCAGTGACTGATATCGTCGAGAAATATGGCTTCGACGGCGTGGACCTTGATATCGAGACACCCTCCATCGTTCTGGCCGACGGAGACAAGGATTTCCGGCATCCTTCGACAACATCCGTTCTGAATTTGATTGCAGCCATGCATCGGCTGCGCGCGCATTTCGGAGACAAATTCATGATTGCTGAAGTTCCCGAAGCGGCCCAAGCGCAGGCCGGTTTCGTTGCGTATGGCGGCCAATTTGGGTCGTTTCTTCCTGTCATATATGGAACGCGCGACATTCTTTCATTCGTCGATGCGCAAGACTACAATACGCCTCCGCTCGAAGGATTGGATGGCAATTACTACTTCCCTGGTACCGCTGATTACCACGTTGCGTTATCGGAAATGTTGCTTGCTGGCTTCCCAGTGGGAGGCGATTCCAAAACAGTTTTCCCACCCCTTGCGCCGGGCAAGGTGGCAATCGGCCTTCCGGCGACACCCACTTCAGCGCGAAATTATACCGGCCCGGCGGCCATCGAAGACGCGTTAGGTTATCTCATCGACGGTAAGCCCTACAGCGGTGGGGTCTACCGTCTACGCCATGCATCCGGTTACCCCACCTTCCTGGGAGCCATGTTTTGGGCCATCAACGAAGATCGGCGCAACAACTTTCAGATGTCCAACGCGATCGGGCCCTTTCTGCACAATTTGAACCAACGTTAGCCGTTGTTCGCCTTGGCGTCGTTTTGTCGTCAAGTTACTGATAAGTCCAAAATTGCTGAAGGGTCTCGCCTACTGACATTTGGCCTGGTGTAAAGTTGGTTGGGCCCAGCGAAAGCCGCTATTTCAAGCCGGCATTCCGCGCCGCCACTATTCCGATACTCGACCAATCGAGATCGCCTTGTCCATTGGCAATCGCGCTCACGAAATGGTCACGTAGAATGCTAGCGAACGGCATCGGAGCAGAGACTTCTTCGCTGGTTTGAAGCGCCAGGCGAACATCCTTCAATCCGAGCTTCAATGCGAAACCGGCGGGTGTGAAGCGCTCGTTCGCGATTGCGCCGCCGTAGCCTTTGTACACCGGCGAAGCGAATAGTTCGTTCATAACGTCGAGGAATAGGTGGGAATCGACACCCGCCTTTTGCAAAACGGCAAACGTCTCGCCGAACGCCTCCAGGACACTAGCGATCATAAAATTCCCACAGAGTTTGACGGCATTGGCCCGCCAGGGTTCGTCCCCTACAACAAAGGTGGCGCGGCCAATCGCATCGAATAGTGGCTTGAAATGCTCTACTACATCAGGCGGTCCAGCCGGAACGACGATCAACTTTTTGCTCTCGGCGGCTTCTGGGCGCCCGAATACTGGCGCGCTCAAATACCGTTGCCCTTTAGCCCCATGTTCTACTGTCAGGCGACGCGCAAGAGCCGTGCTGATGGTGCTGTGGGAGATGTGTGCGGCTCCAGCGGTCAGACCTGCGGCGATTCCCTCCTTGCCAAAGACGACCGATTCGGCGGCATTGTCGTCCGCCATCATGGTCAGCGCCGCTTCACAACCACGGCAAGCTTCAGCGGGTGTATCCGCAACCGCCGCGCCTTGGTCGGCGAAGCGTTTCGTTTTCTCTTTGGTACGGTTATAGACCGCAACTTGATGTCCGGCTTCGATCAGGTTCGAAGCAATTCCAGATCCCATTTGCCCGAGGCCGATGAATGCGATACGCATGCTTTGAGTTTCGCGCGTGCGGTCCACGCGGTGCGTTCATGCGTCCGGCCGCTACTGTCCACTCTCTCCGGCCGTGCGCGCTTCTTGCTTGTGGTAATTCGGGAATGGCGGCTTGTGATATTGCGGAAGCGGATGTTCCTTCAGTTGTTCCAGTAGCACCGTCACCGCGCGCTCCAATTGAGGATCGTGTCCCTGGCGGACCACCGCGGGGTCAAATTCTACTTCAATGTCCGGAGAAACGCCATGATTCTCAACGTCCCACTCGCCGGTGAGATTATAAAACGCTAAATTCGGAGCGGTGATGGAGCCGCCATCGATCAACTGTGGAAATCCAAAAATTCCCACCAGGCCGCCCCAGGTACGCGTGCCGACGAGCGTGCCGACGTGGCGCTGGCGAAAGAGCCAAGGCATCGCATCACCTCCTGAACCGGCGTATTCGTTAGTAATCATCACCTTCGGGCCGAAAATTTGGTTCTGAGGTGTGGTGAAATCCAAGCCATACCGCGTCGAGAAGAAATTGGTTTGCGGCCGTCCGAGATAGTCGATGATGTAATCGGCAATGTCGCCGCCCGAATTAAATCGTTCGTCGATGACTGCGCCGTGCTTGCCGATCTGCGCGAAGTAATACCGATTGAAATTGATATAACCGCCGCCCGCAGTGTTGGGCAGGTACACATAGGCCAGCTGCCCATTGCTCAATTGGTCGACTTTGCGACGGTTTTCTTCCATCCAGGCGCGGTTGCGCAAGTTCGCCTCGCTTGGGATGGGGACCACGGTGACATCGCGAGCATTTGCGCCGTTGGAATCGGGCCCGACCTTGATGACCGTTTCCTTACCCGCGGTCTCTTCGAACGCCGCGTACACGTTGTCCGGCGGCCGCAGTTCGCGCCCATTGACAGCGAGCAGATACTCGCCTGCGACCACGTTCACGCCAGGCTCCGTCAGCGGCGCTTTGAGAGAGGGATTCCAATTCTCCCCAAAATAGACTTTCTTGAAGCGATAGCGGCCATTTTCAATGCTGTAATCGGCGCCCAACAGGCCATCCTGGATATGCTTAACATCGGGCATTGCACCACCTGAGACGAACAGGTGGCCAACGGTTAGCTCCCCCAGCATTTCTTCGAAGAGATAATTCAGGTCCTCGCGGCTGGAGATCGAGTCCAAATAGGGCCGATATTTCTCGGCGGCCAGCTTCAGATTGAGGCCGTGGGTGCCGGGATCATAGAAGAAGTCACGCTCAATGCGCCAAACTTCGTTGTACATTTGCCGCCATTCCGCGCGCGGGTCGACACGCACTTCCATGGCGTCCGTTTTGAGAATTCCTTCGCCTGGCTTCGGCGGCCCGGCGGCCGGGATAACGGCCCACTTACCGTTTTGCTTGACCAACATTTTGTCGCCGTCGGCCGAAAGGTCAAAGCCGGTGACGTGGTCAACCAACTTGTCTGTCTTGCGGGTCTTCAAATCGAATTTGTCGACGGTATTCGATGGTTGATCGCGAAACTGATCGACTACATCGGCGGCCTCAAGAAGATAGATCACGCCTTCTTTGCCCGCGACCATTCCTGTGTAGTGGCGTGCTGGAATGGGCAGCGAAACGATCCGTTGATCGATGTTGTCGAAATCGATCTGGACGGCGGCCGGACTCTTGTCGCTCGCTTTTTCGTCCTTAGCCGGCTTCTTGCTGGGGGCGCCTTCCTCATCGCTCTCGGGCGCGACAGGCGAAGGATTCGACTTGCTCAAGACCACCGCATAGACGCTACGCGTCACTTCATGGCCGATGCTGGACATGTCTAACCAGGCGGATGATAAGCCGGTGTCGGTACTCGCTGCGAAATAGAGATATTTTCCGTTCTGATCCCATGAAGCATAGAGCGCGTCGCTCATGCCATCCGTCACTTGGGTACTCTTACCGCTGTCGACGGAATACACGAACACGGCCCTTTGATGATTTCGCAAGACCCTGTTGTATGCGATCCATTTGTTATCGGGGGACCATACGGGGCTTAAGTCGTGGAACGGCGTTTGGTAGGTGTCAGTATCGATCTTGATTGGCTGCTTCTTGTCGAGATCGATGAACCAGACGTTTAGCCGGTTGTCGGTGTAGGCGATTTTCTTACTGTCCGGCGACCATCGCGGATGATAAAAAAATGCAGGGTGATCTCCAAGTGGAATTTTGGTGACTGCCCCCAACCCGTTCTGCTGCTGCAGGTGGAGCGCATACTCGCCCGATTCGTCTGAAAAATAAGCGATCAGTTTGCCATCGGGCGACCATGCGGGATCGCGTTCCGCGACACCGGAAGAATCGGTCAGATTGCGCACATCCCCGTGTTCGACGGGCACGCTGAAGATGTCTCCGCGGGCCTCGAAGACGGCGCGCTTGCCGGTAGGCGAGATGCCGGCGTTTGCGATGTGCGCGTCAACTTTTTGAAAAGACGGCCGAACGTCGACCACATCGCCACTGACTTCGATATTGACCTGGTGCGATTTGCCCGACCGCGTATCGAAGAGATAGATGGCGCCAAACTGTTCGTAGGCGATGGTATCTCCGAAGGCGGTAGCGTACTTCATATCGAGCCCGTGGTTGTCGACCGCCTGGGCTACTTTCTTGCTGGCGAGATCGTAGGAGAAGAGCGTTACGGGTCCGTTCCGATCGGACAAGAAGTAAATCCTCTGCCCGATCCACAGTGGGTTGATGTCGTTCGAGTTGTTGCGCGGAATTTTTTCGACGGTGGAGTCTGACAACTTGGCAATCCAGATGGGCGTGGTTCGGCCGCCCCGATAGCGCTTCCAGATGTCGAAGGCCGGAATGATGGGAAGGTACGCCAAGCGCTGTTGATCGGCCGAATAGGAACCGCTAAAGCCCGAAGGCAGCGGCAAGCTTTCCGGAAGTCCGCCTCGCGAAGAAACCGTAAATAGTTTCGTAAAGCGCGAATAGCTTTCGGCATTCGAGCGGAATAAGATCTTGCTGCCATCCGGTGTCCAAGCCACGGGAATCTCAGGTGCCGGGTGGAAGGTAAGACGGCGCGGCAATCCGCCGTCGGCACTGACGGTATAGATGTCGACGTTCCCTTCGTATTCGCCACTGAAGGCAACTTCGGCGCCATCGGGTGAGAACACGGGATTGCTTTCAACGCCGGGGCCGGAGGTGAGCCGGACGGCTTGCCCGCCCTCCCGCGGAACGGTCCAGAGATCGCCAGCGTAGGAGAAGACAATCTGAGTTTTGCCCAATGCCGGCTCGCGCAGCAGCAGTTTGCTGCCAGCAGCGTTCAGGAGTGGAATGAAGGTTAAAAGAAGAGCGATTGTTCGCATGGCACATCCTCATTCGCAAACCGGAGCAGAAGCGCTCAGACGGGGCCCTACGGGGTCAATGCGCCGGATGCGTGGCTTCCATGGTAACCGAAGCCGTTCAGCCGCTATCCGCGAAATCGTTTGAAAATCAGGCAGCCGTTGGTGCCGCCGAAGCCAAAACTGTTCGAAAGCGCGTACTCGATGGCCATCGCGCGCGCGGTATGGGGCACATAATCCAGATCGCAGCCGGGCGCGGGATTGTCGAGATTAATGGTGGGCGGCGCAACTTGATCACGTAGGGCCAAGACCGCGAGGCCCGCTTCCAAGCCCCCTGCGCCACCCAACAGGTGGCCTGTCATCGACTTGGTAGAACTGACGGCGACCTTATAAACGTAATCGCCGAAAGCGCGCTTCAACGCGATCGTCTCGGCGCGGTCGCCGACTTCGGTCGAGGTGCCGTGCGCATTCACATACTGCACATCGGTGGGATCGATCTGCGCATCGCGCAACGCATTCCGTATCACGCGATAAGCCCCGTCTCCATCATCAGGCGGCGAAGTAATGTGATGCGCGTCACTACTCATCCCATATCCCACGATCTCGGCTAGAATGGGAGCGCCACGCCGTTTGGCATGTTCCAGTTCTTCGATAACCAATATGCCCGAGCCTTCGCCGACGATAAATCCGTCGCGCTCTGTGTCCCACGGGCGGCAAGCGTGGTGGGGATCGTGATTGCGGGTCGAGAGCGCGCGCATAGCACCAAATCCACCAATACCCATCGGCGTGATGCAGGCCTCACTACCCCCGCAGATCATGGCTTCGGCGGTACCGTACTGCACCAGGCGGAACGAATCACCGATTGAATGCGCGCTGGTAGTGCACGCGGTCGCGGTCGCGGAGTTCGGCCCCTTGGCTTTGTACTTAATGGACGTGTAGCCGCTGGCGAGGTTCACAATGCAGGAGGGGATAAAGAACGGCGACATCCGGCTGGGGCCGCGTTCCAGGAGAATTTTGTGCTCGCGTTCGATGACTTCGAATCCGCCGATGCCGCTGCCGATGTACACGCCCAAACCCTCGGCGTCCTCTTCGGTTTTCACTTCAAGACCCGAAGCCTTCATGGCGAACTCGCTCGCCGCCATGCTGAATTGTATGAAGCGGCCCATCTTCTTTACGTCCTTTTTCTCGACGTATAAGAGGGGGTCAAAGTTTTTCACTTCGCCGGCGATTTGACAGCTGAACTGGGTGGCATCAAACTGAGTGATGCGCTCAATGCCGTTTTTGCCGCTGAGGATTGCCGCCCAACAGTCTTCAGTTCCCGTGCCAACGGGGCAAATCAGACCTACGCCGGTGACAACTACTCTTCGCGGCACCCATGCCTCCGCTGTTGCCCGGCCTCACCGCCTGAATTCCTAAACCGCGAACGAGGGTACGCCGTGCGCATTGCGCTCGTGAGCCTCAACTACTTCTTCTTTGCCTCGATGTAGTCAGTAGCCTGTTTGACGGTGGTGATTTTTTCGGCGTCTTCATCGGGAATATCCAAATCAAATGCCTCTTCGAAGGCCATGACCAGTTCCACGATATCGAGCGAGTCAGCTCCCAGATCGTCCACGAACGATGCGCTGGGGTCAACCTGGCTTTCGTCTACGCCCAACTGCTCTACGATAATTTGCTTTACTTTCTCAGCAACTGACATTCGATATTATTCTCCTGTGCTCCACTTGACGCATCTGCCGTTTCAGCGCGGCCGCCAGCGAGAACCCCGTCTCCCGCACAACGCCACCCGAGACCGCCCGGGAATGCTGCCAACTCTCTAAACTACATCATGGGGTGAGAGAAGCCAAAGAGGGGCCAAGTCCGGGATGAGACATGGATGTCAAAAACACGTAATTCTCGTGACCCGGAGTTGGCTACAACTGCCTGGTAATGCAATACTAATGCCCTAACAACCGTCATGCCGCGACCGACCCGATGGACAGTTATAGGTCTGATCATGCTGGCCACAGCATTAAAGGTCTGTCTTGCCTTGTTCACGTTTGGCACCAACGACGCCGGGGTTTGGGATGCAAGCGCACTGGTAATCCGCGATGGAAAGAGCCGGTCTATCTACTTTGACGGTCTTCATGTTCTAGACGCAAAAGGGAAATTTCTCCATCATCAAATCTTCAATCATCCGCCGTTCATGATCTTTGTCCTGGCAGGCTTGAACAAAGTTCAGGACCTCACAGGCACGCCAGCCCATGTGTCCATTCGGTTGCTCGATTCGCTGGCGGACGCAGGAACCCTCGCTTTAACCGCTGCTATTGTGACAAGTCTGGCCGGTAGTGTTCCGCTTTGGCCGTTCGCCTTGATAGCGCTTGCGCCAGCGTGGATCTTCATTTCAGGCTTTCACGCCAATAGTGACCCGTTAATGCTTTTCTTTCTGATCCTGACGGTTTATTTAGTCGAGGTCCGGCGATTCAACGTGCTGGCGGCGCTTGCTTTCGCCCTGGCCACGGGAATCAAAATCGTTCCGCTACTACTTTTGCCGGCTTTCCTTCTCTATCTCGACCGGCGCAATCGAGTGAAGGCGGTGGCGATTCTTGGCTTTTTCTGGGCGGTGACCGCCACCCCGTGGGTGCTGTACACGCCCCAGAGCTTTATGCACATGATATTCGGATACAGAAGTATCACCGGCTGGTGGGGGTTTGGATGGCTTCTGTCCAAAATTCCGGCGCTTCATTACCTCTCAACTGCCTTTAATACCTTTGGCGTCTATCTACTGTTCGGGGCGATGGGCTTTGTCACCTGGCTACTCAACAGGGGCTCGAGCCGCACCAGCCTGTTTTACCAGTTCGGCATTCTTCTGTTCGTATTTATGTTCTTGACCCCGGGCTTCGGCATTCAGTACCTCGCTTGGCTGGCTCCATGGATATTGTTACTCCCCTGGGGCGTGATTGCCGCACATATTGCCATGAGCGGACTATTCTGCGGCACAACTTACACCTATTGGACTCGCGGACTGCCGTGGTATTTTGCTAATCCTATCAGCGGCGGCCCATGGACGAACCTAGGTGCGCTGGCGAACCTCGTAGCAACGGCGGGCGTCCTCGCATGGCTGACCACCGCACTCGTTTTGCAGGCCTACTACCGGGGGCTTTCACTTCGGCACCAAACTGGTAAGCAGCCGAAAGACGTTCGCAAGTCATCTCCTCTTTCACAACTTTCCAGTTAGCCCGGATTCGCCACGTTGGATTACGCCGAACGATCTAAGGCGTAATAGCGTAAGACTCTATATAACAGACGTCTGAAAGGTGCCTGCTAACCTGCGTTTGGGAGTCAATCGGGCCTTTTGTATGGGTAAATTTTTTTTAGGGGTTCTGGTCGGAGTAGTCGTTGCCGTACTGTGTGGCATTGTGGTGGCCTTTGCGATTGCGCGGCTGACGGCGAGCAAAGCTCCGCAGGTGGATGCCGAGTCTGTTCTGGTCCTGAACCTCGAAGGGGACGTTCCTGAAATCGCGCCAGTCGAAATTCCCATTCCGTTCTTGCAGGCGCAGGGCGCTCCCACCGTTCGCGACGTGTGGACCTCGCTTCATGCCGCCGCATCCGATTCGCGCATAAAGGCGGTTATGCTGGAGCCCCGTGGCCTGGGGATCGGGTGGGCCAAAATGCAGGAGATTCACCAGGATATTCTCGACTTCAAAAAGTCAGGTAAACCGGTATACGCCTTTCTTCAAGGGGCAGGAACCCGCGAATACTATCTGGCGTCGGCCGCGGACAAGATCTACGTCTCGAGCGACGATTCGGTGGATGTTAAAGGCTTAGGACTTGAGGCGCTCTATCTCAAAAATGGCCTTGACAAGCTGGGCATTAACGTTCAAGTCGACCATATCGGCCGTTATAAGGACGCCGGAGACATGTTCACACGGACCGACATGTCGCCTGAAACCAAGGAAGTGCTGAATCAGGTTCTCGATCAACTCTATGGCGATTTTTGCGCGACGGTCGGCGCAGGCCGCCGAAAGAGCGCCGACGACATACGCGCAATTGTGGACAAAGGGCCCTTTATGGGTTCGCAAGCGAAAACGAACGGTCTAGTAGACGAACTGGGGTATCGGGACCAAGCCTACGGCGATTTGAATAAGAAAGTAGGCGTAGCCGATCTAAAGAAAGTAAGCATCAAAACATACTTCCGGGCCGAGCCTGGTTCGGGCGACCGGATCGCCTTTATCGCCGCGGAAGGAGATATCGTACAGGGCGATCCGGGCGACCAATTTGGTGACAACCAGATCATCGCGTCAGAGCGCATTGCAAAGACCATTCGTCAAGTTCGCAACGATTCGACGGTGAAGGGCGTCATCGTGCGCGTCGATTCGCCGGGCGGGGATGCCGTCGCATCCGACGATATCCTGCATGAGCTGAAGATGCTGAGCGATTCAAAACCGACAGTCATATCTATGTCTGATTATGCGGCGTCCGGCGGCTATTTCATTTCGATGACAGGCAGCAAGATTGTCGCGTATCCCGACACTTTGACGGGTTCCATTGGGGTGCTCTACATACGGCCAAATCTGCACGATCTTTACGGAAAGCTCGGCATCAACGCCGCGATCTTGACGCGCGGCAAGTTTGCCGATATTGATTCTGACTATGTGCCGCTTTCGGATGCCGCGAAACAGAAGCTGCACGAATCGATCCAGTTGACTTATCAGAGTTTCGTTAGCAAAGTTGCGACAGCGCGTCACAAAACATACGACCAGATCGATCCGATCGCGCAAGGGCACGTCTGGATGGGCGCTCAGGCCCGGCAGAACGGGCTGGTGGACGATCTGGGCGGATTGGATGACGCCGTCACTCTGATTCGCCAGCAAGCGAAGCTGCCATCGAGCGGCAGCACCGACTTGGTGATGTACCCCGGCCGTCGAAGTTTACTCGAGATACTGATGTCGAGTTCGCCAGACGATGTTGCCGCAGGGTTGGCGGACAGCCGGATCCGAAAAGTGCTGAGAGGGTTGCCTACTCCAACCCTCTTACGTGGCGGAGTGCTGCGGATCCTGCCCTATCAAATTAGCGTTCAGTAGAGTGCGGCCTCTCTAGAACACGTTCGTCGATGCAATGCCCGCCTCGGAGAGAGATGTCTGCATTTTGGCGAGCGCACTGCGATGCATTTGCGATACACGGCTTTCGTTGACCCCCAGCGCGATCCCGATTTCCCGCATTGTCAATTCCTGGGTGTAGTAGAGGTGCACAACCTTCTGATAGCGTTTGGGTAAAGTCTGCATAGCGTTATTGATCCGGTCGCGCATTTCTACTCTTGCGAGGAGGCGGTCCGGGAGAGCCTCGGCGGCGCAGGGCGCTTCAGTGGGGATGCCCGTTTCACTTTCTCTCGCCGATCTCAGTTTGACGGCGGCGACGCTCACGCTACGGAAATCAACCATCATCGCGCGGAATCGCTGCATATCGATGCCGATTGCATCTGCGAGTTCAGCAGCGTTGGGCTCCCGGCCTAAAGTCTCAGTCAAGCTCCGCTTCAAAGTTTCCACCTGCTTGTGGCGCCTGCGGAGGTCGCGCGAAGCCCAATCCATGTCGCGTAAGCTGTCGAGGATCGCGCCCCGAATGCGATGCTTGGCATAGCTGCGGAAGGCGACTTCCTTGGTGGGCTCGTACTTTGTCGCCGCGTCGAACAATCCCATCATGCCGGCGTGCTTCAAATCATCGATCTCAATATGAATGGGCAGTCCCCGCTGGACCTGGAATGCGATTGCATGCACCAGTGACAGATGTTCGACAATCAGTTGATCTCTTCGGGTATGGTCTTCTTGGTGAACCGTCGGCGCCACTCGGCGTGCATGATTGGTCGAGTGATGGCAAACGGGTGCTTGCGAGTGACGCGCAATTTGGTCATACTGTCCATTCGAGCCGGTAGAGTTCGGCGCTTGAGAGTCGTAACTCGCGCAAAGACCTGCGGGAGACGGAGCAAAGGCTTGTTTGACTGCGGAACCGGTCACTTGTTTCAGTCCTTAGCCGGGCCGCTCTCGATGGCTTAGCCTGGCGGTGCCATAGAGGGCATGCGGCTTTCCAGTGCCGGAAAGCTTAAGAGCGGGCTCTCTTCACGGGCTGTCTTTCCCCAGACGAACCGCACTTAAAGTCTGTTCATTGAGCCATTTAGCTACGCATGGCGCCGCGCAACTTACTCTTCGGCAAACCAGCTCGCAATTTGAGAAAAACTCGTGGATTTCTGGTTTCGATTCGTTACGGATTCCGAACTGAAACGAACCGCTCTAAAAGGAACCAATCGGGAATTGGTCTGCCAAGCGCATTCATTACGAAGGGGATAGGATTTTGGCGGGAGGGTAGGTGGGCGCGGGCGCCAGGTTTGGGTAAGGATGAGCGCCCGCCCGTCGTTACGGGGTTTGTGTTTTGTTAAACACGACTTAAGCCGGATAGTTCTGGGTTATCCGGCCTATTCGAACATGCCTTCAAACAACGCGGAGCTCAAGTATCGTTCACTGCTGTCCGGAAGCACGACCACCATCGTCTTGCCTTTCATCTCGGGCTCTTTGGCGATGCGAACCGCCGCAGCGACGGCAGCGCCGCATGAAATGCCACAAAGGATCCCTTCTTCCTTCGCCAATCGCCGGGCCATCTCGATCGATTCCTCATTGGTGACCTGTTCCACGCGGTCCACAATCGACAGGTCCAGATTGTCTGGAATGAACCCGGCCCCCAGGCCTTGAATTTTATGCGGACCTGGCTTTAATTCTTGATGATTCAGAGCTTGGGTAATAACCGGGCTATTGGTCGGCTCAACGGCAATCGAGATCATCGGCCATTTTTTCTCGTGCTTGATGTAGCGCGACACACCGGTGATGGTTCCACCGGTACCTACGCCCGATACTAAGACATCGACTTGACCGCTGGTGTCTTCCCAAATTTCCGGTCCGGTGGTTTGAAAATGGATTCGTGGATTGGCTGGATTTTTGAATTGTTGGGGTAAGAAATAGCGCTCGGTATCGGAGTTCGCGATTTCCTCGGCTTTTGCAATAGCTCCCTTCATGCCCTTCGCGCCCTCGGTCAAAATCAAATTCGAACCCAGCACCTTCAGTACTTTGCGCCGCTCGAGCGACATTGTCTCCGGCATCGTCAACGTAATCGGATAACCTCGGGCCGCCGCCACAAACGCCAGCGCAATGCCCGTGTTACCGCTGGTCGGTTCCACGATTTCCTTCCCGGGCTTAAGCACGCCGCGCTCTTCGGCATCCCAAATCATCGATGCGCCAATCCGGCATTTAACGGAATAGGCTGGATTGCGCCCCTCGATTTTGGCCAAAATGGTCACTGGGGCGCCGTCTACCACCCGATTCAGCTTCACTAACGGCGTGCGGCCAATGCTGAATGAATTGTCTTGATAGAACACGTTCATTTCCTCTCAGATGTCCCAATCCGGGACGTATTTTGCTTGCTTTTCCTGCCAGATGCGGGCCAGATCTCCGAATGTTGTGCGGTCGAGAACATCTGATACCGCGCCGTCAATACGCTGCCATACATCGGCGAACGGATCGTTCGAACGCGGCTTGCCCTGATTCCGGATATTCTCAAGAGCCCTGAGTACCTCGCCGACAGTGATCGCGTCGGCAGGCCGCGCGAGCAAATACCCCCCGTCGGCTCCCCGCCGCGAATCCACAAAACCGTTTTGCTTCAATCCCGCCAGAATCAGCTCCAAAAATTTTTGCGGAATCTTCTGACGCTTGGCGATATCGGCGATTTTTACCGGGCTCATAGGCGAGGAGTGCTGCCGGGCGGCTAAGTACTGCGATGCTAAGTCGAAAACAGCCTTCAGCGCATACTCGCTCTTCACCGATATGTTCATTCGACCTTCCGCTCCGATTTTACCCCCTTATCTCGATCAAGAACGGTGCCAAGTAACGGCCTCGTCTTAAATTGCCATAGGTTCGGTACGCTAGTGATAGGGCCGGTACTAATGACTGGTCGGTATTTATGATCATTTCCGACTTGGCAACAACCGACGGGCGGCGCTACCCTGCGCGGAGACTTACTCAAAACGTAGTGGGCGGTCTGAGCGTCATCCAGGCGTCAAATTTCTCGCTTGGAAATGTCACTCTCGACCCCAACGGCGGTCAGGTCCCCTGGCACAGCCAGAAGCAGGAGGAGATCTACTTCGTCCTCGAGGGCGAAGGGGAGATGTGTCTCGGCGAGGACCGGCAAACGTTGGTCGCGGGACAAGCGGTGTACATTCCTAGCGGCGTTTTCCACCAATTAACGAACACGGGCGAGACGCCGCTGCGCATGATTTACTGCTACGGCCCGGCGGGCGACGTAGCCCATTGGCGGCAGGAACTGGCGGGTACCCTGCCTCGCGCGGGCGTCGAAGCCCCTCCCTTACCTGAAGGCGCCCGACCACAGCACACCTCATTGTTCATGAACGAAGATCTCTAAGGATTGGGGGGGTATTTCCCATCCGGGCTCAGACACGCTAAGCTAAAGGAGGAGAAAGCGTCCGTGCCGATCACAATACCGGATGAGGTCTTAACATCCCCTGGGCTCACTGAGAGCGAACTGCGCCAGGAACTCGCTATTGCGCTTTTTCGAGGCGAGAGGTTGACGCTCGCGCAAGCCGCGAAGCTCGCCGAACAGACCCAGCCGGAATTTCAGGGGATTCTAACTTCGCGTCGCATCCCAATTCGCCCTACCCCGGCGTCGGGTGAGTTGTCACTTGCTCAAGCCTGAGTTTTCGTCAATCGTGACAAATTGGTTGGCCGCAACATTTTCAAAGTGCTGAGTCTTTCCGCTGGGCCATTCGACTGTCAAACGCGAGACTGTTCGATCCTGCTTTAAGCCAAAGATAAGTGCTAGGTCGCTCTGAGAGCAGTAGCTGGATCCGCTGTGAACGGTTTGCCACTGTTTGCCGGACGGCGCTTCAACCCGAACGACAGCTCCGAGGCCACTGCGGTTTGATCGCCTTCCCACCAAGCGGACGTTAAGCCAGTGATTCTTGTTACCACCGTCATTTCGCAGCAGCCGTGCAGGTCCACCGTTTTCCGTGATGAGAACATCTGGATCGCCGTCGTGATCGAAGTCGGCATACGCGGCTCCCCGGCCGACGATTGGCTTCCGAAGATCGGCGCCCACCGAGTTACTCGCATCCTCGAATCCACCATGTTCATTGTTGTGAAATAACAGTGCCGCTTCACGAAACTGAAGGTCAGGCTGAACGCGATTAATATCGGGATCGATATGTCCATTTACCGCGAAGATATCGGGAAATCCATCAAGGTCATAGTCGAAGAAGAAGGCCCCGAACGTGACATCGTGTAAGCTGGCCCGTGCCAATACGCTCGAGGGGGCCGCATCTGAAAATAAGCCCCCGCCATCGTTGTGGTAGAGGGCCATCATCTGTTTGCTGAAGTTGCCCACAAGAAGCGCGGGCCGCCCTGAGCGGTCAAAGTCCGCTGCATCTGCGCCCATGGCTCCTCGTGCCGTACCATCGTCTCCATACGCGACACCTGCTTGCACGCCGCGTTCACTGAACGTGCCATTCTTGTCGTTAACATAAAGTTTATTGGGCTGTGTGTCGTTGGCGATGAACAAATCGGGCCAACCATCGTTGTTGAAATCGGAAACAACTATCCCAAGGGATTTGCTCGAAGCCTGGTCGAGCCCGGCCTTCTTGGTCACGTCCTCAAATCGCCCATTTCCCAGGTTGTGATATAGTTTTAGGCTTTGGCCTTTGTACGATTCCGGTGTGCAGTATGATTTTGTCTTGCCATCCATGGAACACCAGACATCCGTGGAGGGCGTCCAATTGACATAGTTGGCCACAATCAGGTCAGCCTTTCCGTCGCGGTCGAAATCGAACCAAGCTGCACTAGTACCGAAATTTGCATTGCGGATATGGCTGGCCGCTGTGACATCCCGGAAGTGACCATGGCCCTCGTTGTGAAACAAACGGTCACCCTCAAGCGCGGTCACATAGATGTCGGGCAGGCCGTCGTTATCGTAGTCGGCTACAGCCACGCCATTTGCATACATCTCCACATCCAACCCGCTGCCCTTCGTGATATCGGTAAAGGTTCCGTTCCGATTGTTTCTGTACAGAGCCGGCAAATGCCGGGTTGGTCCCGCGATCCAATCTTTGCCGTTTAAAAGAAAGATATCCGCCCAACCATCGCCGTCAAGATCGACGAACGCGCAACCCGAACCCATCGTCTCTGGAAGCCACTTCTTCCCGGTCGCGCCATTATGGTGCACAAAATGGATTCCTGCTTGGTTGCTGATATCCACAAATTGAATGCTCGAATCATTGGCCGGTGCGGCGGAACCGGGAATGGACAGGAAAAGACAAACGCCGCAAAGAGCTCTCATGAAGATAAATCCAATAGCATTCGCAAATTTAGCAGACAAGCTCTCCCATCGAACCTTGGTTGCGGAGTAGTATCCAACTTAGGTTGGGGACGTTATGATCTTCTTGTTTTAGCTCTTCCTTTGGTGCCAAACTCTTAGGGTTAGTCGATTTTGAGGGAGAGCGATTAAGCTCGGAAATCGCTTGGGGATCTAAGGTGAAGCATTGTTTTCCGGTAGTTTTCTCCGTCATTATCGTTTGTAGTGCGTGCCGGAATTCGGGCCTTCCCGAAGCCGACTCCCCGACATACAGCAATTTTTGTTCTGCGTTTTATCTGGGATTGGCGGGTTTGCAGGCAGGTGAGGATGTCCGTGCAAAGGAATATCTCACACGCGCTACCCAGATAGCGCCAGGCGAGCCTAGCAGTTGGGCCGACCTTGGCATTCTGCAGGTGCGGCAGCAGCAGTTCGATGCTGCTTTTCTGAGCGTAGACAAGGCTAGGTCGCTGGCTCCGGGAGACAGCCGGATTGAGGCACTTCTGGGGCTAATTGAGAGCCGCCGCGGGCACGTTCCAGAAACCGTCGCACATCTCAAGAAAGCCATAGCCCTCGACCCGCACAATCTTAAAGCGATGTATTCGCTTGCTGGAGAGTTGGAGCGCGATGGCAGCCCGGAAGATCAAGCAACGGCTCAGCAATTGTTGAAGGGAATTTTGCAAGAGCAGCCATCGAACGCAGCAGCTCTGCTCGATAATCTTAGATTAGCTGCCAAGCGCGGGAACGCCGGCGA
Organism: Bryobacteraceae bacterium; assembly: GCA_049802535.1. Taxonomy (GTDB): domain Bacteria; phylum Acidobacteriota; class Terriglobia; order Bryobacterales; family Bryobacteraceae; genus Bog-105. Next base: position 4,856 of record JBARMQ010000269.1, on the reverse strand, counting down.
GGCACAGAGGTCGTTGTCCGCACTAAGACCTCTGGCAGCACATTGGCCAGGCGCGGCACGCGAGCAATTTGCGAGTGTCGAGGAGGCCGTAAATGGACCAAACGTCAGGACCGCTGCTGTTCAGGTGCAGTTCTTACGCAACGTCCTTCTCCGTGTTCCGTCGTACCGGGAGAATTTAGACCAGATCCAAATTCCGCCGACGCTTGTAGCGAAACCGTTCACTCGTTTCTTACGTTTGCCTTCGCTTGGTTCGCAGCCGGCTGCGCCTGATATGCAAACACACTTCGATTCGCAATCTGCATCTCCGGTGCTGCCAAGCAACGTTTCGTGGATAGGCGCATTTCCCTTAAGCGATCAGGGTGCCGCTACAGTTGCGTGGACTGAAGGTTCAACGCTCCATCTGGACACTGGAGCAACCCTCACCCTCCCAGGCTCTCAGTCGGCTCGGATCACAAGAGATTCCATTGCAGTCGCCGATCTAAATTATGATTTCAAAGCAGACATATCGATTGCCGATGCCTCGGGCCTAAGGATTTACCAGCAGCAGGATCCTGGACACTTTCGGGACATAACTGCGGAAGGCAAAATTCCAGCAGCCGTCGCAAGCGCTTCCTACACCGGCGTGTGGGCATTTGACTTTGATTTGGATGGCGATTTGGATCTGGTGCTGGGCGTACCACACGGTGAACCGGTTGTTTTGCGTAACAATGGCGATGGCACGTTCACTCGTATCAATCCATTCAAAGGGATTGATGGTATGACGGCCTTCGCGGCGGCCGATCTTGATGGCGACGGCGATCCCGATGTTGCACTGATCGACGCTCGTGGCATGTTGCATGTCCTCCTTAACGAACGGTTAGGTGCTTTCAAACCCCGAAATACTCCGGCAAATCTGGGAGCGGGCATCCGTGCAATCGCATCGGCGGACGTTAATGGAGACGGAATTTTGGATTTGATATTGCTGGGACAGGACTCCACTGTGTCGCGACTGTCGATGAAACCGGACAGCTTTGATTGGGAATTAGCCAAACTGTTTCAAACAGCGCCATCGCCGTCGCCGACGCTGTTTATTGCCGACCTGGACAATAACGGCGCTCTAGATGTTATTGCGAATAACCAGGTCTATCTGAACGACGGCAGATCATTCACCGCCCTTTCAGCGAAACTTAACCTCACTGCTGAAGCCATTTCAGATATCAACTCCGATGGCCGGTTGGATCTTCTTGGAATCTCTCCGAACGGCGCCCCAATGCAACTGATCAATCGGGGCGCTAAGGACTATCGGTGGCAGGTGATTCGTACGCGTGCGGCTCACGCGACTGGCGACCAGCGCATCAACTCCTTCGGCATAGACGGCGAGATTGAGATTCGTTCGGACCTCCTCACCGAGAAGCAAGTCATTAACTCGCCGATGCTGCACTTCGGATTAGGCGAACACACCTCCGTCCAATTCGCTCGTATCGTATGGCCAAACGGCTTTGTACAAGCCGAGTTCGATCTCAAATCAGACCAGACCATCCTGGCCGAACAACGGATTAAGGGCTCATGCCCCATGCTCTTCACATGGGACGGCCACGGCATGCAGTTTCTGAAGGACGTCGGTCCCTGGGGCTCGGCATTAGGGCTAAATGTCAACGCACAGGGCAAGGGCATTTACGGCACGCGCGAGTGGTTCAACGTGCGGGGTGATCAATTGAGACCGCGTAATGGTTTCTATGATCTCCGCATTACGGCTGAGTATTGGGAGACATACTACATGGACCATTACTCATTGTTAGCGATCGACCATCCAGCCAACTCGGAAGTATTCACCGATGAACGCTTTGCTTTGCCGTCGCCCGCGCCAAACCTTATCGCGACGACTAAGACTAGGCCGTTTGCCCGCGCCACCGACGATCGAGGCGCGGATGTGACCGAGGTAGTCCGCAACCGCGATAACCATTTCTTGAGCAGCTTTTCCCTAGGCCGCTATCAAGGGCTTGCAGAGGATCATTGGGTGGAGTTAGAACTACCTGCGGATGCCCCGGTCACTGGGCCTTTGTATTTGGTTGGCCAAGGGTGGATACACGACACCGACGCCACAATTGTGAAAGCGCAGGCCCAGAACAGTCAGGCTCATCCGGAAGGACTCAGCATTCAAATCCCGGACGCGTCGGGACACTGGACCACCGTTCGTCAAGGCTTGGGTTTTCCAAAGGGCCGTGTGAAGACGATTATTCTGGACATCAGCGGTATTTTTGCTAAAGGCGCTCCTCGCAAGCTGCGCCTGCGAACTAATCTCGAACTCTACTGGGACAAATTGGCGTGGGGCGTGGGACTGCCCGGAAGCAAGCACCTTCAAGTGACACATCTTGCACTTTCGGGCGCCGACTTACATTTTCGAGGATTTTCGCTGATAACTAAAGCCGACGAATCCTCTCCTGAGCTTCCGCATTATGATCAAGTGCGGGAATCCGACTTGCGCTGGCACGATCAGGAAGGCTATGCCACCCGCTACGGCGATGTTCGCGATTTGCTCCTGAACATTGACGATCGGTACGTGATTACCAGCCCTGGCGATGAGTTGCGCATGAAGTTTGCGGCCCTGCCGCCTCCGGCACCCGGCATTCAGCGGGATTTCATTCTGATCTGCGATGGATGGGTGAAGGATGGTGACTACAACTCGACCTTCGGGGGAACCATTCTCCCGCTGCCGTATCATGCGATGACTGACTATGTGCTGGCTCCGACCACGCTCGAAGCCGACCATGCCTTTCAACTTCATCCACAAGATTGGCGCACTTACCACACCCGCTACGTCGCGCCCAATTACTTCATGTCCGCACTCTGGGGCAATTGATGAGCAAAGCGCGCTTCTTTGTCGGCGTTCTTTTCGTATGTTTGTTGGCATCGCCAATCGTGTACAAGGGCATAGTGGCCCATCGAAATCGCGAGGCGGCTTCAAAGGGCAATGCGGCTGCTCTGGCTAGGTATGGCTTCCGGTTCACGGAGTCGGCCAAAGCCTCCGGCATCGATTTCCGTCATTCTGAGCCGAAGTTAGATCCGAAATTGAACCCCATCATGGAGCAGATTGCTTCCATGGGCGCGGCTGTTTCGATCGTTGACTTCGATCGGGATGGATGGTCCGATTTTTACGTTACGAATAGTCGCGAAGGTTCTCGTAATGCTTTGTACCGCAACATGCACGATGGAACGTTCCGCGATGTTGCCGCCGAGGTGGGTCTCGCAGACGTTAACCTACCCGGGACCGGCGTTTCGATGGGAGCGATTTGGGGAGATTACGACAACGACGGGTATGAAGACGTTCTTATCTACAAATGGGGTAAGCCCGAGCTCTTTCACAACGACGCCGGCAAGCACTTTACGCGCGTTACCGATCTTGCCGGATTGCCTCCATGGGTAAATGCCAATACCGCTATTTGGTTTGACTACGATAACGACGGGAAACTCGATCTCTTTCTGGGCGGTTACTACCCGGAAGACGTGGATCTCTGGCATCTGAAAAATACCAGGATTATGCCCGACAGTTTCGAATACGCCCAGAACGGCGGCCGCAAGTATCTGTTCCATAACTTAGGAAACGGCCGTTTTGAGGAGGTATCCGCCAAAATGGGGATCAACTCCCGCCGCTGGGCCCTTGCAGCAGTCGCTGCGGACTTTCGTCGAACCGGATATCCAGATCTCTTCGTCGCCAATGACTACGGGGTCTCTGAGCTCTACTTGAATGAAGGCGGCAAATACTTTCGAGAAGCCGGCAAAGAGACCGGTGTTGGGTACGCGCCTAAGAGCGGCATGACTGCTTCGGTAGGCGACATTCTCAATCAAGGCCGATATGGAATCTTCGTCACAAACATCTCGGAAGAGGGCGTCCTGGTTCAAGGCAACAACTTATGGATGTCCCGGCGGGGCACTTCCGGTAACAGCATCAAGTTCGAAAATGTTGCCAATGCGATGGGAGTTGAATTGGGCGGCTGGAGTTTCGGTGCCCAGTTTGGCGATTTGAACAACGACGGTTTTTTGGATCTTTATCAGGTTAACGGGAATGTCTCTCTCGATCCCGATCGCAGCTATTGGTACGACTATTCCAAAGTCGCCGGCGGTAACCGGGCAATAATTGCTGACGCGGCCAATTGGCCTCCGCTAAACGGCCGCAGTCTATCTGGATATCAACAGAAACGTGTCTGGATCAACGATGGCGCCGGCCAGTTTAAGGAAGTATCTCAACTTGTTGGCGTGACAGATCGTTTCGACGGCCGCTCCGTGGCGCTTGCCGACTTTAGTAACACTGGAGCACTGGATGCGGTCGTCGCTAATCAGAAGGGTCCGGTCTTGCTATATAAGAATACCGTCGATCCAAAGAACAAATGGGTTGAGTTCCACTTGACCGGAAGTCACAGTAACCGCAGTGCCATCGGTGCGGAAGTGAAGATATTCTGGAACGGTCAGGAACAATTACAAGAAGTTTCGGGGGGCAGTGGATTTTGCTCACAAAATCAGCGCCGCTTGCATTTCGGTCTGGGGCGGACCGCCGGCGTCGACCATGTGGAGATCCGTTGGCCCTCCGGTTCCTTGCAGACGATTAAGGCGCCCGAGCTGAATCGCATTTACGAAATTAAGGAGCCGTTGTGAGTGAGCGGGCCACGTTTGTCGCGCCAGTTTCGCCGGGAGGAGCAATACCACGGTTCTTTCGTTCCGATAATCGATACCTTCCGCCCATCCTCATTACGCTGATCTTACTCGCCGGCAATCTGTCGTTCGGCCTCCTCGAAAGTTTTTCACGAACCGCGCTTGCGATTGGTACCAGCATGTTGTTCGAGATCGCGTTGACGATGCTGTTCTATCGGAAATTCCCAAAC
>JBARMQ010000268.1:0-5568 GCA_049802535.1 Bryobacteraceae bacterium | reverse complement strand
ACAGCAAAGTAGCGGAGACGACGCAACCGTAAAAGCTGCCAAAGCCATCTCCACATCCGTCTTTCATCACGAGCTTTCGAACGACGAGAAGAAATGGGCCGGTCCAGCAGTCCACTATGGCCTGGGAACGGCTCTCGGCGCGGTTTACGGAAGTGTAGCCGAATGTTCCGCCGTTCAGGCCGGGGCCGGCGCTGCGTACGGAACCGCCGTCTGGATCGGAGCCGACGAAATTGCCGTGCCTGTGCTCGGCTTATCCGAGCCTCCTACGAAAACGCCTGTCTCGGGGCATGCCATGGCGCTAGCGTCGCACCTCGTGTTTGGGTTAGTGACTCACTTCACGCGAAAGCTCGTGCTCAGCTAACCGCGCGCTCTGGCTACCAGCCGTTCCGTTCGCGCAATCCGTGGATATGCGCCAAATGATGCCGGCAATGCCATGCATAAAGAGCCAACGTCTGGTTCAGGTCCATTTCGCCACGTTCGGGATGTCGAAACGTCTTCGAAAAATCCTCTTCGCCAAAAGAACGGATGAGCCGGACCCACCGGTCATGCAAACCTTCCAACAATCGCAGAGAAACCTCAGCCGGTGCATTCCGCGCATCATCCAAGTCCGCCCACCGCGCTTCGTCATAGGGTTTAATCGTCGGATTGTCTTCGGTCACCGCTAACCGGAAACGCGTATAGCTGTTTAAGTGGCTGTCAGCAAAATGATGCACGACTTGCCTAACGGTCCATCCACCCTCCCGATAAGGCATGTCAAGCTGCGTCTCGCTCAAACCCTCGATTGCGGCGCGCAAGTCTTTGGGCAGCATTTCCAGCTCTTTCAGCCATGCCTCGCGGTCTTCCGGCGAGCGGCTCAGGGTCGGGTGGAAGTCGCCGACCGGATATCGCAGATCCTGTGCCATAGACTTTCGAGTCTACCGCCAAGGTTGTTTTCTACTGATGATGCGGCATCGACGCTGCCAATTGCTCCAGCGCCTGTTCCGGCAGGGTCATGGCAACGTGGACTGACGATCCGTTCACCGAGACCACCATGTTCGTCAGAGCGTTACTCAAAGCCGCCGCTTTAGGATCTTTGTCCGATTGCATCTGCGCCAGGCTGGCGCCGAAATGGATCACGTCGCCAAGGGAAGTCGCATCCTGAGCCGATCGTGCAATCGCATCGAAGGACAGCGAAATCTGTTGCCCCAACTCCACTCCGCCGCTCGACGCCACCACTGATTGCAGGATTTGGCCTCGCTGCATCTGGTCCGCGTCCGGCGCCATTCGAGTCAGAAAATCCGTCCCCGGAACGATCGACACAAACCACAGGCTGTTGCTCGCGCCCACTTTCTGCACCTGGTTCAGTAGGGTTGGGTCCAGGCTGGTCGGGACCGCTCGATTCGCTATGATCTGCATCACCGTCGCACTGTCGCCCGCAACGAAAATGTCAGACGTGAGGAAAGCAACGGCGCCCTGGCTCGTTTGCCCGTTGTGCCCCAGCTTGGCGTTCTTGAACAGGATCATGTCGACGCCCTGATAGTTCTGAATCGTATCGCCCTTATCTTCGGCGGTAGCTTCAAACTTCGTTTGATCGAAGAGCGCTCTCACAATCACAACGTTTTGCGAGCCGCCCTTGTTTCCGCTGCTGGCCACGATCAAACTTTGAACGTCCTGCCGGGGATCAAAGCCGGTCTCTAAAACAAAATTCTGAAAACCGGAGTCGTCATTCGTTGCGGCATTAAAATGCGCAAGCACAAATTGCCCAAACGGCGATAAACGGGCTTCGGTCACGTTGGCCCCGAAGAGAACACGTGTTCCGGCGGGTGCGAGATTCAACAACGGAAGGTCAACATCGGCCAAAAGAGACAGCGACCCAGCTAGTAAAAGGGCAGAGAGCGGGAAAAGGCGTGACATACAGCTCCTCAGATGAGAGTACGCCAGCAATGGGGAAGAAGTTCCGATCTTCCAAAACGCGATCACGGCGGTGGCGTGCCTTGCAGGCTCCGTGCCGGTAGCCGCCCTCACGTCTTAAGGGAACCTCAATGCTCCCGCTTGCACAAATACCCCACTATCGCCGTTCGGACCAGTTTCGCGCTCACAAAGCTGACTATTGTCGAGACCGCTATCGCCAACGCCGGCGAAATCCGGAGCGGTGCCGGAAATAGAAGGATAAACCCCACGCTGAGCCCAATCGCACTCGCCAAAGCTGCCGCAAGATACGCCTTTGACGCGGCGCCTGCCAGCAAAACGACTCCCGCCATCACGCAAACCACCCCCACAGATGAGGGATGTTTTTCCCACAGCCAATATCCTCCCTCCGTGATCATGCCCACACCGGCCACGCCAGCGAGTATGCCTCCCGGGTGCATGAGTTCCCAAATGCAAGCGAATATGCCAATCACCAGAACGATGAATGAGATCGTTGGACTCATAACCTACGATCGGACCCGAAACCCGCCGATCAGCGTCTCCGTATGCCGCGCCCGCTCCATCGGTAACTCGAACCAAAACGTTGCGCCGGGCTGCGGAGAATTGTTAAACGTCCCGATTTGGCCGCCCATAATCTCTACGATCTGCTTACTGACCGTCAGTCCTAAGCCTGTTCCGCCGAAGCGGCGGCGATTGGTCCCATCGGCTTGAAAGAACGCCTCAAAAATCCGCTCCCGAACCTCGTCCGCTACTCCAATGCCCGAATCGCGGACCTCGCAGCGCAGCCGCCTTCCCTCGGAGGTCGGTTTGATCCGTACTTCAACTGTTCCTTCCGGCGTAAATTTGATCGCGTTGGAGATCAAGTTTGTCAAAACTTGCCGCACTCGCACAGCGTCGCCATAGATCCACGGGGGCACCGTATCACTCACTTCCGATGTCAAGGTCAGATTCTTAGCCCGTGCGCGAAGACTCTGCATTTTGACCACCATATTGACGCTGTCCCGGACATCGAACGGTTCCTCTTCGAGCAGCATGCGGCCCGCCTCGATCTGCGACATGTCCAGAATGTCGTTGATGATCGTCAGAAGATCCTCGGCGCATTGGCTCACGGCCTGCGCGTATTCCCTCTGATCGGGCGATAGGTCGGTCGATTGCAACAGGTTGACCATGCCCATAATGCCGTTCATCGGCGTTCGCAATTCATGCGATGTGTTGGCGAGGAACTGCTCTTTCAGTTGCGTTGCCTCTCGCGCCAACTGCAGAGCCGTGCTCAATTCCTCATTCTTACGCTGCAACTGGCGCGATGATTCTTCCAGGCGTTGGTGCGCGAGTTTCCTATCTGTGATGTCGCGGCCAATGCCTTGGATCGCAACCGGCTGCCCGCGCCGGTACAGAATACGCGTGCTCACTTCTAAGTAGCGCTTGTTTCCGAATTTCGACAGCATTGGCAATTCATAATGCTGCGCCGCGCTCCCTCCCAGATGCGCCCGTATGCTGTCCTGGTTCTGCTGGCGAGCCTCCGGAGCGATCAATTTCTCGAAGTTTTGCCGCAAAACTTCCGTCCGCGAATATCCCGTTAGGTATTCCGCCGCCCGATTAATCGCAATAATCTTGCCTTTTAAATCGTTTAGGAAAATGACGTCGTTGGCGTTCTCGAACAATTCGCGATACCGTTCCTCGCTCCCTCGCAACGCCTCCTCGGCCATATTGCGAGCGGTTTCATCGAGGATCAGAACCGCGCGTACATCCCGCCCGTCCAAATCTAAGCTAAACGACACCATGCTCACTACCAGCTCCTGCTTTCGAGCATCGTGATGCACAAAGGGGCCGATCGAATTTTGGTGTTCCCGCATCTCCGCCATCACCTGCAACCGCTGCCGCAGCGCTTCCGGTGCGAACAGATCGACCAGGGTCATTGCTTCAAGCTTGGACAACGGATGCCCATAAAGGGCGATCGCGCTCTCGTTGGCGTGCAGGATGCGCAGCGACTCCGGTTCGTACACCATCACCGGCATCGGATTTTCCGCGAAGACGCGGCGGTGCTGAGCCAGCTGCCCTTCTAAATGTCCGACCTTCGCCTCGAGCTCCGTTACCCGGCGGAGGAGTTCTTCCTCATTAGCCATTCGATTTCCCGGATCTGCCTCGCCGTATGGCCAGGCGCGTTAATTCAAACTACCTAAATTACCAGCTAACGTTCCAGTATTTACAAATTCATCTACGCGAAACCTATTTGTCACTTGAATGCTGCCGCCGGTTCCGAATACTTTATTCAGTTGTAATTCTCCGGCTGTATTCTCTTCTGTGACTCTTCTAAAGTCCATAAATTGTGAGCTTGCCAAGAAAATTGCAAAACAAGGAGTGTATGCAAAGATCGATCTCGTTACTGGCGGTCTGTTCCCTCGTGGGAAGTCTGTTATCCCCCGGGGCGTTTGCCTTCCAGCCCGGTGCGGCCACAGCCACGCCTATTCAACATATCGTCATAATTTTTTGAGAAAACATCTCCTTTGATCACTATTACGCAACCTACCCAAACGCCACGAATCCGGCTGGCGAACCCGCCTTTCATGCCGCGAGCAATACTCCGATCGTCAACGGCTTGGTGGGCGCGCTCTTGACGGCTAACCCGAATTTCCTGAACTCCAGCGTCAATGGAACCGCCGCCACGAATCCCTTCCGCCTCGACCGCACACAAGCCTGGACCGCCGATCAAAACCATGCGGATCTGCCGGAACAGGAGGCCGTAGACCATGGGTTGATGGATTCGTTTCCGCACAGCGTTGGTACGGCGGGACCTCCGCCCGCAGGCGGTGACGTTTTCTCCACCAAGGGCTTGAATCTTGGCTATTACGACGGCAACACGGTAACCGCTCTGTGGAACTATGCGCAGCGGTATGCTCTCGCCGATAACGCCTACGGCTCAACCTACGGCCCATCCACGCCCGGCGCGATCAATCTAATTTCTGGCCAAACCAATGGCATTACTTCTGCCAACATTTTGAATGGTCAAAGCGACAGCTACGAAGTGGCCGACGGAAATGGCCAATACACCCTGGTTGGCGACGCCGATCCTATAGGCGACGCGTGTTCCTCTCCCACCCGCAACCAGGTTCAGTTTTCAGGCAAGAACATCGGTGATCTGCTGAACTCCGCCAATGTGACATGGGGTTGGTTTGAGGGCGGCTTTAACCTTTCAATAGTCAACCCCAACGGCACGACCGGCTGCTCGCGAAGCACCGCGTCCCCCTTCATCGCCGGCCTCACTTCAGGCGATTACGTCCCGCACCACGAGCCCTTTCAGTACTACGCTTCAACCGCCAATCCGGCCCACACGCGTCCCAGCTCTGTCGCCTCCATTGGACACGCCGGCGACGCCGGCAATCATAACTACGACACTGCCGATTTCTTCGCCGCCGTTTCTGCCGGCGATTTCCCCGCCGTCAGCTTTCTAAAGGCGGCGTCGGTCTACGATGCGCACCCCGGCAACTCAGATCCACTCGATGAGCAGAAGTTTGTAGTGGACACGATCAACTTCCTCGAGCAACGACCGGAATGGTCTAACACCTTAGGATCTGTCTAGAAATAACATTTCCAAATAAGAATGTTTTAAGACATACTGTGATTAGTGATAGACGCCGCCGCAATCGCCGCACGTTTCAAGGC
>JBARMQ010000267.1:0-4843 GCA_049802535.1 Bryobacteraceae bacterium | reverse complement strand
TTGTAAGGTCGTTTCGCAGGACATCTTTGCAATACGTACCCGGGAGCTTCGCTGAGTTAGCGCGAGCCCTCGCGTTGGTAGTGAAATCCTAACGCGCGAAACCCGCCAAATTGGATGCGAACGGGCTGTGCCTCGAAGCCGACTTGGGGACAGCGTGGGCCGCGAATTAACGAACCTACGGGCGAGAGGGGTCTGCAACTCGGAAGAAGGCCGCTATTGCTGATCAGCGATCTTCAATTTCAGGCTCGTTAGCAGATGCTGTTTGAAAGACTCGAATACTGAACTTGTAAGAAGAACAAACGTACACCTCTTCAGAAAATACGCCTTCTTCAGATAATCAATGGATTGCTCAATTCCGATCTTTGCTGCAAGTTCAGGCGGGAAAGCACTGTTGTCGATCCCCCCAGCGGGAAGAGAGATTCGGAAAAGGTGAGCTGTATCAGCCAATCCAAAGCAATTCTGATAAGCTCTTGCAAGATATTCGGGCGCAAGATCCGGATCATCCTTGTAGACTGGAACAAACGCTTGGCAAATCGAACTACCTGCTAATCCGCCATCCCCCTGAATGGAAAAAGTGCTTCCTGTGTCTAGTCGTGCTCCTGGAATTGATTTCAAGCCTGCCTGGATTTCCGTATCGAATGTGGGACCGAATGCATGTCGGATGTAGGTGTCAACCGTACCATCTCGCCCACGGCCTGCTTGGTCTGTAAAGCGCACGATCATCTCGGATTTTACATCTGCGATGTTGCCGAGAACCAAGCCTAGCTTCTTGTCGTTGGGCAAAGAAACAACAAGGCTTCGGTCGGCCTGGTACTCCTCCACGCTGTAGGTTTGATTAATTGCCGACATGTCGGACCGTTGTACGCTGTGAATAGGGTGCTCACTATGTTCGGAAGGCTCTACAGTCGCGGTACGCGTTGCTTCCCCTTGATGAGCGTGAATCACTGCATCGTTTTGGGCCTCTTTCCTGGGCTTCAGCGTGACTGATTTGGGTGGCTGATTCAATCCCGGCTGCTGTTCGGGGCTGCGCCTCCACTGCAACTCCTTTTGCACTACATAACCAATCAACCCGACGAATCCAAGCAACACGGCGATGCCGATCAGCGCCATCTTTTGGCGAGAGCTCATGCTCGGAGCCTTTGTCGCCAGAGGGGCGCGATGGGCTAGCTGAGATGCGGCTGATCTGGGCCGTAGTTCTCTTTCAAACACGGATGCGATCGCTTCTGCGACGACATCAAAAGCAGGATCTGGCAAAGTGCCCGACCAACCAATTAGAGTGGCAGCTTGAATCAGACTGAAACCTAAAGGAAGTTCCACATCATCCAGGAGAACGGGAACTAAAATGCCTCGCTGAGATGCCCTATACGCTTCCGCCTTGACCCACTGTGATTTGACTGAGGCGAGCGACCAGAGTACCACGCAAGAACGTGCATCTCGCAACGCTGCCTCGATCACGTCATCAAAAAACTCGCCGGCCTTAATACGCGTATCCCACCAAACCGTCCAGCCCTTGCCCTCTAAGCCACGGACCAAAGCTTCTGCTCTGGCACGATCAGATCTGGCGTAGCTGACGAAAATATCGCTTCCGATCTGTGTTCCCAAAGAATTTCTCACAGTCCAGCAGGACGGCTAATCATCTTCTCACAGCATTGCGCCCGTAGACACCGACCTCACTGGCCTCTTTTGGGGGTCGCTGCGGAGACGACCTATACGGGCCGGTCTGCACTCGCTATCTGCGATGCAGCAATTGCAAAAAGGAAAGATCAGCCCGATGTATACGACCAAACCTGGCATGCTAAACGGGTTCGGGGCCCCAAGTCGGCTTGGAGGAACTTGAGCGCAGGGCAAAGTCTCCTCAAAGGCAGCTCGCGAAGCGAAATGGCCGGGATCAGTTGCCGCCAACAACTTCGTCAGTTGAGACTGCCGACGCGTTAGCGACAGCGCTCCCAGCGTGGATTGGCGAACTGGTCAGCGAAGGTACATCGTGACTGGGCTGCTGCTCTGACCATTGCGCCATCCAAGCGCCATTCTCGAGCGCCATCGTCTCCTCACAACGCTGAATAAAACTATTGCGTTCAGCCTTGTCGTTTTCTGTCTTTCCACTCTGCCCCCATTCGCCCTTCAGTAGCCCGAGTCGCGAGGCGGTTGCGGAGTATAAGGCGAGCAAGCTTTGGTAGCGCTGATTCTTGGCGAATGCGGTCAGTGAAGCAATGATGGTTGCAATTACTGCCGACCATGCTGATATCGTGCTAAAGGATGACGCCAAGCCGAGTAACACAGCTATTGCACCCAGTACGAATGTATAGGTCCGGAGGCGATCAGACTTCTGCTGGTACTGTAGAGCGCGCTCCTTGTACCAATTTATGGCAACACCCACACGAGCAGTGACATATGTGTCAACAGTTAGGCGGTCCAGCACCGGAAATGCCTCTAATGGCGGCTGCCGCGGTGGTATTTCAGTGAGTCCAGCTAGAACTTTCTCGACCCGCGCTCGTAGTTGAGCGCCTCGGTCCGTGCTGTCAAAGGGAGGTACGTACGCCGATACAAGAAGATTGCTGACTTAAGCGACTCAGCTCCCGAACGGCTCTTGAGCCAAATTCTCTCGCGATTACCTGCCAGTGCCTGCGAGCTGAAGTACGTTGCAAGGGCGATCACTGCCGAGCCGAGGATACCCGGAGAGCGATAAAGAATCACTAGGTGCCCGTCTTTCGGAGCGAGCGACATAATTTGCTGACCCAAGGTCGCCAAGAAGGCACCCGCAATCGCAAGCCGCAGGCTCCACAAACTCCAGAAATCAATCGCATCCTTGTGATAACGTGCTGTAGCGGCCCAGATTCGGTATGTTGTCCAAGGCTCCGTTACCGCGGCATCGTTGAGCAGATTTGCAGGCGAAGGCGCTGCCATGGTCCACCTCTGGCTCACACTCTAACAGAAGCTGTAGTATTTTGCCAGATTGGAGAAGAATCAAACGTCTGCCTCCGTGCTGGTTCTCTTAAGTCCGAAAAAACCGATACGCTGATCAGCGTCCATCCGAGGAGTTATGAAGCCACATGCTTTTGTAGCAATGCCGTTCGGCACCAAAGAAAACGTCGACTTCAATTTAGTTCACCGGAACCTGATTAAGCCAGCCCTGGAGAATGCGGGCTTTGATGTATTTCGCGCGGACGAAGAGCAGCGAGCCGGCAGCATCATTCCCGATATGTTCCAGGAACTTCTTCTCAGCGATTTGGTGGTTGTCGACCTCTCCATTGATAATCCCAACGTCTGGTACGAGCTTGGTGTAAGACATGCCTTGCGCCCTCGAGGCGTTATTCAGATTCAGGCTAAGCGCGAACATCTGCCCTTTGATGTGTACGTGGAACGAGCCTTGCGATACCACCTGAAGGATGGAGTGCCGGACGACGCATACGTCGAAGAAGACAAGCGCAAGCTCGCGGATTTTGCCACGGCAACCATGAATGCTTGGCACGGCCGAAAAGTAAGCCCAGTTTATTCTCTTCTTCCAAGTCTCGAACCGCCCGAGTGGAAACGGCTGCGCGTCGGCAACATGAATGAGTTTTGGGATGCGCAGGAGAGGTGGGAACGCCGCGTACGGATCGCGCAAAAGGCCGGACGAGTTGGCGACATTCTGGTGTTTGCGGGAGAGGCACCCACTCGTGTTCTCCAACTCGAGGCACGACTCGCCGCTGGCGCAGCACTTTTGGATTTAGAGGAATTCAAGTTTTCACTCGAGCAGTATGAATTGGCGCTCGAGCTCGAACCGGAAGATCTGAAAGCGCGGCAAAAGAAGGGCATTGCACTCGGACGGCTCCAACGCTATTCCGAAGCTGAAGAATGGTTGCGGGCGGTGGCTCGCGACCATCCAGAGGATGGCGAGACATGGGGCCTACTAGGTCGCGTTGAAAAGGACGCCTGGATTTCGAAATGGCGAAAGCCCGGCTGCTCGCCTCAGCAGATGCGCCAGGATGCGTTCGTCGAGTCTGCTCTTCTCAAGAGAGCGATCGATGCTTACACCTCAGGATTTGTAAAAAGCCCTGCGAACTTCTATCCAGGGATTAACGCCCTGGCGCTGTCGTGCCTGCTCGAACATCTCACGGGCTCCAGGATGAAAAAGCCTGAGCGCCAGGCTCTCGAGGGCGGTGTTCTCTGGGCGATTCGATGCGCATTAAAGAAAGATCCAGACGATTATTGGGCAAAGGCAACACTAGGTGATTTGGCCCTGCTCAACGACAAGGCCAAGAACATAAAAGATCTCTATAGCGAAGCTATCGCCTCCCCCCAGAAGAACCGGTTTGCACTGAGCTCTACGCTGCAGCAGATCCGGTTGATGAAGGATCTGGAGTTTCGTCCCGCCGGACTGAGTGCTGCGGAGGAGGTCTTTGAGAAAGCACTGGCTGATCTGCCCATCCTCGAAAGGTTGGTTCCTCGCCAAGTCTTTCTGTTTAGTGGACACATGGTCGATGCACCGAACCGCCAGCTGCCGCGTTTTCCCGCAGATAAAGAGCCAATTGCCGCGGAAGCGATTGGCGCCAAATTAGACGACTTGCGTGCAGGACCGCAGGACCTAGCATTCTGCAGTGGTGCTTGTGGAGGGGATCTCTTGTTTGCCGAGGCGTGCTTAGAGAGAGGACTGGGGCTGCGCGTGCGAATTCCATTTACAGAGCCGGAATTTCTCAACAGATCCGTTCGCTTCGCTGGCGAACGCTGGGTTGATAGATTCATGGCGGTGAAAGCCAACTCCAAAGCTACCGTCTTGGTTATGCCAGATGTTCTCGGGCCTTTGCCGAAGGGGATTGATGCATATGCGCGCAATAATGTTTGGCAACTCTACTCCGCGCTATCA
>JBARMQ010000266.1:0-14336 GCA_049802535.1 Bryobacteraceae bacterium | reverse complement strand
GCTCATCGTCCAACGCGGTCCTGAGCGTCCGATCTGTCATTCCCAGAACGCCGGCGATGGGAGTGCGGATTTCATGGCTCATGTTCGCGAGAAATTGGCTCTTGGCGCGGTTGGCGTCTTCGGCGATTTCTTTGGCGGTTCTCAGCTGATCTTCCGTTTCACGGCGGACGACATTCTCCAACGCGAGTGCCTGGTTGGCGAGTTGCAGCTCCAGAGTGCGTTCCTCAACGCGAACTTCGAGTTGGTCGCGCGACTGCCTGAGTTGCGTTTCGCTTTCGCGAAGAGCTTGCGTACGGTCATCTACCAATCGCATCAGCGTTCGCTCGCGAATTTTGAGCTGCTTCACGCGCAACCAGTAGCCGGCCATACCGAGGCTTCCGAGAAGGAGAAGCACCACAGCGTCGAACGTTTTTGTCTCGTAGAAATGAGGCTGTAACTTGAGTGCGATGCTGGCGGCACTCGACCAAGGTCCGGCGCCTGTTCGCGCCATCACATGGAAGTGATACGTACCCGGTGGAATGTTAGTGTAATAGGCGACCCGCCGACTGCCTGAGGATGTCCACTCTTTATCAAACCCATCCAGGATGTAACGGAATTGGACCATCCCTGGCGCCCCTAACTCAAGTGCGGTAAAGTGAACCTCCAGCTGACGGCGGTCCGGTGGCACCACAATCGATGCGTCACCCGGGAACTCCTTGTGGCCCATCAGAACCTTCTCAATTAAAACTGGTGGGGCCGCCGCTGGTAAGTCCTGTTGAGGGTCCACCAAGGCGACGCCCTTAGGGGTCGGGAAGGCGAGGCGGCCGTCGCTGAGCCGCCACCCAGCGGGTTGAAAACCGCCGTTTGTTTCGCGCGTTCGCAAACCATCCGTCGGTCCGAAAACGCGGCCTTCTAGCGTGGCGATCTGCCCTGCATCTAAAGAATCGAGCTCCCGCTTGGAAATCCGAGAAACGCCCTTATTCGAACTGAGCCACAAGGACCCGCGCTGATCGTCGAGAATGTTGAAAATAGCGTCATCGAATAAGCCATTGCGAGTCCCGTAGTGCGTGAAATGCCCCTTGCGCAAACGGTTTAACCCGCCACCGTTGGTAGCAATCCAGACGTTCCCGTCGTTATCGCCAGTGACCGACCAGATGACGTCGTTCGACAGACCCTCTCTATTGGTGTAGCGGCTGAAATGACCATTTTCAAATCGACTTAGTCCCCCGCCGTTTGTGCCAATCCAGAGAACACCCCGGCCGTCCTCGTAAAGCGACGACACGTGATTACTGGAGAGGCCGTCGGCCGTGGTGAAGGTATGGAACGTGTGACCATCGAAGTAGCTGAGGCCGCCTGGCGTTCCCAGCCATAATCGTCCATCCCGTGTGGTGTACATGCAGGGAACTAAGTCGGTCGGAAGCCCGTCTTGAACGCCGAAGCGATGGAACTTTCCCGCTTTCCACCGCACTAGCCCCGCTCGTGTCCCCATCCACATCGACTGATCTCCGTCTTGGGCGATGGAAAACACGAGATTATCCGGTAAACCATCTTTAGTGGTGAACGCCTTGACTTTTCCATCCTTCCATCGGGTCACGCCCTGACTAGTCCCTATCCAAAGTGCCCGGGTGGAATCCTGAAAGATGGGTAGGACAATGTCCCCCGTGAGTCCGTCCCGAGTGGAAAGGATTGTAAATAGGGAATTTCGAAAGCGATTCAGACCGCCACCCGCCGAGCCGGCCCACAGTGATCCCTGCTTATCTTCAAAAATGCCCCACACGTCGTCTCCGAGGAGGCCATCTTTGCTGCCGTAGGAGCTGAAGGCGCCCCGCCAGTAACGGACCAGACCGCCGCCAGCGGTTCCGACCCAAAGACTGCCCGCCCGATCTTCATACAGACTCAAGATGGCATCGGAGGAGAGGCCGTCTTTCGTCGTGTATCGTGAAACGTTGTCATCGGTGAGACGGAATAAGCCGCCGCCATTGGTGCCAACCCAGAGATTTCCGGATCTATCGCTACGAATGCAACGAACGTCCCGCGGTGAAAGGCTGTTCGTTCCCAGGTAGGGCGAGAAATGTCCGTTCACAAGATGGCTTAGGCCAGCGTGAGTGCCGATCCAAAGAGAGTTATCAGCGGCCGCCGCTATGGAGGACACTGAGTCATCTCCTAATCCATCCTTCTTCTTATAGGCGCGAAAATGATCCTTTTCCAGATGGAACAGTCCGCCCCCATCAGTTCCAATCCATAATTCGCCAGAACGAGACTCGAACAAGCACAGGATGGCATCGGGCAACGTGCTGTTCTTCGAATTGTACGAAGTGAACTTTCCCGCGCGAAGACGCGTTAGGCCGCCGCCATGCGTGCCGATCCAGAGATCTTGACCGTCAACGAGAAGGGCGGAAATTTCGTTATTCTCCAGCTTCGGCGTGTTGCTCTTGGTGAAGACCGTGAATTGAACGCCATCGAACCGCGCCAAACCCTCCTCGGTGCCGAACCATAAATAGCCGTCCGGCGTCTGTTCGAAACAAAGTACCGAATTTTGCGGCAGGCCAGTAGCCGAGTCCCAACTGTCGTGGACGTACTGGGCAATCGTCTTTGCCGGGTCGAGACTTGCCAGCAACGGGCAGGCGAGCGCGTGGAACAGCATACAACCCACTGTGAGCCATCGAATAGTTGTAGATAGGCGAGTTCGACAAGTTGGTCGAAGGAGCATGATCCAGAGTCCATGGGCCCCTGAAAGGGCTTCTATATCCCCATCGGCGAGTGAGCGCGATTACATTAACGGTTGCGTAATAATACTAGCGATGATCGCCTTAGATAACTGCCCAACACTGCCGATATGAGTTCTGAAGCAAAAATTTTATGTGGCTAAGCGGCCCCGTCTTGAATGGCCGGTCGCGCTTTTCGCTATCAGGAGCAATATGAACAAGCTATCTTTGGCCTTTATTTTGATAGTCTCAACGGCACTTGCCGAGGCGCCTCACAAGTCGAAGCTGTCACGCGAGCTTTCCTCCGGCAGTCAGCAGGGCGACGTCAAGGTCATTGTGCAATGGAAAGTCGTTCCCACTGCTGAACACGATGAGAAGGTTATGAGGCGGGGTGGCACGGTAAATCACCATTTGGAACTGATCAAGGCCGGTAGCTATTCGATTCCGGCAGCGGCATTAGGCGACTTGGCCAGCGATCCGGACGTTGCCTACATCAGTCTAGACCGGCAGATTAAGGGAAGCCTTGATTATTCGGCCGCCGCTGTTAACGCCAAGGCAGCCTGGCTAGCCGGCTACTTGGGCACCGGTATCGGCGTAGCGGTACTGGACAGCGGCATGGTGCAAAGCCCTGATTTGACGGTCAATAACAACATCGTCTATAACGCGGATTTTACCGGTGAGATTAAGCAGAACGCGAATGTCGGAGATCCACATAATGCGCCCGACCTGTACGGGCATGGCCAGCACGTGGCCGGGATCATCGCCAGCAGCGGTAAGAGCTCGATCTGCGGAAAATGCACGCGGGCCTTGGTGGGCATCGCACCGGGCGCGAACCTGATTAATATGCGAGTGCTGGATGAGAACGGCAACGGGACCGACAGCGGAGTTATTGCGGCGATTGAGAAGGCGATCTCCTTGAAGAGTAAGTACAACATTCGCGTAATGAACCTTTCCCTCGGCCGCCCGGTGTACGAAAGCTACACACTCGATCCTCTATGCCAGGCCGTTGAGCAGGCATGGCAGGCCGGCATCGTAGTGGTGGTAGCGGCGGGGAACGACGGTCGAGATAATTCCTTTGGCACAAACGGCTACGGCACGATCACAGCGCCCGGAAACGATCCCTTCGTGATCACTGTGGGAGCGATGAAGGCAATGGGAACCTATCCCCGCGCTGACGACTTAATTGCCAGCTACAGTTCAAAAGGTCCGACATTGATCGACGAAGTCGTCAAACCCGACGTCGTGGCTCCGGGCAACCTGGTGGTTTCACTCCTGGCGGCCAAGAATGCAACCCTGATATCCCAAAACCCTGCAAACATTCCCGCAGTCAACTATTACCAAAATGTACCTGGCCCGGCGACAGGCCCGGCAGCTCTCAAGCCCTCTCCCGCCTACTTCACGCTAAACGGCACCAGCATGGCAACACCGGTGGTAAGCGGCGCGGTTGCCGACCTGCTGCAAGCTCATCCAACGTTAACCCCGGATCAGGTGAAGGCCCGTCTTATGAAAACCGCTTACAAGACATTTCCGGCGTCCAGCACAGCGTCCGATCCGCTCAGCGGCCAGTCGTACCTCTCCTACTACGATATTTTCACCGTGGGCGCAGGCTATCTGGATATTGCCGCTGCGCTTGCCGACACGTCGGTTGCGGGCGGGACTGCGCAATCGCCCTTTGTGACCGAGAACAGCGATGGGACAGTGACCTTCGTGGCGCCAAACGGAGCGGTATGGAGCACGCAAGGTGTCTGGGGGACGCAAGGCGTATGGGGAACTCGGGGAGTTTGGGGCACCCAAGGCGTGTGGGGAACTCAGGTCGTCGCCGCTACGCGAGGAGTTTGGGGCACGACAGTGACACTGGACGATAGTCTCGCCTCCGCTTTACGAGGAGTTTGGGGAACACAGGGTGTCTGGGGAACTTCAACGGAGACCTCGTCGCAAAGTATCCAGGTCACAGGGGAGAATTAATCGCCGCTTCACCAAATGTATTGTTGGGCGTCTTTGCGGCGCTGATAACTATCAAGCACGTGAACCACCCGAACCTTCTTAAGCTTTGCCGGCGATAACTGCCCCAGGGGGATGTAGACGATCCGGCGGTTGACTCGAGCGGCAAACTGGCGAAAGAGGCTTCGAGGTGGCTTCGCTGCGATATAAATAACGTGACGCTCGACGGCATAATCAAGCGCAGCCATCAGAAGGCGCTCCGCTTTCGTCTCAGCCGTATCGTAGTCGCTATCGCTCCAAACGTCGTAAAGGCGCCGCGGGGGCAGCGTCATCAGCAGCCCCCCATATTCGGCCCGGCCAATCCCCGGTCCGACGATATGTTCGAAAGGCGGGGTCGAATAGAACGCCATATCCGATTCATTCTGGTGTTCTCCCAGCCAAGTCGTCAGATAACTGTAGCGGTTATCGCGGTCTTCATCGAAGATCACCACCAGCGCGCCCACTTCGCCTGAAAACTTCCCCAAATAGCGGACGTAAATCTTGCTTTCATGCCAATGCCGGATGGTCTCGCGCAGATCGATCCCGTCGGCCAGGGACGTGGTGAAAGGTTCGACCCGCGACCGTTCTTCCGAAAGAGTGGTTTTAGCGTAGCTCTTTAGGAATCGTCCGTAATTTTCGATGACAAGATCTTCAGGAGGGTAGGAGCAGATCGAATCGCCATCCGTCTGACGGGCCCACTCTCCGGGCGTTTTTTCACGCTTGCGCGACTTCAGACCAGCCGGCCGTAGCATTTGTTTCATACGCGGCAGCCTGCGGCGAATGCGAATTTTGCGTGTTCGGAGCCATACCTCATCGCCGGAAAGGTTTAACGTCTCGAGCGGAGGATCTTCCGAGGGCTGTGGTCCAAAACGGTTAGCCATTTGCCAGACCTCGTACGCATAGTTGTCATCCACCATGCCCCGGGCTCCCATCGTTAAGTCATAGACCGTCGGGATGAGGTGGCCGTCGAGCATCGCCAAGTTGCGCGCGAATCTAACCAGGCCCCGGCGTTGCCAGAATGCAATTTTTTCACCCGTATTGATGGCGTATTCTTTTTCGGCGTCACGCAGTAGATCGAGTTGCCATCGCGACCGGTTTAGCGCTTCTTCCGGCCGTTGGCGGAGTGCCTCATAGAGTTCCTGATAATAAGGCGGCTCTGACGTTACCTCCGCCAGACAATCCGGGTGCAAATTGAACAATTCCGAGCTTTCAAACAGACGAACCGGGGGCGCTGGAGGTTCGTCTTGGGGTATCTCCATCGCCTCCAATAGCGGATCCAACATGTTGAGCGCGCACACCACGCACACTTGGGCGAGCGGGTCCGCACCCTGAAGGCGCCATGCCATCGCAGCGGCATGATCTTCTAAGCCTGGTGATCTTGGCTGTGGGTATACGCGATACGCCTCGACGTAGCGCTCCATTCCGATGAACTCGATGGCATTGGGCTCGGGATAAGTGTCAGGCAAATGCGGCCTATCTACTTTCGCAGGCTCGAGGAAAACCACCAGCGAACCAATTTCCTTGGCAGTCCGCATTGCTTCCACAAAGGGATCGCCCAATTCGACCGGATTGTAAATCGCTCGCTCGTCCTCGTAGCCGCGTTCGGGAACGACGATGACGGAGAATAGCGGCATGCGTTCGAGCGCCGCTTCATAGAGGACTTCGAGTGAAGTGGGAAGCTCGACGGCCACCACCGCTGGACGTTCGGCTAACAGATACCGGCGAACACGAAGAGCAAACTCTAAGCGGCCGGGCACGACCGGGAAATAGGTAATGTTGCTTCGTCGAAGCGTGCCGGCGCTAATCGCTTCGGTAATCATTTAGCGCCGGAATGCGTAGCGCAACGACTCGTCGCCAAGAATAAGCCGGAGCGACGTGTGCAAGACGGCGCGGTCGGCGGCGCTTGAATCACGCTTCAATTTCAAGGCATAGCGCGCCACGTTTACGCCGTCACGCACGGTGTAGCCTTCATCGGCGCTATGCGCCTGCTGCAGGAAATCAGTGACATATTGAAGCACCTCATCGCTTGAAAACGGAAGGTTCTCGCGGAGGATCGCCAACTCCTCCTCGCGCTCGGGAAAGTCGATCAATATTTGAGGTTGCAAGCGTGAGTGAATGTATTCAGGAAGATCGAAGGTAGATGAGTCGTCATTCATAGTGGCGACCAGGCGGAAGTTGGGATGGGCCTTAATCTTGATACCCGCCGCAATCGATTCGACATACCGGCGTCCGTCGAGGAGCGGCGCAAGAGTCGCCCAGCTCTTCTCGCTCATCCGATTGCCTTCGTCAAGAATCGCCACGCCGCCGCGCAGCATGGCGGTAATCAGTGGCGACGCAACATATCGCAACTGAGACGCGCCTTCGATTACCGGGGTGATGATCAGGTCTTCGGGCCGCGTATCGACCGTGGCCTGCATGATATAAACCTCACGGCCAAGACGTTTACCCCCTGCGTAGGCCATGGTGGTCTTGCCGACTCCGGGCTTACCAATCAGGCGCGGGTTCATTGGCACATCGCGCTCATCAATGACCATCCAAGCGGCCATCAACTGACGCATCGCCTCTTCCTGTCCCACCCAAGTTACGTTTAGTTCGTCGGGGTGGGCCAGGTGCAGCTCGAGACCTTCAATTGCAATCTTCATGGTAAGAGGTACACACGCAGCAGCTTCCCTGTGGAAGGCCGCAACTCCCATCGTAGAATGAGAGTGCTTTGGGATGACGCCTAAACTGTTGCGCCTCGCTTATGCCATCGAGTTTCTCGTCGCTATGATGGCAACCTTCACAGCGTGGTCAGAAATTGGTGGACAAGACGCTCTCGACTTGATGCCTTGGGGATGGAAGTTGGGCTTCAGCGTCTGTCTGTGCGGGGCTATTGTGGCTTTTACGTCGGCAATCGTGGCGAATGACTCCATTTTCACGATGCGTTCGGTGCGATGGCTGACAGCGATCGTGCTGGTTGCCGCGGGTATGGGAGCGGTTACCTACTACTACGCCCTGCAGGTCGGTCCTAACGACACCGACGAACCTTCGAATTTATCGGCAGTCGGCGCGCTCCATCGAATCGAAGGATCCATCTTTTCATGAGCACGCCTGAAGTGTCTGCGGCTTACGGTGAATGGCCGCTCGAACCGGGCCCGTTTGTGGTGCGGTATCCGATAGAACTGCTGCACGAAATAGAATTTAACGTCAAGGATGCCGCGCGCCGCATTTCGCACGGCGGAATGGAAACTGGTGGTTTTCTCTTTGGACGGACCGCCCCGGTTGATGGGCGCGAGGTGGTACAGATTGAGGCCTTTCGCCCCATCGACTGCGAACACGCTTTTGGGCCATCCTTTGTTCTGTCGGAGCGCGATCTCGCTAAGATGCGCGAACAGTTGCTGCAGGCAGGGTCCGATTCCCAGCTAGAAGGGCTGCGGTTACTGGGATGGTTTGTCGGTCACGCCCGCAATCCGATGCGGCTCACCGATCATGAGGCGTCCTTGTTTGATCGCTTGTTCCCGCGGCCCGGCCAAATGACGCTGCTGGTGAAGCCGGAAAAATTCGCTCCCTCGAACATTGCATTTCTTGTTCGAGCGCAGGACCGAAAAGTGGATCGTGATGGCGCGCCAATTGCATTCCCTCTGCCGCCCTTATCGGCTCCGGCGCCAGCGCCCGTTGTGCAGGTGGAGGATGACACACCCGAGGTTGCGAACGTTCCGGCCGATACCAGCACTGACCTGATCGCCGCGCTGGAGCTTGGCGCCCCAATCGACCAGGTTCGCGAAGAGATTCGCCCAGCCCAAGCTCCGGTTCCGGATCCCCCGGTAACCGTTGTGCCGGAGACGAAGCCGGCGCCGGTACCGGAGATTCACCAAACTCCTCCGCAGAAAAGCGTGACCGCTCCCGCCCCGCTGGATGCCTTTGAGACCGAACTGATAGCAATCGAAACCGTCGCAACGCACAAGGCCGCCCCTAAGACGGAGGCCAAAGTAGAGAGCGTTGCACCCGAAGAAGAAAAGTTCCTGATTGAAGAACCGGCGCCCCCGGTCCGGTCCGAGCCGCCGCCGCAACCGCGCCCCCTAACGAGTGACGCGTTTCTATCGCTTGAGAATCTTCGCGCCCGCAGGCTCGAACGGTTGGAGCGCACTGAGCATTTCGAAGCCTCGGAAGAAATGTCGCGGCGGCCGGCTGCTTACGAGATTATGCAGGAGCAGCCGTCCAGACGGATCTGGAAGCCGCTCGCTGCCGTGCTATTGGTCTTGGTTCTTTGCACAATAGCCTTCCGTCTCTACCAGCAATATTTCACCTCTGCCATTCCGCTTCAAATTGCCGATGGCGTTGACAAATTGACCGTCTCTTGGCCGCCCGATGAAACGAGAGATTCGAACGATGCCGCGATTCGAGTGGATGGCGGGGCGCCGATCCCCCTGTCAGAGGAGCAAAGAGTGCTAGGCCGCAGCGATGTGCCGTCGAAGGGCGGCGAAGTACAAGTGGAGTTAGTCGTACATCATTGGTTCGGCGACACTCACGGCCGTATTGTGTTTATGAAGCCCGCGCTGACGGCATTGCCATAAGGCTTTATTTTCCAGGCAATCGTAGGTCCTCACCCAACATACTTTTCGGTTTTGCCGGTCCGAGTACGCCAAGAACGGTCGGCGCAATGTCTTTCAATGCGGCGCCTTCCCGTAACCGAACTTGCTCGTTCGTCATGTAAATCAGCGGAACGGGATTGGTCGTGTGATACGTATGCGGCCCTTTACTGACCGGATCGACCATCATTTCGGCATTCCCATGGTCGGCGGTAACTAGCCATGAGCCGCCGCAGCGTTTAAGGGTTTTATAGATCTCGCCTAAGCCCGCGTCGACCGTCTCGCATGCTCTTATAGTAGGCGCCATTTTGCCGGAATGCCCGACCATGTCGGCATTCGCGTAGTTCATGACAATCACATCGAAACTTCCTTGCTCAATGGCATGAACCACTTTCTCTGTGACGCCCGCCGCGCTCATTTCCGGCATCAAATCATAGGTTGCGACTTTCGGAGATGTCACCATTTCGCGCTCTTCTCCCGCGTAGGGTTTCTCGTTCCCGCCATTGAAAAAATATGTGACATGAGCGTATTTCTCAGTCTCGGCAACACGCAAGTTCTTCCATTGAGCCTGTGCCATGACGTCAGCCAAGATATTGTCGGGATGCTCCGGCGGCAGCACGTAGGGCAGTGCGAATTTGTTATCGTACTGCGTCATCATGGTGTACGTCAGATTTTTTGGTACCAGCGACCGCAAAGGCACAGGTAGCGAGGGATCCGTCAAGGCGGAGGTGATTTCGCGGGCTCTGTCGGCCCGGTAATTGAACATGATGATGCTGTCATCTTCACCAATCAAGCCCAGCGGTTCATTCCGTTCATTAACGATGGTCGCCGGTTCCACAAACTCGTCAGTAATGCCGCGCTCGTACGACTTCAGGAGCAAGTCTCGTGCAGACGTGGCGCGCACGCCATTCCCCAATACCATCGCTCCAAATGCCCGTTCTATGCGGTCCCAGCGTTTGTCGCGATCCATCGCATAATAACGGCCTGACACGGAAGCAATGACACCGATTCCATATGCATCCAGCTTGCGCTGCAGTTGATCGATATATCCGGCTCCGCTTTCGGGCGGCGTGTCGCGGCCGTCTGTGAAGGCGTGGATGAAAACGTCCTTCAGTCCAAATCGCTTGGCCATCTCGATTAGGGCGTAAAGATGCTCAAGCTGCGCGTGTACCCCGCCGTCACTGCACAGTCCCATCAAATGCAGACGGCGCCCTTCGGCTTTCCTCATGGCGTGAATCAACGCAGGGTTACTAAAGAACTCGCCCGTTTTGATGAGCAAGTCGATTCTGGTCACATCCATGTAGAGAACGCGGCCTGCGCCCATGTTCATATGGCCTACTTCGCTATTACCCATCTGGCCGTCAGGCAATCCTACTGCTGGACCTGACGTATAGATCAACGTGTTCGGATAGGTAGCCAGTAAGTGGTCATAGGTGGGCGTGTGAGCAGCCGCGATGGCATTTCCTTCCACGGCGGAAGAGTAGCCCCAGCCATCCAGGATGGTCAAAACCAGCGGTTTTAGTTTAGCCATTGGCTTATTGGCGGAAGGCCTTTTTGCCGGGATAAACAGCGCCATCACCCAACTCATCTTCGATCCGAAGAAGCTGGTTGTACTTGGCGATTCGGTCCGTGCGGCTAGCGCTGCCGGTCTTGATTTGGCCGGCATTTGTGGCTACTGCCAGGTCGGCAATAAAGGCGTCTTCTGTTTCTCCCGACCGGTGCGAAATCACAGCCGTGTAGTTTGCTTCAGCCGCCAAACGCATGGCTTCCAACGTCTCCGTAACCGTGCCGATTTGATTTACCTTCACCAGTATGGAGTTGCAGATGCCTTGATCTATGCCGCGTTGCAGCCGTTCGGAATTGGTTACGAATAGATCGTCCCCAACCAATTGAATTTTCTTCCCCAGCTTGTCGGTCAGAAGCTTCCAGCCATCCCAATCGTCTTCCGCCATTCCGTCTTCAATCGACACGATGGGATAACGATTCACCCAATCGGCCCAAAACTCAACCAGTTCAGCCGAAGTCTTTTGACTCTTGTCGGATTTTTTGAAAACGTATTTCTTCGAATCTTGATCGAAGAACTCGCTCGTTGCCGGATCGATAGCGATCGCGATTTGTTCACCAGGCTTGTAGCCAGCTTTTTCAATCGCTTCCATCAAAACCTCAAGAGCCTCTTCATTCGATTTCAAGCTGGGAGCAAATCCGCCCTCGTCGCCAACCGAAGTAGAGTAACCACGTTTCTTCAAAACTGCCTTCAGCGTGTGAAAGGTCTCGGCGCCCATGCGAAGGCCTTCCGAAAACTTCTCAGCTCCCAGCGGCACGATCATAAATTCCTGGCAGTCAACCGAACTATCGGCGTGGGCGCCCCCATTGATCACGTTCATCATGGGAACAGGCACCACGCGAGCGTTCACGCCCCCGATGTAGCGGTACAGCGGCGTCATTTCCGACTCGGCGGAGGCTCGTGCCGCAGCCATGGAAACTGCCAAAATCGCATTTGCTCCTAGCTTGCCTTTATTTGGCGTGCCGTCCAGTTTCAGCATGGTCTTGTCGACCAAAGTTTGGTCTGATGCATCAATGCCGGCCAGCGCGGGAGATATCGTTTTGCTAATGTTCTCCACGGCCTTCCGCACGCCTTTGCCGAGATAGCGGGATTTATCGTTATCACGCAATTCCACCGCTTCGTGCTCACCAGTTGATGCTCCGGACGGCACTGCCGCGCGGCCGATGGTGCCATCGGCGAGTTGTATTTCAGCTTCAACCGTTGGATTGCCGCGCGAATCGAGAATCTCCCGGCCAATTACTTTCACAATTTCCATTAAGTCGTAATCTGTCCTTCAGAGCTAGGTTAGCAATCCGTCAGCCTTCCTTCGCCACTGTCGCTTAGGCTAGATTTGTAGTGATCTGAAACTGCTCCGAGTGAAAATGGTTTAGTAACAGATCGCCGATTCCGGGAGGAACATCTTGCCAGCCCTTGAAACTCAAACCCTAGAAGATCTCTGCATCAACACCATACGATTCCTGTCGGCCGATGCCGTGCAGCAAGCGGATTCGGGCCATCCAGGCATGCCCATGGGCGCCGCGGCGATGGCATACACGCTCTGGAACGGTTTCCTCAAACACAATCCGAAGGATCCACATTGGTTTGACCGGGATCGATTTGTGCTTTCCGCCGGCCACGGCTCGATGCTGCTCTATAGCTTGCTGTACTTGACCGGTTATGACTTGCCCCTTGATGAGCTGAAGCACTTTCGCAAATGGGGCAGCAAGACCCCGGGTCATCCGGAGCGCGGGCACACGATTGGGGTCGAGGTCTCGACAGGCCCGCTGGGCCAGGGTTTCGCGAACGGTGTTGGCATGGCAATTGCCGAAACTTGGCTGGCCGCGCGTTATAACCGCCCCGGACACGAGATCGTCGACCATTACATCTACTCGATTTGCGGCGATGGCGACTTAATGGAAGGCGTTACCCAGGAGGCCGCATCGTTGGCCGGCCATTTGAGACTGGGCAAACTGATTTATCTCTACGACCAAAACCACATCTCACTCGCCGGCGGCACCGACATGACGTTCACGGAAAATGTCGCGGAGCGCTTTGATGCCTACGGCTGGCACACCCGCACTGTGCTTGAGGGT
The DNA here is from genome assembly GCA_049802535.1 of Bryobacteraceae bacterium. Taxonomy (GTDB): domain Bacteria; phylum Acidobacteriota; class Terriglobia; order Bryobacterales; family Bryobacteraceae; genus Bog-105. Next base: position 1,468 of record JBARMQ010000266.1, on the reverse strand, counting down.
AACGATACGGAAGAGGTCGCCAAGGCCATCGCCGAAGCTCAAAGCGAAAGCCGAAGACCGTCTTTGATCTTGGTACATACGCATATCGGTTACGGCAGCCCGAAAAAGCAAGACAACTTCTCAGCGCATGGCAATCCGCTTGGCGAAGAGGAATTGCAGGCGTCCAAAAAGGCCTTAGGCTGGCCCAGCATGGACAAGTTCTTCCTTCCCGATAACGCCTTCGAATATTTTCGAAAGGCCATTGGGCGCGGTGAAGAAGCGCAGACCGCCTGGAACAAAAAGCTGGAAGCGTATAAGAAGGCGTTTCCCCAGGAAGCTGCCGAATTCGAGCAAATTATGTCCGGCAAACTGCCTGACAAATGGGACGCCGGCCTGCCCAAGTGGAAGCCGGCCGACAAGCCTTTGGCAACCAGAGCTGCCGGCGGCGAAGTCATGAACGCTTTGGCTAAAAACATTCCCAACCTGATTGGCGGTTCGGCCGACTTGAATCCCTCCACCAACACCGCATTGAAAGGATTGGGCGATTTTCAACCGTCTGAGTTTGCCGGTCCATCGACATTGGGTGCGGTCGGCGGCATTTGGGGTTATGCGGGCCACAACGTAGCATTCGGAGTTCGCGAACATGCGATGGGCGCGGCGGTAAACGGCATGGCGGCTCATGGAGGAGTCTTGCCATTCAGCGCGACATTCCTCGTGTTCTCGGATTACATGAAGCCTTCGGTCCGTTTGGGCGCTTTGAGTAAACTGAAGGCTTTTTACGTCTTCACGCACGACAGCATAGGCGTCGGAGAAGATGGGCCCACTCACGAACCCGTAGAGCAAATTGCCGGTTTACGGGCTATTCCAGGGCTCAATGTGATGCGGCCTGCAGATGCCAATGAGACGGCTGACGCGTGGACCGTCGCCATGCAACACGACGGGCCCACTCTGTTCGCCCTAACGCGGCAGCATGTGCCACACCTGGACCGCTCTGGCGCAAAAGGCGGCGTCGCGCAAGGCGCATACATCCTTTCCGATGCGGAGGGTGGCGCGCCGGAGGTAATCCTGATCGGGACCGGTTCAGAAGTTGCCCTTTGCCAGAAGGCGCAAGCGAAGTTGAAGGACTACGGTGTGAAAGCGCGGGTCGTCAGCATGCCGAGTTGGAACCTGTTTGAAGCGCAGGATGAGGCGTATCGCGAATCAGTACTTCCGAAAGCGATTAGGCACCGCGTCACGATTGAAGCTGCCGCGACAATGGGATGGCACAAGTGGGCCGGTGACGAAGGGACGGTCATCGGCATCGATCACTACGGTGCTTCTGCGCCTGGCGATGAGATCATGCGCAACTTCGGCTTCACCGCTGAGCACGTAACCTCCGCCGCGCTCCGCCAATTGGGCCGCAACGACGAGGCGTCAAAAGAGTACGGTGGCGAGACGGCCTTCGCGCCTACCTCAGGCTCTGAAGGCCATTCGTAGGCAAGTGCAATGC
>JBARMQ010000265.1:0-4264 GCA_049802535.1 Bryobacteraceae bacterium | reverse complement strand
GCTTTAGGTGGTTCTTAATATTCGACCGATACGACTTCGAGGTAGAGTACCGATCTGGCATCTCTTCCTTAAGGTAGCGGTCGCATATCGCGCCGAACGTCACTACGGCCATTCGCTGCTGTGGAGTTTCAGAGTTGAGTTTGAGGAGAAGAGCTTCGACCGCCTTTTGCGCTTGAGCTTTGGTTGGGTACTGTGCGACGTTGCCGACAATGCAAGACTTCCGTCTTCGTTGTCCCTGCTCTGTCGCTTCGTAAAACCGAAACTCCCAGGTGTCTGGTCCCTTCGCCCGCTTCTTTCTGGTTAAATTTCCAAATTGGTAACATGCACGTTCCATCAAGGTTCCTTTCCTTGATTTCCCGGCACGGATAGCTGTAATCAGCGTACCGCTATCGCCTGGGAAAATCATCAAAAACCGAAGGAATTGCTCTGCCTTTCAACCGTCAACTTGCAATGTCTCGGTCGATCCACGCGGTCAAAGCGGACGCCCTAAAACGCCAGAGCTTACCCACATGCACCGCAGCAATTTCGCCACGATGGACGAGCCTCTGGAGCGTCCTCGGATGAACCTTGAGGATCGCGGCTGCCTGATAGCTGTCCAGCAATGGTTCACGGTCGATCCGGCCGTTCGGGCCGCCTACGCTTGCTGGTGGTTTTTTCTCGTCGGACATGGGGGACTCCTTTTGCGACCGAACCTTGCTTTCTCATCCACAAGCGAGGGTCGCGCGTGCCGTCGGAATCGTCCAATGAAATTTTGGGTCGGCGTTATGCCTGTGGGGCATGACGGCTGGCCGGGGGGCACAAAAGGAAAGGTGTCAGGAGCCTGTTTTGAGAGGTAAAATGCTTCTCACAATCGGGACTCGAACGCACCCGGTTCTGAATTGCTTGCCGTACTTCCAAGAATTCCCCGGTCTCTGGAGGATACGCATGGTCTTACCAGATATAGGCCTGCTTCAAGCGGCGATTGTACTTGCGGAAGAGCTGCATTTCGGACGAGCGGCAGACAGGTTGAACATGAGTCAACCCACGCTCAGTAAGCAGATTTTCCGCCTGGAACGGTCTGTCGGGCTGCGTCTCTTCGAGCACAATCATCAAGCCGCCGAACTCACACCTGCCGGACAGGTGTTCATCGCGGAAGCAAGAGAGGTTGTCTTTCATGCCGAGCGTGCCATCATCTCAGCACGAGCGGTCGTGGAGGGTTCGACGGAGATCCTGAACTTTGGCAAATCGTCTTACACCGATCCATTCCTTGTTTCGCTGCTCACGTCGATAGACCTTCCTCTATTCCCGTCCATGAGAATCAAGCTGTGGAGCAACTATTCCAACGTGCTGGCGCAGCAGCTCGTCGCCGGAACGCTTGATGTCGCGCTCATAACCGGCGTTCCCTCGAAAAGCAAATTGAGCACCCTGGAGATTGCGAACGATCTCTACTACGTCGCAATGCCAACGGGAGATGAACTTGGAGCGTATAAAGAGGTCCGACTGAATCAGATGGAGCGCCGCCTGTGGGTGCTTTTCGGGCCGCATACCAACGCCTATCTTTACAATGAAATCCTAGCGGTCACGTCAGAGAAAGAGATATACCCCACAGACATCTTCCATTTCACCACTCCTGACGAGGCTTCTGGATTAGTGCGCGAACATCATGGCTTGGCGCTTCTTCCGAGGACGGCGGCGTGGCGGATTGCACGAGACGGCATCACGATTCGTCCTCTCGCCGAAGACAGGCTACGCCTCGTTACGAGTCTCGCCGTTCGGGCCGATAGCAAATCGAAGCTGGTGAATGAATTTGTCAAAGCAGCAGGAAGAAAACTCGGTGACATCGGACAACGGAGACAAGGCAGACTGCCGCTGACGGGCTGAATTATTCCGCCGTGTCTGAGCCTTTATCAAGCGTCTCAACGGCGCGTATCTCGATGTTGAGCGGGCTTTCTGCTCCGCACTTCGGACATGGGTATATGCCTGTCGTCTGCGCTCTATCCTCAAAATTTTCTCTGCGAAACGCGCTTCCGCAGTGGACGCACACATGAACATGTACGAAGTGGTCTTGCGGCTTACGGGGGTCGATGGGCACTGTTTCTCCGTCTCCTTGCTCTGCGTAGTCGGGATATTTCTTCAGTGAAGGATGGATACGAGCTTCGCCTCCTAAATACGGGTCATGACCTTTCGGTGTAGTTAGTATCAGATCCTTTGTCATCAAAGAGCGAACTTCAGTGTTCCGGGAGAAATGTAGGCGCAGCGAAGTGTGCACCAAACCTACTTTCCCAGTGAACATCGCTTGGGAGAAATAAAGCTCATCTGGAAACGTTGGCACGCGTCAACTCGGTCAGAGCTCCCACAAGACGCTCAGGCATCGAGTACATCGGTACGTGATCGCTAGGAAGAGTTACCACGCGACCGCAAGGCCAATGCGTGATCATCTCGCGCTGTAGCGCAAGCGGGACGGTGCGATCCTCCGTCGTCTCTATGTAAGCGCGCGGTGTCCGTCCGAAGCGTTCGGCGCTCAGGCGTGGACGGAAATAGCCGGGCTGCATGGGCTCGCTCACGAGCCTGGCGACCACGCGGGCGGCGACATCGGGCGGCAGCTGGTTGTAGAGCAGTTCGGGTGCGAGAGTGGGATCGATGCTAAAGGTGTATCCGTCGTCACTCAGCCGGAGCGCCGCGGACACGTCAGGCGAACCGAACTGCAGGTCGGCACGCGACTGGCCATCCGCCAACAGCGCACCCGCGATATAAATTGCCTGGGCGACCCGATCAGGCACACGTTCCACCAATGCGCTCACGAGTTGGCCACCGGCACTGTGGCCCACAAGAACGACGGGCTCGGATTGGGCTTTGACCAGCGCCACTCCCCAGTCGATCCACTGCTCCATCACGTCCTCTGAGAATGGCGTACGATCCATACCCATACCTGGTAGATCGGGCGCGACTACGCGATGTCCTTGGGCCGCCAAAAGGGGCACGACCCGTTCCCAGCACCATCCACCATGCCAGCATCCGTGTATCAGAATGAAAGTTGCCAGGTTCTTACCTCTTTTATCAACTGATGTTGCAGAGATACTAAAATTTTGTACCGCTGCGTATTCGACACTCAAACATCACGGTGTCTCGTATGAAGCCGTCGAGACCTTTCTGTGATGAAACAGCAAGGTCGCTAAATAGCCGGAGCGGACGACCGAGTTACTTAGACAAAGACCCGACAAAGAACACTCCCATAATGAAGCGTACAGTTTCGTGGACTGATTCGCTGATCCATAATGGACCGGACGGCTGTACCATGCCGTATGGAGGACACGATGCCGAAGCAAGATACATATCAGGACCTCGTACTCGGAGAGATGCGAGAAGATCAGGACCTATGGCGTTGGCTATACACAGAGATACGGAATGCTATCGCTGATGGACGCCTAAGGTCGGGAACACGGCTTCCTGCAACGCGAAACATCGCGAAGCAGTATGGGATATCGAGAGGGACAGTGGTGGCGGCATTCAATCAGTTAAAAGCCGAAGGATACACAACACACTCTTCGAGTGCGGGTACGTATGTTCGCACCACCCCGAGGAGTGGAATTTCCCTCACAGCGAAGAGGATAGAAAGCCGCGCTGATACAAGGAACGTCACGTCCAGAACTCTTGCCGCCTATGGTGATGCCCCGCTGCTTCCAGCCAGTCATTCTTTCGGCGTACCCTTCCGCATCTATGAACCTGCCATTGACCTTTTCCCCGTTGAGCAGTGGGCGCGAGTCGCAGCGAGAGTCTTGCGGAACGCTCCACGCTCCGCCTATGGGCAGGGTGAAAGCGCTGGCTATTTGCCGTTGAGGAGAGCGATTGCGGAATACGTCGGTCGTTCTCGAGGCGTCAGGTGTACACCGGACCAGATCATGGTTACTGCTGGAGCTCAGCAGGCTCTTGATTTTATTGCTCGGTTCCTTCTGCAGACGGGGGACAAGGTGTGGATGGAAGACCCCGGCTATCCGCGTGCGCGACGCGCGATGATTGCGGCGGGCGCGAGCATTGTTAATGTTCCCGTCGATCGCAACGGGATGATGATTGCCACGGCCATTCAAAAAGAACCGTCTGCGAAGCTGGCCTACGTGAACTGTTCAAATCAATTTCCACTCGGCGTTACCATGTCCGCGAATCGTCGTATGGAGTTGCTCGAATGGGCGTCGCGAAATAGGAGTTGGATCGTAGAGGACGAGTATGACGCCGAGTATCGCTACGAGGGTCGGCCAATTGCAGCATTGCAATCTCTGGATCGGACCGG
>JBARMQ010000264.1:0-7135 GCA_049802535.1 Bryobacteraceae bacterium | reverse complement strand
CATTGGCGGGTATTTCGAGAGCAAGGTTGGACAACAAGAGCCGTGTAAATCGAGAGATTTAAGCACGGTTCCGTGAGGGGTTCAGGGTGAGACTCCCTGGACCTACTCGACATCGCGACGGCTTTGCTCTATGGAGCAAAAGGTTGGAGGAGGGGACCTACGCGACCCCTGTTGCGGAGAGCCCTGATGAGCGGCGGCGCGAGATCACGGCGCAGGAGTTAGGGGCGTTACTGAGTGGGATCGACCTCAGACGGGCAGTGCGGCGCAAACGATATCAGCGGCCCATTTAACAAAGAACAGAAGATCGCGATTCTGTTCTTGGCATTGAGTAAGTAAGTGAGTACACTGATTACTTATTCGTGGCTATTGATCCCAAGCATCTTCCTGACGATCCCAACCTTACAGCAGATGGTACTGGATCTGATAGCGCAGTTAGATCGCGAATTTAGTGAGCGCAGCAAGGTCGAGAGCCTTCTGCGCGAACTGCTGGATGCTAAGCGCAACCGGAAGAGCGAGCAACTCTCGCAGGATCAACTCGTGCTGTTCGCATCGTTGTGGCAAGTCACGCAAGCGGAGCGGGAAGCAGCCCACACGAAAGAGCAAGAGGATGCCGATGATGAGGAGCCCCGCCAACCCGGAGCCGGCACCAGTTCGCAGCAGAAGCGAGGCGGACGCCAAGCGCTGCCACAGCATCTCAAGCGCGAGCGGATCGTGCATGATCTTCAAGACGCGGAGAAGCACTGTGCCCGCTGTGCACAGGATCTGCGCCTGATTGGCGAGGAAACCAGCGAGCGCTACGAATATGTCCCCGCGTCGCTGACGGTGATGGAAGAAACTTGTTTGAAGTACGCCTGTGAATGCACGGTGCGCACGGCGGGCAAGCCGCCGCAGCCGATTGAAAAGAGCATTGCCGGAGCGAGTCTTTTGGCGCATGTGATCGTAAGCAAAATGGCGGATCACCTGCCGCTGCACCGGCAAGAGAAAATGTTCGAACGGCACGGCGTTGAAATTTCCCGCAAAACCATGTGCGGTTGGATGGCGCAATGCGCTGGATTGCTGAACCCCCTGTATGGGGCCGCCAAACAAGTGCTGTTTCGATCGAAGGTGGTCGGAACCGACGATACCGGCGTGAAGGTGCTGGATCGGAAATTGCCCTTCGCCCGCACCGGCCGGCTTTGGCCCTACTATGGCGATACAGAGCATCCGGTTGTGCTATACGATTACACGCCTACTCGGGAGCGGCTGGACCCGAGAAGTTTCTAGCGAGCTATCGCGGGTACTTACAAGCGGACGCATACGGCGGATACGATGCTTTTTTCAAGAATCCGGAGCGCGGCCTGATCGAGGTTGGCTGTATGGCCCATGCCAGACGCCATTTTCGAAAGGCCCTGGAGTCGGACCAGGCTCGTATGGGGCCGGCCCTGTTGCTGATTGCCCAGTATACCGGGTGGAAAAGCGAGCGCGAGGACAGGCGCCGGCGGACCGCTTCGAACTGCCGCAACTGGAAGCTCGCCCTATTCTGGAGAAACTGCACCAGTATCTGCTGGACATCCAGTTAGAGATTCTGCCCAAGAGTCCCGAGGGCCGCGCCCTGCGCTACGCACTCAAAAACTGGACCGCACTTACTCGCTACGCCGACGACGGCCACCTCGAAATCGACAATAACCGGACTGAACAAAGCATCCGCGGTATCGCGGTAGGTCGCGGCAATTGGCTGTTTTTCGGCAGCGATATCGGCGGTCGGACGGCTGCCGTGCTGCGCAGTTTTGTCGCTTCCTGCCAGCGTGCCGGCGTTGATCCATTCGCTTGGTTCAAAGATGTCCTCGGCCGCATTGCCAGCCATCCCGTCAATCGGATCGCCGAGCTTCTGCCTCATAATTGGGCTGCCGCAAAATCCTAATCAATCATCCGCCCTTTGGGGCGAGAAGCCCCTCGGCTCTGGTGATTACTCTCATGTGAGGGCCTCGATAGAAACTTACTCCTCGCGCAGCAGCGCCGCAGGATCGAGCGCCAGCGCCCGTTGCGCTGGAATCCACGTGGCCACTAAGCCCAACAAACCCATCGCCATCACAGCGCCGGCCAACACCAATGGATCGCGCGGCGTCGCTTGATCCACGATTGCTGACAACACCTTGGCTGCTGCAATTCCCAGCACCAGCCCCGCTGCCGATCCGACGGTGAGTAACCAAAAAGCTCGCCCGAGAGCGGCTTGTAGTACTTCCTTGTTTTGCGCGCCTAGTGCCATGCGAATTCCCAATTCCTTGAGCCTCTTGCTCACTGAGTGCGCCGCCATTCCAAAAATGCCGGTCACTGCCAGCATCGCGCCCATCACACCCAAAATACCCAGCGACAGCGTTGCCATCCGCGGACCAAACATGGCGATATGCAAAGCCTCGGACCACGTCTGGACGTAGCAAGGCAGCTCCGGATCTAGATCCCGCATTGTACTTCTCATCGCTGCCGCCAGTTGTCGCAGATCGCGATTCGAACGTACTAATAGCGTGGTCGCACCGGATCGCGATTGCAGGATCGGCAGGAACACGGCCGGTTGTGGCGCTTCCGCGAGGTCCTCATATTTTCCGTTTTCCACCATGCCCACTATCTGTATGCGCGTCCCGTCCGGCAGCTTGCAATAACTGCCCATTGCGTTTTTTACCGAGCCGAACACTCTGCGCGCAAACTCCTGGTTGATCACCGCCACGCGTGGCGCATTTTTGTCGTCATGCCACGTGAACGCCCTTCCCGATAGCAACGTTGTCCGCGCCACGCGGAGGTATCCGGGAGATATAAGAAAAACGATGGTCCTCGCGGCCGCGTTCGCCGGCCTTAAATCCGTTGTTTCGTCCCTAAACACAACTGAGGAGTTCGTGCTCGGCGACAGCGGCGGCTGATCGATCATTCCCACGGACCCTACACCAGGAATCTTTTCCATCGCCTCGATCATGCGCTTTCGCATCACCGGCATTTCATCGCCACGATAGCCCGCCACGTTCAGATCTGCGTCCATCAGCATCGCGTTCTGCGGCTCGAAACCGAAATTGCTTTGTAGCGAGCGCATAACTCCACGCACCGCAACGATCGAACAAGTCACTAGCAGTGCACAAATCGCGATTTGCGCCGCAAGCAACAGGTCTCGGACACCAACCCCCCGTGCACCGATAGTTCTTGATCCCGACTTGACAATCTCATAAGCATCAGTCCGAAGGATCTGCCTAACCGGAATTGCGCCAAATAGCAATCCGCTCGTCAGTGTCAACAACAACGCCATTCCATAAACACGTGCATCCGGGTTCAAAGCGATCTGGATCGGGTATTTGGGTACCGGCTGCCATGCGCTCAACGCGCCTAATACCGCTACGCTGCCCCACATTCCGGCAACGCCTCCAAGCAAAGAAACCAATAGAGCTTCGGTAAACAGCGCCCGCACAACGCGTTTGCGGGTTGCTCCCAGTGCGAGGCGCAGAGCAACTTCGCGCGTTCGGTCCGTGAGGCGTGCAGCAAACAGGCCGCCGAGGTTGGCACAAGCAGCTAACAAAATCAATGCCGTCAGCAGCATTAGAGCTGTTAGAAACGCCCGTACCGCAGGGCCGGCAGCATCGCCCCAGAGACTCGGCCGCGCCAGCACAAACCGCATATTGCCTTCGATTTTTGGATATGTCTTCTCCAGGTACGAGCCAACCGCGTTGAGATCGCTGATCGCCTGCTGAGGAGTAACGCCCGGCTTCAGACGCCCAATCACCATGTCTGTCGAAACGGTTCCGCGCGCGTTCAGGTCCTCCAGCTGCTGACTCACGAAGGGCACAAAGAAATCGAGAGAAAAGAACAGCACCGCCCCGTGAAAGCCCGGCGGTGCTACACCGATGATCGTGAAAGGGCGATTGTTCAGGCGAACGGCGCGCCCCACCACACCGCGATTGCCTTGAAAATGGTTCTGCCAGTAGGCGTACGTGAGTACAACATACGGCGCGCTGTTGGGGCCGTGTTCATCAGAGGCGTGGAAAAAACGGCCGAGGTACGGCTGAATGCCCAATACATCGAAGTAATTCCCGCTCACGTCGTCCGCCCAAGCGTGGGACGCGCCGCCACCCGCGTCAAGCCCCACCTCAGACGTGTTGGACACTGCTACCCCATCAAAACTGCGGTTGCGATCGCGCAGGTCGAGAAAGTCGGGATAAGATAGCCCGGTTGATTTATCTCTGCCGTGTTCGATGAGATAAAGGCTCTCCGGCCGCGGCACGTTTAGCGGGCGCAGAATCAGCGCATTCAAAATCGCGAAGACGATAGCGTTCGCGCTAATCGCCATAGCCAGCGTCAAGACCGCGACGATTGTGAATCCCGGAGATTTGCGTAACAGCCTCGCGCTGTGCCGCACGTCCTGTATCAGAACGCCCATAACTGTCTCGTACTAAGCACTTCTCGGACCAGCGAAACCGTCGAGCAATTTCAGCGACTTACCACGAATTTGATCCGGGCCGATGTCCGTTATTGGGACGAGCGGCCGCGCACCATGTATCGCTTTTCGCCGGCCATTTCTTTTTTGGCTGAAAGGATGCTATCGCTGCTCTCTCAGCAGCGGCGACAACACTCCTCGGCGCCGGAATTGACACCCCTTGCTCAACTCCGGCAAATACCTTTCGGCCGCACAGAAGCAGTAACGAACATCAACGTCGCGAGCAGGCGGAGCCGGAAGGACCAGCAGGGCAAGCAATGCTTGCGTCACCCAGTTCGCCCGAGTTCCCACTCCACAATTTGCCACTGAGGACTAACTGCTCCTTCGTTCCCTCGTGATTCTCGGCGATTCTCGGACGCTTACCCTGAGACGTGTTTCCCTCGACAATGCCGGCCCCTGAGTAGTTGGCTGGCGGGGTTAGAGTCTGAGTAAACTCTCCAACTGTTGGCGGAGTTGAGCATGCCGTCTTGCATCTGGTCCGCCCATGCATAGAAGCCCTGGTTACGCCTGTGGGGAAGTTACGGTTGACGCACGCGGTTCCGCGGACGTAAAGCTGCAGCCCTTCAAGGCGATCTTCCCGTTCCACTGTGCAGTCGGAGCGGGGAGGCGCGCGCATTGCCGGGTGAGAGTTCACTGCCTCCGCGCCGACTTTCGCCCTGGGGACTTCCGTCTCACTGACTCGCCCCTGACTTGCTCGAAAGGAGCGCGAGATCTCGTTCCATCTGGGCACGGGTTGGTCCGTCCGTCTCGCTAGCCAAAGCATTTCGAATATCTGGGATAAAGGACGGCCTGCCCCAAATCCCTAACGCGTGGCTCGCACGAAGCCTGATCACAGGTTCTTTGCTAGTCAAGTCTTCGAGGACAAGGCGTGCCAGCTCTTGCGAGTCGTTTTCCGACAGGTTGCGAAATGCTGAAGCCACAGAAAGAGCATTCATGTGACCGGCTAAGTCGTCCCGGAGCGCTTCCTTTGCTGCGCCAATGCAGCCTTCTCGACCAATTTGCAGCAGATAGCGCGCCGACTTCAATCTAAGTTGCGTAGAAACGTTGCTATCGGTACATGTGTTCTGTAGGGTGGTTAATCCCAATTCATCTCCGACCTGCGCCAGAGCAAAAGCCGTGTTGATCTTTGCTTGAGGCACGTCCTCGATCGCAAGCGCCGCCTCAATTAATGGGATAGTCTCTAATGCGTGATCGTTAACGAGTAGTTTCGATGCGGCAAGCGACCTTACCTCAGGATCGGGGTTCCGCAACGCGTCGATAATCGCCGTTCTCGTAAGCGCAATATGATGCGCCTGGAGAGCTTGTTCGAATGAAATGAGTGCCGAGGCTACGATGTCTTTGCCGGCAAACAAGGCAACAATAGCAATCGTAAACTTCTTCATAAGATCTTAATACTCTCTGAATTCATGTGTACCGCTCGACGCAATTAGCCCGATCCCCGTAGGCTCCCGGTGGAGGGAACGAAGTAATAAGCACCGGTGATTGGCCGCGTGTATCGCGTAAGAGCGTCGCGTACGCCGGTAGTCACTCCTGCCATGCTCTCCAACATCTGCGAAAGGCGCCGCTGATCGGCACTGAATCCCACGAACATGGTTCCGTGATTGCCGACGGTTCCATATGGCATGTTCCGCCGGAAGATCTTGCCGAACTGATCCTGATCCGTCCTCGCAACATGCGAGTCTGGTTGCTTATTATCGAGTTCAACGCTGTCCAGCTTCGTCCGTCCTATCACCCCCTCTTGCTCATGAATGGGCAGCATCTCCCACGCTGCCGTGTCGTGCTTCCACTTTTGCAGCAAAAGAATAGTTCCCGCTTCGCCTGGATCTCCCTCGGGTATGAGCGCCGCTTCGGGAGCATCGATCAGGCTCGGGTTTTCCGAACCGTCGATGAAGCCTGTCAGGTCGCGATCGTGTCGATACGCCCAGCTCGAAGTCTCTTCGGCAACCAACGCCAGTTTCTTCACGGCGGCGATCGCGCCATGAGCAACGTCGAACACGACATCGTACGAGCTTCCTGAAAGCCACAAGACGGCGTCGTGCTGTGTGGCGGGCATGACTAACCCGTCTTTACCTATGATTTCCTGATTGAACCCTTGTATGCCCACTGGCCCGTGATTGGGAGCGATTTTGTTCCAGAGTTCGGGCCTGAAACCCACCACCAAATTGACTCCGCCGATTGTGGTTCTCGGCTCGCGCAAAGCCGACAGTGCGTCAACGAGCTCTTCACCAGCGCCTTGGTTCAAGGCGTCGAATTCAAGGTAGGCATGTGACGCTGTTCCCAGAGCGAATATCCCTGCCTGAGGAGTCTTCATCCAGGTATGATACCGGGCGCTAACTGCACGTCGCCCCTCACGCCACAGCAGGCGCTTCGGAACCGCAATCCGTAAGGGAGCGGCCCTCCATGTCCTGCCATGTGAGGGATATCCATTTTGTGGTGTAATTGGGGACACTCGCAAATTTTATTGACAGGAGTCGCACATGCCCACCATCGTCACGCAGGACGGCACGGAGATCTTCTACAAGGACTGGGGTTCGGGCCAGCCCATTGTGTTCAGCCATGGCTGGCCGCTCTCGGCCGATGATTGGGACACACAGCTACTGTTCTTTTTGCGTCATGGCTATCGCGTGATCGCGCATGACCGCCGGGGTCATGGTCGCTCCACCCAGACGGCGGGCGGCCACGATA
>JBARMQ010000263.1:0-6517 GCA_049802535.1 Bryobacteraceae bacterium | reverse complement strand
GGCCGTTCGCTTTATGCAGGATGGCTGGGACGTGAAGAAAATTCAGCGGCTGATGGTGACTTCGGCGACCTACCGGCAAAGTTCACGAGTGAGTCCGGAGTTATTGGCGAAGGATCCGTACAACAATCTCTACGCGCACGGACCCCGGTTCCGTGCGGATGCGGAGACTGTGCACGATATTGCGCTAGCCGAAAGTGGATTGCTGAGCGAAAAAATGTTCGGTCCGCCTGTGTTTCCATATCAGCCTGACGGTGTGTGGGACATCCCGTACTCCAGTGACAAGTGGGTGCGGAGTGACGGCCAGGACCGCTATCGGCGGGCGATCTATACATTTATTCGGCGGAGCGCTCCCTATCCCAGTTTGGTTACGTATGACGCGCCAAGCCGTGAGTTCTGTACGATCCGGCGAGTGCGAACGAATACACCGTTGCAAGCGCTGACTTCGCTGAACGACCCTTATTTTTTCGACGCCGCTCGTGCCATGGCGCAGCGGTTGATGGCGGAAGGGGGCGCCTCGGTCGACGATCGAATTCGGTACGGTTTTGAACTGACAGTCTCGCGGGAGCCATCCGCCACCGAGTTGCAGAAGGTCGGGGCGTTTTATCGTACGGAACGCGAGAAGATGCCTGAAGCGGAAGCTTGGACGATGGTCTCAAACGTCCTATTGAACACCGACGAGGCAATTACGAAGGAATAGGCCAATGGCTCAACACGAGTTTTTGCAGGCGGCTACGCGCCGTCACTTTTTCAGGCAGGCGGGCTTCGGGGTGGGTGCGGCCGCACTCACCGGCCTGCTGAACGATAGCCTCTTTGCCGCTGACAAAGCCCCCATGTTCCCGGCGAAAGCGAAGAGCGTCATTTTTCTGTTCATGGCTGGGGCTCCGTCGCAAGTCGATCTGCTGGATCCGAAGCCCACTTTGCAGAAGTATGACGGGCAGAACGTGCCGGCTGAACTGACCAAAGGCGAACGATTCGCCTTCATCAAAGGCACCCCGAAGTTGTTGGGATCGCCGTACGAATTCACGCGTTGCGGCGAGTCAGGCCTGGAGATCTCGGAATTGCTGCCGCATTTGAAGACTGTGGCGAATGACATTGCCTTGATCCGGTCGATGCATACGACGCAGTTCAATCATGCCCCTGCGCAGATCTATATGAACACCGGGTTCCAAATCATCGGCCGGCCGAGTATGGGGGCCTGGATGACTTACGGACTCGGCAGCGAGTGTAAAGATCTGCCGGGCTTCGTTGTACTGATTTCCGGCGAGAATCAGCCCGACGGCGGCAAGGCTTGTTGGGGCAGCGGATTTCTACCCACGGTCTATCAAGGCGTCGAGTTTCGCTCACAAGGTGATCCGGTTCTGTTCCTCAACAATCCAGAGGGCGTTTCCGCGCAGACTCGCCGCGAGTCTTTGGATTTACTGAAGCAGTTGAACGAAGCGCATTTGGCGGAGAATGGCGATCCCGAGATCGCGACGCGCATTGCATCGTATGAGATGGCTTACAAGATGCAATCCAGCGTTCCTGAATTGGTGAATATTGCATCGGAGCCGCGGCACATTCACGAGTTGTACGGCACGCAACCCGGCAAGAAGTCATTTGCGAATAACTGCCTGCTCGCCCGGCGACTGGTGCAACGCGGGGTTCGGTTCGTGCAGCTCTATCATCGCGGCTGGGATAATCACGGGACTTCCAGTCACGACGATATCGTCAACCGGCTGCCTGCCCTGTGCGAAGAGACGGATCAGGCTGCGGCGGCCTTGATCAAGGATTTGAAGCAACAGGGGTTGCTGGATAGCACCATTGTTGTGTGGGGTGGCGAATTTGGACGTACGCCAATGAATGAGGCGCGGAACAATTCGAAGTTTCTGGGACGCGACCATCATCCACGAGCATTTACGATGTGGGTTGCGGGGGGCGGGTTCCGCCCGGGCATCACATACGGAAAGACCGACGAGCTGGGCTACAACATCGCGGAGGATGCAGTCGATGTGCATGATTTACATGCGACTATTCTGCGCCAGATGGGCATCGATCACTTGAAGTTGACGTATCGATTCCAGGGACGCGATTTCCGCTTGACGGATGTGGCGGGGAACGTGATCGACCGGCTGGTTGTTTGATTACAATGCCTTCCGTCGGCCGTGATGCTTAGATAACTAACGTATACCTACTCATAGCGAAGCGCCCTCACCGGTTCCACACGCATCGCTCGCAAGGCCGGAAGAAACGCCGCTAATGCCGAAACCAGCGTCAACACACACGCCGTTACAACCAAAGCCGGCAGGTCGGCCTTTGAAGTTCCAAAGAGCATTCCTTCAAGGAAACGGCTCAACAGAAGCGAGCTTATGATCCCCAACGCGATTCCCGCCAACGACAATGCCAGTCCTTGTCCCAGAACCTGCTGAATTACTCGTTGCCTTTGCGCACCAAGCGCCATCTTGATGCCGAACTCCGTAGTGCGTTGCTCAACCGAATAAGAGATCACACCGTAAATCCCGACGGCCGCCAATCCCAGCGCAAGTATGGAAAACATTCCCAGGATCAGCGTGAGGAAGCGCGGCCGCGTGGTTGAAGCCGCGATCACCTCCTCCATCGTGCGGATCTTTGCTAGCGGCAAAGTCGAATCGAGAGACGCGACCGTTTTGCGAGCCGCGCTCGTTACCCTCATTGGATCGCCAGCCGTTTTGATCACCACGTTAAACGTTCTCGGCGGGTTAAACCGGAACGGGTAGAAAAGCTCGGTTCCCACTGGTTTATCCACGCCAGCATTCTTGATATCTGCTATTACTCCCACCACGCGGCACCACACTTTTGTTCCCGGCCGAACGCGGTGCCCAATGGCCGATTCGTGCGGCCAGAATGTGCGGGCCATTGTGGCGTTGATAATAATGCCCGGCGAATTTTCGTTTTCATCACTCGAATCCGGTAAGCGTCCGTCAATCAGACGAGCGCCCAAGGTCTCGAAGAAGCGATCTCCCATTGCCTGGTAGAACGCCACATTTTGGATCGGCCCGTTCGGCACGGGAACGAACCCTTCAATCTCGGTATCGTTGTCTACTTCGCGGCGTATGGGCGGCAGGTCGCCGGCCAAAGTCACAGAGACGACACCCGGTAGCGCCTGTAGGCGTTGTTGTAGAGTCGACCAGAAAAGAATTCTCGCGCCTTGGTCGCGATAGCCGTCGGCTGCGAGCGAAAGGTTGAATGTCAGCAGCCGTTTGGGGTTGAACCCCACATTCACTTGCTGCAGTTTCCAGAAGCTTTGTATCATCATGCCCGCGCCGGCCAGCAACACGAACGCCATTGACGTTTGCGCGATCACCAATCCATTGCGAAAACGCTTCGATGCGCTACCTGACGAGGAACGGCCGCTCGAACTCTTCAGGGTTTCAAATACCCGAATGGCCGAGACATGAATGAAAGGCGCCAGGCCGAACAGGACGCCGATCAGCACGGAAACGCCCAGCGTAAAAAGAAGAACAGGAAGGTCCAAGCTAATTTCTGTGGCCCGCGGAATGCTGCCTGCGCTTGTCGATTCGATAAGTCGCAGACTTCCGAACGCCACGCCGATGCCCAGTGCTGCCCCGGTAAGCGCAAGAACCAGCCCCTCAACCACAAATTGTTTGGCTAGATCCGATGTCGACGCGCCAATAGCGCGTCGCACCGCAACCTCGCGCTGCCGGGATTCGGAACGTGCGAGCAACAAGTTCGCCACATTCACGCACGCAATCAGCAACACCAAAACCACCGCGCCAAGCAAAAAAAGCATCGCTTTTCTCACGCCGCCAACTACTTCGTCATAGAACGAATACATGCTGGGATAGTGCTGCTTCGGAGCGAAGACATGGTGATTTGGCGAAGCGGATTCACCCCAATGCCTTACCAAACCAACCATTTCGGCCTTCGCTTGCCCCAGCGTGACTCCCGGCGCCAACCGGCCCAATACATTGTAGTTGTGGCCGCCCGGGTTGACATGTCGGGCGTCAAGCTGCAGGGCGCTCCAAGCTTCCGTCGCGTCGGTTTGGCCCGGAGGAAAGGCGAAGCCGCGCGGCATCACACCGATAACAGTCGCTTTAGCATCGTTCAGCGTGGTCGCTTTGCCGATGATATGAGGATCCCCGCCAAACACGCGCTGCCACACCCCATACGACAGCATCAGCACCGAAGGCGCGCCCGGCGTATCGTCCTGGCTGTTGATGAGACGCCCCATCAATGGCTGAACCCCTAGCATCTGTGGGAGCTCCGCGCTGATGAAACTCGCTGTAATTCGCGTTGGTTGATCGCGTCCGGCTAGGTTGACTCCCGTAGTGGCCCAAGCCCCAATCAGGTCGAAAGACTTGGCGGATTTTTGGAGATCGAACACTTCCGAATCCGAGACCCAAAATTTGTGTAGTCCTCCGTTTGGAAAGTTGGGGAACTCAGTGTAAATGCGGACCAGGCGGCTCGAGTCAGGATACTGCAAGGGGCGCAATACCACCGCATTGACAATGCTAAAGATGGCCGAGGTGGCGCCGATGCCTAAAGCCAGGCAGAGAAGTGCCGCGATAGTAAAGCTTAGCGTGCGGCCGAGGCTGCGGATAGCGTAACGAACCGTTTGGAGCATAGGTCACCAGCGAAGTATGTGACGGCAAATCGTCAGCAATGTTCAATAAATCTTTTCCGGCGGCGGCCGCTACTCATTTCCGTCGCGGGTCGATTTCCGGTAGTCTCTAATGGACCACGAGCACATCAACATGTCGCCACCACATCAGATGCATCCCTGCAAAATCTGCGGCACGGCGTCGCCGTTTTACGGCGCAGTCGATTTCAACAAGAACTGCGAACAACCACGCGGTTTATCGTTGCCGGCCGCCAACATTGCTGTCGCCTACAACCGATGCACTCGCTGCGGATTTTTGTTCACATCGGCATTCGATAAATGGGGGCATGACGAGTTTGCCAAATCGATTTACAACGATGAGTACATCGCTGTGGATCCAGATTATGCCGAAGTCAGACCGGCAGTTCAATCTCGTCACTTGTTTCGAAACGCTGGAACATGTGCCAGATCCGCGCAGCGAGATCGCTAAGATGGCGGATTGCGTGGCCGAGGAAGGAATGGTGTTTTTCTCTACGCTGCTGCAGCCCGATAATTTCGAGCAGCTTGGCTTCTCCTGGTGGTATGTCGCGCCGCGGAATGGACATATCTCTCTGTTCTCGCGGAACGCTCTCGCGGAAGTCTGGCGGCAGCAGGGTTTTCAGGTGACCAATCTCAACGACAACGGCCACATCGCTTTTCGTAGGATGCCCGTCTTCGCAGCTAACTTGTGGCCCAAATAAGCGCCGGATTGCTTTTTAACGATGCCACGTCACTGGCGAGCCGAACGCGATAGCAATAAAACGTTGCCATACTCCGCCGTCAGTATCATCGCAATCCGGTTGCCCTGCAGACGACCATCCTCCTTGCTAATCTATGACCTCCTTCCCTCTGTTGTTCCGGAGCAGACCCCCGAAGTGCTCTCTAGCCTAGTCTAGGCTGAACTGTACCTGGAGGAGATAAATTGACACAAAAGCTAACAAAGAAAGTTGCGGTGATTACTGGAGGCACCAGCGGGATTGGGCTCGCGACTGCAAGGCGGTTCGTTGACGAGGGTGCCTATGTGTTCATCACAGGCCGCCGAAAAAGCGAGTTGGATAAGGCGGTTAACGAGATCGGACGCAATGTGGCGGGCATACAAAGTGACGTAGCCAAACCGGCTGACCTTGACAGGCTTTACGAGGCGGTGAGGGACCAGAAAGGCGCCCTGGATATCGTGTTTGCAAATGCCGGCACCGGAGAATTCGCTCCACTTGGGCAGGTCACTGAGGAACACTTCGACAAACAGTTCGATATTAACGTTAGGGGTCTGCTGTTTTCCGTGCAGAAGGCACTTCCCCTGATGCATCCAGGTGGATCGATCGTACTGAATGCCTCGATAGTTTCTATCACCGGAAGCCCGGCCTTTAGTGTTTATAGTGCTACCAAGGCGGCCGTCCGTTCGTTTGCGCGAACTTGGTGCGTGGACCTGAAGGAACGGGGAATACGGGTGAACGCAATCAGCCCCGGGGTTGTCCCCACCGCAGGCTACAACACGTCACTAGGAATGACACCTGAACAGGTCGATCAGTTCGTCCAGACTTCAATCGGCAGCATACCCCTTGGCCGGCCTGGCACAGCGGACGAAATCGCGAAAGCTGTGACGTTTTTGGCCTCTGATGACAGCAGCTACGTGAACGGGATTGAATTGTTCGTAGATGGCGGGTTGGCTCAAATCTAGCGCTCCGGGTGGCCGTTCGATCCGCTGCGTTCCGCTATGGTCTTGATTTCTCATTCGTTCTTATAGTTGATGAACCACGAGCCTTCAGAAATCATTCGCGTTCACTGTCTTTACTGATTGACGTTACCATCACATGTACAACAGCGAAGCCACCTCGACCAACGATCCCCTGGTCTGTTGCTGAGTTGAAGCCCAAAAGAAGGCTAAATGGATTTCCCCCGCCC
>JBARMQ010000262.1:0-5604 GCA_049802535.1 Bryobacteraceae bacterium | reverse complement strand
CGTCTTCTTGGCGCGCTGCCCGATAGCCGCTCCACTCCCCAGTTGATGCACATCGCCACTGACGGCGAAACATACGGGCATCACCACAAGCATGGGGAAATGGCCTTGGCTTATGCCCTCGATTATGTCGAGAGCAAGAAGCTTGCTCGCATTGTGAACTATGGCCAATTTCTGGAGGAGAATCCACCAACTCAGGAAGTTCAGATCTTCGAAAACACGTCTTGGAGCTGCATTCACGGCATCGAACGCTGGCGTTCGAACTGCGGTTGCAATTCAGGCCGGGGCGGTTGGAACCAACTTTGGCGGCAGCCTTTGCGCGACGCTCTCGACTGGCTTCGTGAAACCGTCAATCCGAAATTCGAAGCTCTTGGCTCGACATTTCTGCGCGATCCGTGGGAGGCCCGCAACGGTTATATCCACGTCATGATGAACCGCATGCCTGAATTGCGGCAGCGATTCGGTGAAGAACATTTCGTGCGCGAATTGACGGCTCAGGAACAAGTGATTGTTTGGAAATTGATGGAGCTGCAACGCCACGCCATGCTGATGTACACCAGTTGTGGCTGGTTCTTCGACGATATGTCCGGCATTGAGACTGTTCAGGTCATTCAATATGCCGGCCGTGTCCTGCAGCTTGCGGAACAGCTGTTTAGTGAACCGCTGGAGTCACAATTTCTTGAACGCCTGGCGCTTGCCAAGAGCAACATCGGCGAGTATGGCGACGGCGCGTCAATTTTCCGCAAGTATGTGAAGCCATCGATAGTCGATCTCGAGAAGGTGGGCGCCCACTACTGCATCAGCTCGCTCTTCGCGCCGTATGGCGAACGAACCGACATCTTTTCGTACGCCGTCAAGCGTCTTGACTATCACACCCGCGAGGCAGGGAAGATGCGAATGGCTCTAGGCCACGCGCGTTTCACATCGAAAGTCACCCAGGAATCTGAGATCCTTACTTTTTGGGTCGTCCACTTTGGAGATCATAACGTCGCCGGCGGCGTGCGGCCGTTCGGTTCGGCTGAAAGTTATGAGGATCTACTGGAAGATATTGCCGAGGCGTTTGCGCGTGTCGACATTCCCGAGGTAGTGCGTTTGCTCGACCGTCGCTTCGCCGATAAAACTTACTCGTTGCGCTCTCTCTTCCGGGACGAGCAGCGACGCATTCTAAAGAGCATCCTCGCCGCGACGCTGGCAGAAGCGGAGACCGTGTATTTGCAGCTTTATGAGCATCACGCCGCATTGATGCGCTTCGTTGCCAGCCTGGGGACGCCCATGCCGCGCGAATTCTCGGGCGCCATCGAATATGCCGTAAATAGTCTGTTGCGCCGTGCCTGTTCTGGCGAGGAATTAAACGCCGAACGCATCCAAGACCTGCTGAAAGAAGCTCAGGCGAGTAACATAGTCCTCGATAAAACAACGCTCGAATTTTCGTTGCGGCGCAAGATCGAGTCGCTCACCATGCGATTTGCCGCCGACCCATCTAGCGTGGAGCGCATGCAGGATTTGGTGGCTGCTCTGCGCATTGTCGCGATAATGCCATTCCCCGTCGACCTGTGGTCTTCGCAAAATCGTGTTTACGCGATTCAAACCGGTCTCTATCAACGCATGCGAAAGAAGGCACAGCGCGGCGGCGACCCGCGAGCGCAAGCTTGGATTGAGCATTACATCGAACTCTGCAGCCTGTTATCCATCCGGCTGCCGGCTGGTTCCTCCGGTTCGGGTGACTGATCGCTTGGATACGCGACGGAAAATTGTTCCTTTCGCCCAACTAGTAGCGACGCTACGCGATGATTCAAACGGCGAACCCTGGATCGTTGTTGCAGGACTTTTCGATCCCATGACTTCATCGCAAGCCCGGCGCTTTGAGACTCATGCGCAGGCGAAGAGACTGGCAGTAGTCGTGCTCGATCAACCGGAGACGCTGCTGGACGCCGTTTCGCGCAGCATCCTGGTAGCCGCCCTCCGCAGCGTTTCTCTTGTCTCAGTGGCCGGTCTGGAAACGTGGCGGCATACGCATTTCGGTTGCGAAACGACCGCTTACGACGAATCGGCCGATCGTCGCGCAACAGCCGAGTTCGTTCGGTTAATTGCCCGGCGCATGCAATGAATCCTCAGTTGCATCCGCGCTCATCCATTCTGATTGTCCGGCTCGGCGCCATGGGAGATGTTCTCCACGCACTGCCAGCGCTTCATAGCTTGCGGCGGAGCTTTCCAGCGCATTCGATTTACTGGCTTGTCGCACCCAAATGGCAACCGCTGCTCGAGGGGAATCCCGATTTAACAGCCACGATTCCTTTTAATCGCCATCGCGCACGCGATCTGATACAAACAGGAAAGAGGCTTCGGATGTTGCGGCCGGAGTACGCCTTTGATTTTCAAGGCCTCATCCAATCCGCGCTTGCTGGCTATTGGTCTCGCCCTCGCGCTTTCTTCGGCTTCAGCCGGGAGGTGGTGCGCGAAGGACTTGCCAGTTCCTTCTACACCTTTCGACTGACGCCGAAGTCTAGTCATGTGGTGGATCGAAACTTAGAATTAGCTCAGGCCGCTGGTGCATCCGTAACGGATTCGTTGCCCTGGCTTCCTCCCGGGCGGCCTGAAGGCGACCTCCCTTCTGAGCCTTTCGTCCTCGCAAACCCATTTGCCGGCTGGGCCGGTAAGCAATGGCCGCTCATCCGGTATCAGTTACTTGCTGAGTTGCTCGAAAAGCAAGGCTTCACACTGGTTTTGAGTGTTCCGGCAGATCGCGCAGCTGAAATTTCCGGTCTTCAGAGAGTCCATCTCTATCACTCGTCCTTATATGGCCTGCTCGATGCAACGCGCCGTGCCACCGCGGTGGTGGGACTGGACAGCGGACCTCTGCATCTGGCCGCCGCGCTTCAGAAGCCTGGCGTCGCGCTGTTCGGCCCTACTGATCCAAAGCGAAATGGCCCCTATGGCGAAACGATCTCCGTCATCCGTGCGGAAAGGGTGGAGACCACCTATCGCCGCGACAATGTGAGCCACCCCAGCATGGAAGCGATCTCTCCAGACCGTGTGCTGGAGGCGCTATTGCAATCCATTCAGAATCGAGCTCACAAAGTGGGGCGCCTCCTTTGAATAGGCCCCCTACCTATTGGTTTCCGAAACGCTATGCCGATGCCGTGGCGCGCCTGCGCGTGCCGTGTGGATTTCTCTTGCTGATTACATTTGCCGTGCTCTCGAGACCGACTCGGGCGTCAATCCTGAACAGCATCCCAATCTGCGCTCTCGGATTATTCATTCGCGCTTGGGCCGCCGGACATTTAGCCAAGAATCAGGACCTCGCAACCAGCGGCCCTTACGCATACCTGCGCAATCCGCTGTATGCGGGAACGTTGATAACAGCTGTAGGCATCATGATCGCGGCGCGCAACCTCGCGCTGGCCGCGATCTTTATTCTCGTCTTCACGCTGGTTTATTTGCCGGTGATTGAACTCGAAGAACAGCACTTGCGGGAGATTTTTCCTGACTACGCCATCTACGCGCTTAGCATTCACCGTCTCTTGCCCCTTCAAAAATGGCCCGGCGCGCAACGGCGGTTTTCCTGGTCCCTTTATCGCCGAAATGAGGAGTACAAAGCGTTGATTGGGTTTCTGATTGCGCTAGCGTGGCTCATCTTCAGAAGCTGGTTCTCAGAAAAACAGTCCGGTTGAGATGTTGTGATACTCTGCGCAACATGAGAGCCGGATGCTTTACCCCGTTGTTGTCGCAATTTCCGCTTGAAACCGTTTTGGACAAGCTTAAGACTTTGGGCATTACTACAGTTGAGTTAGGAACAGGAAATTATCCTGGCGATCCACACTGCAAGTTGTCGATGCTCGACAACCAAAATGAGTTAAAAGAGTTTAAGAAGAAACTCGATGATCGCGGCGTTTCCATTAGCGCATTGAGTTCCCACGGAAATCCGCTGCATCCCGACGCGGATGTCGCCAAGAAATTTACCGACACCAGCAAACGAACGATTGAACTGGCTTCGAAGCTGGAGGTTCCTGTGGTGATCGACTTCTCCGGCTGCCCCGGCGATAGCGATACTGCGAAGTATCCCAACTGGGTCACCTGCCCCTGGCCTCCCGAATATCTGGATCTACTCGAATGGCAATGGGATAAGAAAGTTACGCCCTATTGGATTGAACATGGAAAATTTGCCAAAGATCACGGCGTGAAAGTCGCCATTGAAATGCATCCGGGGTTTGTTGTCTATAGCCCCGAAACGATGCTCAAGCTGCGCTCCATCGCCGGAGATAGCGTTGGGTGCAACTACGATCCCAGCCACATGTTTTGGCAGGGCATCGACCCCATTAAGGCCGTTCGCGTACTCGGCGATGCAATTTTCCATGTGCACGCGAAGGACACGCAGATTTACGACTACAACCTGCCCAAAACGGGTGTTCTGGATACCAAGAAGTACACCGATGAAAAGAACCGCGGCTGGATTTTCCGCACCTGCGGCTACGGTCATCCCTACGGCTGGTGGAAGGAGTTTGTCTCAACGCTGCGCATGTACGGATATGACTACGTTCTTTCAATTGAACACGAAGATTCCTTGATGTCGCCTGAAGAAGGATTGACGAAGGCCTCCGAATTTCTCAATCAAGTTTTGATTCGTGAACCATCCGGCGGCGCTTGGTGGGTCTGAGCAGCCTAGCAGTGGATGGCGCATCCAGTGGCTTCGATTTTTCTCCCACCCCCTGCGCCATCTGCGGCATACTGGGAACCACTGCGCAGGCCGACGAGCAACTTTATCCCGCGAAAGTAACCTTCGACGATCTAAATCCCGATGCTTTCACCGCACGCCGGCATGCCGCAAAAGACTTAGGTCCGCCGCATTATCGAATCGTACGTTGCCGGCAGTGTGGTCTCGTCCGATCTAATCCTACCGCCCCGGCCGCCATTTTGGACCGCCTCTACCGCGAAAGCGAGCTGACCTATGCGCCCGAAACGGCGAATCTCCGATACACCTACGGCCGCTACATTACAAAAGCGAAGAAGCACGGTTCCGTGAATCAGTCGTTTCTCGAAATCGGGTGCGGAGATGGCTTCATGCTCGAAGAAGCCAGCCGGCTTGGATTCCAAGATGTAACCGGAGTTGAGCCTAGTACTGCGGCACTTCAACATGCCAGCCTGGAAACACGTCCTCGAATCCGAGCCGAAATGTTTAGGCCCTGCTTATTTCAGAGCCAGTCTTTCGACTTGATCGCCTTATTTCAAACGTTTGACCACATCTCTGATCCAGCCGCCGCTCTCGTTGAATTTCATCGCTTGCTGCGTCCCGGCGGACGGGTTTTGTTTCTGCAGCACAATGTCAAAGCGATCTCCGCCTGTATCCTAGGCGAGCGAAGTCCGATCATCGACATCGGCCACACGTACTTGTATGATCCCGCGACTCTCGGTTCAATGGTTCGGCTGCATCGATTCGATCTGGTTGAGCAGGGAAGTGTCTGGAACCGTTATTCCATACGTTATTTAATTAGTCTTTTGCCGATCTCGCCCACATCGAAGCAATTTCTGCGTTCATGGGCCGCGCGCGTGGCCCTTGAGGGCTTAAACATTTCGGTGCCGCTCGGTAATATGTACGGTATAGCTAAGAAG
>JBARMQ010000261.1:0-19826 GCA_049802535.1 Bryobacteraceae bacterium | reverse complement strand
CAAAATCTCCGATCAGGAACTTAAACAAGTTAAGATCCAGCGCGACAAATTCCACGGCGACTGGAATTACGAAATCCAGCCTCGAAATCATCATTAATGGTCAGGTTATTTCTAGACAGAGCCTTAGGGCTTGCTGGGTGATGATGATTTTGAATGCCACTGATCGATGTAACGTCGAGCTTCGTCAAGGGAGACGACACGGCCTGCTTGGGCGTCTTCAGTCCCTCGGTCAATCGCGGCGAGGGTTTCGGCGTCTTCTTGTTCCGTAAGTTGAGGAACTGGATGATCAAACTTAGCCTCTGCCATATCCTCAACTAGATTAACAGCCGGTCATCCCGGGACTCGTCTTGGAGACGCTGATTTGCCGGCTTTCGGCATCATAGCCGACGGTGTTGACGCCCAAAGACTTCAGGTTTGCGTCCCCATTCCGCCATGGTCTCTTCCGGCTGGATCTCTTCGCCATCGACTTCGGAGGGGAAGGCCTGCAGCCGCTTCGGCGACCGGCATCTCCACGCCCGGCACCGGCTCACGCTTCGCCGTACGGAAGTGCAAGTTGAGAAGCAGCGACCGCAAGGCCACGACTTCGGCGAGCGCAGCCGCACGCGTCCGGGGCCGGAACTCCACCGCGCCCACTGGGCTGGCCGCAATCAACATCGGCGCGCAGCAATGGCACGTTGACGTTTCCGCCGCGTATCTTTTGACGATCGCGGCGATGAATCCATGCCCGTGCCTGTAGCAACTGCGAAGAATATGAACGAGGAGTGCCGAATCGCTGCTAGGAAATCTCGATAGGCTCACGCCTCGTTTGAAGACGGGACGTAACAGACACGCGCAGAGCCACCGGCCGGCCAACATGATTGAGTCGCCCACCACCCACCTGCGGCAGCAGTTCTATCCCAAAGCCGATCCCGGCATCGTCGACTGGATCGATTTCGCCGCCGACGTTG
The DNA here is from genome assembly GCA_049802535.1 of Bryobacteraceae bacterium. Lineage (GTDB taxonomy): Bacteria > Acidobacteriota > Terriglobia > Bryobacterales > Bryobacteraceae > Bog-105. The sequence goes on along the minus strand of JBARMQ010000261.1, from coordinate 18,879 downwards.
TCGAGCGCTCCCGCAAAGTCCGCCAACACATCGAAGCCGCCCCACACCAGCTCGAAAACCCATCAAAAACGCGGTTGCCACACAGCAACCGCATTGGTCCACTTCTTTTATTAAGGGCTGCCATATGGCAACCTTGGTTGCTGTGCAGCAACCTCCCCAAGGGGTGACGTGTCACCTATCGAGCCGACGCCCAGCACCGCTCGGGCTTTAAAACGCTTTGACCAATTGTCAAATTGCGATCTCGTGACGAAGAACACCCTCCTCGTACTCCCAGCGACCCCTATCTGCCCCGAGCCTGAGAAGATTTCCAACTGGCTCGAAGTTGACCTTATCTGGGACTTCCACGGCGACTAGCTTTGGCAAGTTGGATAATTCGGTTTCGCACCCTAATGCCCGGAACTCATCCCGTGCTACTTGTACATCCGCGATATCCGAAATGTAGAGTCGAAAGACACTATTGGAGGATGGAACAATCAAGTTCTTAAACCACAATTGGTCACGCTTCTCTTCTGCTGAAATTACATCGCCGCTGCTAATTCCCTTGACGTAAAAAGGTATATTGTCGACGCAGTACAGTCCAGGCTGTTTTTCAAACGCCCACAGACTCTCCGACTTGTCTGGAGGATAGCCTTCTTCATCTTGCTGAAGCTCAAAAACGATTTTTTTGTACTTCTCATCTGCCATGTCTATGCCATCCGCTCCGTTATTGGTTAGGAAGCTTATCTGACTTCTTTATGTTGCAGTCCCTGCATAGATGTTGAGCGTTTGAAGGATCATTGGTCCCACCCTTGGACTTGGGCTGAATGTGATCCGTTTGTCCTTCATTTTCTGGAGGTGTTACGCCCTTTTTATAGTTCGGACCGACGTTGTTAATAAAGCGCATGACGCGCTCTCCCAGGCCATCGTAAGTGTACGTCGTCGCCCGGAATCAAAACAAGAACCTCGGGTCGCTTGCTTGGTCACGCCTTCACCTTACGATAAGCCGCTTAGTGTGACGCGCGCGTCATGAGGTGCGGGTATTACCTGGCTGTTTCCGATGGGATTGTATTTTTTCTTGTGACAGTGTACTCTAATAGAGGACATTCGGTTTGCAGTCGGCCGCGATTCGCCGAACTGAAGTAGCTTAGCTTCCCCTTTAAGAGCCGCAAGGACCCTCGTTGCTTCCAGCTCTATCGTTTGATTCGCATTGCCTGTTCAATGCGTGATTACAAACACGGAAGCACGGCAATCACCACGCCGCAAACCCTATGTAGGCGCCTTCTCTGCTTCATCGATCCGATGAAGTGAGAGATCTTTGTTAGGCGCCGATGTCTCTTTAGGCTCTGGACGTGTTAGCGTCGCAGATCCTTTCCGGTGCAACGTATGCTCCCCTAATGTGAATCGAACCATCTCATTAAAGGAGAAAACAAAACTTATGAAAATGTTTAAAACGTCAGTCACAGCTGGTGCTTTGGCGGTAGCTTCTCTCGTTCCGGCCTTTGCACAGTCTGAAACAATGCGCGTCAACGTTCCGTTTTCGTTCTACGTCGGCGCCTCGAAAATGGCCGCCGGTCAATATGACGTGCAGTCTGAAACGGCCAATGGCCTGGTCCTAATTCAAGGAGAGGGACGAGGAGTAGCAGTGGTCACCTCGCCATTTAGTGAGACCGCTCCGGACGGCAAGGCAAGCCTAATCTTCGAGAATACGGAAGCCGGTCCGCAATTGATTCGAGTTCAGCTCGACGGCGAGCCTTCGCGTAGGCTCCCTACGCATAACCAAGTTCGCGTCAAGTTCGCAACAACCCGTTAGACAACTTGATCGTTGGGAAGCGCCGAGCGAGGTCAGCCCCGTATGCTGGCTACGCCCGGCGTTTTTCATTTTGCTACAGAGGCGCGGAGCGATGGGACAATAGCGTCATGGCGACTAACCGTCTAGAAATCCTGAACGCGATGGTGAAGCAAGATCCGCGAAATAGCTTCGCCCGATATGGATTGGCGATGGAGTATGGCAAAAACGGCGATTGGACGCAGGCAGTAACGGAATACCGGGAGTTATTGCGTATCGATGGAACATATGTTGCCGCCTATTTTCACGGCGGTCAAGCGCTGGAAAAATTAGGCGATTTGGTAGATGCCCGGGACATGTATGAGCGCGGGATTGCGGCAGCAACTCAAAAGGGTGATTTGCACACGCGCGCGGAAATCGAAGCTGCACTCGCGGCGTTGCCTGTCTGAAGGCAGGGTTTTTCGGATTTTCATCTCGATTGAGCAGCGGCAGACGATGCGTAGGCCTGCGATTGGAGAGCCACCAGCGTACGCGTACCCAACTTGTGCGGTAATTCGTAGCGGTGTAGCACTTCGGCCGCAACACGAGATTGCTTCAGCTCCGAGGCGGCTTCCGCCAATTCGAGTTCGACGTCAGGGCCTTTGTAAAGCAGCATGCGGGCGCCGTGTTTGAACGTACGTCCGAAGAGCGGGATCAATCGAGTGATGGGCGCCACCGCGCGGGCTGCGAAAACGGCAGAATTGCCTTTCGGACTCATTGTCTCCGCGCGGTCGGATAACACGCGAACATTCGGGAGGTCAATCTCGTCAGCGACAGCGTCGACAAAGCGTGCCTTTTTCTGAACCGATTCAATGAGCGTGAATTGCACATGCGGTAAGACGATGGAAAGCGGAATACCGGGAAATCCGGCTCCTGTGCCGATATCAATAATGCGTGTGGCGCCGGTAAAGAAGCGCCAAGGCGCAACAGAATCATACACATGTTTGATGGCCGCTTCACGCGGATTGATGACTCGCGTGAGGTTCATGGTTTCATTCGCAATGGCGATTAACTGCAAGTGGCGAGCGGCCTTTTGGACCAGGCACTTGCGATTTGGGATGTCCTGGGGCAAGACGGCATCCAGTTCAACCTCGAATTCCACATCCTAATGATCACACCCGAGCATACGCGAAGATAGAAAGGAATGTTAAGAGCTGGAATTGTTGGGCTTCCCAACGTCGGGAAGAGCACGCTGTTCAATGCCGTCACACAGACACGGAAAGCGATGGCCGCCAATTACCGTTTCTGCACGATTGAGCCGAATACCGGCGTCGTGACGGTGCCGGATGAGCGGCTTGAGGTGCTGTCGAACCTGAGCAAATCGCAGAAAATTGTCCCGGCCGTGTTTGAGTTCGTAGATATTGCGGGTCTGGTGAAGGGCGCGAGCACCGGAGAAGGATTGGGCAATCAATTTTTGGGCCACATTCGCGAGGTGGACGCAATTATCCAGGTCGTCCGGTGCTTCGAAAATTCCAATATCGAACACGTGATGGATTCGGTGGATCCGGTGCGCGACATCGAAGTGGTGAACACGGAGTTAGTGCTGGCAGATTTGGATTCCGTCGAGAAGCGCAAGGCGAAGCAGCAGAAGGCGGCCAAGAGCGGCGATAAGAAAGTCATTGCAGAAGTAGAACTGCTGGAAAGGTTGGATGCGCACTTAAATCAAGGCAAGACGATTGCCACCATGGAGCTGTCAAACGAAGAAATCAGCGCGGTGAGAGGGTTCTTTTTACTGACAGCCAAGCCGACGCTATTTGCGTGTAATGTGGCGGAGGAGGATTTGGCGCACGCGACCGACAACCGGTTCGTGCGGGAGGTGCGGGCTTTTGTCAAGGAGCATCACGACACGAGCGCTGTGGTGGTCTCAGCCGAGATTGAGTCGGAACTGGTGATGCTTTCCGAAGAAGAGCGCCAGGAATATTTATCAGCGTTGGGCGTGGCGGAGACCGGCTCAGGCACGTTGATCCGCGAGGCGTACCATCTATTGGGATTGCGCACATACTTGACCACCGGCGAAAAAGAGACACGGGCGTGGACGATACACGCTGGCGATAAGGCGCCTAGGGCGGCGGGCGTAATTCACTCCGATTTCGAGAAGAGCTTTATCTCGGCAGAGTGCGTGGCGTATGACGACCTGGTGGCGGCGGGATCGTTCGCGCGGGCGAGAGAGTTGGGCAAGCTGCGCACCGAAGGCAAGGAATATGTCGTGCAGGACGGAGACGTCATCGAGTTCAAGACGTTTCTTTAGGGCTTCGGCGGGATCGTTTAGAAATAGGTTTGCGAAGAACGGCGACCTCGTTGGGCGTCAGGTCACGCCATTGACCCATGCTGAGGCCGGCTAAGGTCAATGGACCAAGCCGGGTGCGAACAAGCTTGAGCACCTTGCTGCCGACAGCCTCAAGCATGCGGCGCACTTGGCGATTGCGGCCTTCGGTAATCGTGATTTCAAGGAATGTGTATTTTGCCGAATCACGCTGACGCTGGACAGTTGCGGGACGCGTAGGCCCGTCGTTCAGTTCGACGCCGGCGGCGAGCTGCTGTATCTGTTCGTCCGTGAGGAGCGTGCCGGCCTTGACTAAGTACGTCTTTGGCAGCTTGTGAGCAGGATTGGTCATCAACTCGGCGAGCATCGTGTCATTAGTCAGTAGAAGCAGACCGGACGTATCGAGATCGAGGCGTCCGACAGTTCCTACGAATTGATCAAGACCGGGGATCAGACTGTAGACGGTGGGGCGGCCTTCAGGATCGCGATAGGTGGTTAGATAACCCTTGGGTTTGTAGAGAAGAATGTAGCGAGAAGCGGCGCGAACGACAGGTTTGCCGTCGAGCGTTACTTGATCGTGGTCGGAATTGACCCAGTGATCTGGTGTTTGAACCAGCTTGCCATTCACGCGAACCCGGCCGGCGCCAATCCAACTGCGGGCTTCGGTGCGAGAGCCTAAGCCGGCTTTAGAGAGTACCCGATCGAGGGTCTTCAGGGTTGGCTCGGCTTTGTTGTTCACACTACGAGCTTTGCGCTTGGCGGCCCGGTTAGCAGAATCGAGCAAGAAGATACCTACTTGGTGGCGGGCGGCCCCTCTTTGACCATTTCGACATCGATCGTCAGCGTGATGTCATTGCCGACGGCGCCTGGCGCGCCACTTACTCCAAAATCCATCCGATTAATTGTGGTGGTGGCGGATGCGCCCATGTGCGTCATGCCGCGTTTGTCTTTAATCGTGTCACTCGGGCCATCTACATCTAGCACAACTTGCTTTGTAGTGCCGTGAATGGTGAGATCGCCGGTGACTTTCAGCTTGCCAGTGCCAGCGGATTCCACTTTCCGCGACTGAAAGGTGATGGTGGGATATTTGGCGGCGTCGAGAAAATGATCGCTGCGTAAATCGTTGTCGCGCATGTCAACGCGGGTATCGACCGAAGCGGCTTGAATGGTTACGTCGATAACCGATTTGGCGACATCGGAGGGATCGTATTGAACCGTTCCGGTGAGTTTGGTGAATGCCCCGCGGACGGTTGAGATGCCCAGGTGGCGTACTGAAAATTGAGCAGCGGAGTGAGCAGGATCAATCTTCCAGCTTTCCATTTGTGCCGCTAAGGGCATGGTCATTAAGGCGAGGCACACGAATGCCGGTCTAAATATCATTCAGATCTCTCCTTCGAGATGCAAGAGGGTAATTACCCGATTCTAGCGGATGAAGAAACTTGAAAGCGTATATAATCGTTGACTTAATCGGAGTATCCGACCCGAGGCGACGAGCGTTGCTGCGCACTGGCATTCTGAATCCCTCCATCAATTCGCTGCTGAGTCGAGTCCGGCATACCAACTGGCTAGTCATCGCAGATCGCGGTTTTCCCTATTGGCCAACAATCGAGACGGTAGATATTTCGCTGGTCGACGATGTGCCGCGAGTGTTGCAGGTACTCGATGCCATTCGAGCGAACTTCACGATCGGAAAATGTTTCATGGCACAGGAGTTCGGGCCGGCTAACGATGCCGCGGTGCGCGCCTCGTTTGAGACGGCTCTTCAGCCGGTTGCGATTAGCTTTGAGCCGCACGACACACTGAAGCAGCGCGTTCCGCAAGCGATCGGATTAATTCGGACCGGCGATACGACGCAGTACGCCAATATGATTCTCGAGTCCGCTTGAAACGGGCCAGTTTGGGAATGGAGAAAGCATGATTAACACGAATGTGCCGGCCGGAAAACCGGCAGCGAGCGGCGGCGATCACGCGCTGTTTCCACGGCAATACATCGTTCCGTTTGTCCTGGTCACCGTATTGTTCTTCCTTTGGGGCATACCGAACAACTTGAATGACGTGCTTATCCGGCAATTCATGAAGTCGTTTGAGATTAACCGCCTGCAGGCTGGCCTGGTGCAATCCGCGTTTTACTTCGGCTACTTTTGCCTCTCCATGCCGGCAGCGCTCATCATGCGCAAATACGGTTACAAGGCGGGACTGGTTACAGGGCTCTTTCTTTATAGTGCGGGAACTTTTCTGTTTTGGCCGGCCGCGCTCGCCCAGAGTTATTCATTTTTCCTGTTCGCGTTATTTGTCATTGCAAGCGGTCTGGCCTTCCTCGAAACGGGTTCCAATTCGTTCATATCGCAGCTTGGCGATCCGGAGAGTTCGGAACGCCGGTTGAATCTTTCCCAAGCGTTCAATCCCATTGGGTCGATTTGCGGCGCGCTCATCGGAACGGTCTTCATCTTCTCTGGTGTTGAACTTTCGGGACGGCAGCAGGCTGCCATGCGGGTGACGGGTGAACTCAACACATATCTACGCCATGAAACCATGCGCGTGATCGTTCCGTATTTAGTCCTCGGCGCCATCGTGATTTTGTGGGCGCTGCTTTTGCTTCGCACAAAGTTCCCAGCTATGCAGGGTGAAAGCGCGGATACAGAACACGTGCCGGAGGGCCAGTTCGGTCACCTGCTGCGATATCCACACTTCATTATGGCGGTCTTGGCGCAGTTCTTTTACGTCGGCGCGCAAGTGGGAACGTGGAGTTACTTCATCCAATACTTCCAAGACTATGTGCACGGGTCGGAAAAGACGGCGGGATATTTTTTAACCGGGACTTTAGCGGCCTTCGCGGTGGGCCGTTTTGCCGCCACCTTCCTGATGAAATTTATTCGCCCCAGCCAACTAATGGGCATTTACAGCGTGATCAACGTTGTATTGGTGGGAGTGGGCGTGTTGTATCCAGGATGGATTGGGCTGTGGGCTATTTTCCTGACAAGTTTTTTCATGTCACTGATGTTCCCTACGATCTTTGCCCTGGGGCTAAAGGAACTGGGCCCGTTGACCAAAATTGGCGGGTCGTTCATCATCATGGCGATTATCGGCGGCGCGTTATTTCCTCCGCTGATGGGCTTAGCGTTTGAGGCGACGAACAGCATGGCAGAATCTATGCTGATCCCGCTGGGCTGCTATTTATTTATCGCTTACTTTTCCTTCTTCGGATCGCGCGTCCGGGTCAGTAGCAGCGCGTAAGGGGCGCTTCGCACTCACACTTTTCGAAGTTTACTAACGCGCCCGACCTCTACCCACTCGACTACGAAAATATTACCGTTGTGGTCGAAACAGGCGCCGTGCGGGCAGACGAATTTGCCAGGCTGGAAGGCGGAACGATCCATCTTCCGCACTTCATTCCAGGTATTCTTGGCCGAGTCGTCACCGAGATTCTCGATGACGGCATTATTCTTGTCGAGCAATGTGACTCTTGCACCCAGGTCGGGGACGACGGTTTCACCGGTCTTATAGAAATCGAAATAGCACGGCAAGTGGGTGCCGGGGAAGAACGCGATGTGCTCGCCGGCGAGGGTGAAGGTCTGAATGCGATTGTTGGCGCGATCGGCGATCATCAGGATCGGCTCAGACCCGCGATCGTCCAGAATGATGCCATGCGGGCAGTCGAGCTTTCCAGGTTCTTTGCCCTTCCCTCCGAACGTCCGGAGGTATTCACCGTTCTTGTTGTAGACGTTGACGAAGCTTGAACCGTAGCCGTCACCGACATAGATGTCGCCGTTGGCTGCAATCGCGAGATTGGTTGGACTGTACTTCTTGTCGCCCTGGTAGGCATCGGCCTGGTGTGGATACCCAATCGTGAATACCTCCTCGCCGTCCAGAGTTGTCTTTACGACGAGACCGCGTTTGGTATCGCAGAGATACAGGAATTCAGTGCTGCCTTCCTTTCGGATGTGAAGACCGTGCGCGCCACCTTTGAATTCCTTGCCCCAACTCTTGACGAATTTTCCATTAGCGTCAAAAATCACCATGGAATCGCTGCTTTCGCTGGCAGCATTTACGGTGTGGTGGATATAGATGTGGCCTTGAGAATCTTCGCAAACACCGTGCGTGTTCCCGTATTTGATATCGGCAGGGAGATCGCCCCAGTCGTGGGTCACCTCGTAGGTATATGCGCCTGAGCCCATGACCGGCTTAGCCGATCCCGATTTATTCATTGCCCCCAGGATAAGTGGGGCGCCGCCACCAACAGCCATAAGGAAATTACGCCGCGTTTTCATGCGAACTCCGTCGATTTACGCTATCACTTTGAGTTTGAGAAATCGCGGACAAGAGGCGGTGGTATGCGCAATGTGAGCGAGCGCGAGTCACCACGACGGCGGCGGGGAAGGTTTTCGAAATTCCGCTGAACGTGGCGGAGATCTACTGGATGTGGAATCACTGGCAGGATGAGAGCGGATGGATATCGCGGCGTGTGAAAGATGGTCTGGTGCGCCTTCACCATTCGGGTTTCATCCGAGAGAGGTTTAGTTGTGTTGAGATTCCGGTCGAAACGGGGGAAATTGCTGCTTGAAACCTCAAGACGAATGCGATGACCCGGCTTGAACACATAGCTGGTCACACCGGCATTCACACCGATTTGATATGTGGTGTCTCTCTTCACAAAGACGGGCTTATCCAGAGACAAACGATAGCGGAGCCTTTGGATGCCGTCTGTGACCAGCAGCGGGCGGCCGTTGGGCTGAACATCGACCAGTTTCGCGGTGAAGTCGGAATCGTTGGCTGAAGTTGCGACGTAGAGCATGACCCGCACCGGCCCGGTGACTTCCACGCCATCGGTAAGTGGGGCTGAGGTGTACACCAATACATCCTTACGGCTTTCAACCGGTGTCTGGTCAAGCGGGCCGGGCGGCATAATCCTCGCATTGCAACAGATGGCTCCGCCCATGGTCGGGACAGGGTGTTTCGGATCGTAGGTGAATTGATCGGGAGGTTGTACGGCCGCCGGTTGCCACCTGAGAGCGCCGTCACCGGTCACCGAATTTGCGTGGCCATGACTGGCTAAGTAGAGCGATGTATATTTTGTGCGGGCCAGCGGCCATTCGTGTTCTTCGCGCCAAATATTCGCTCCCATTACGAAGATATGGAGCTTAGGCACGGGGGTCTCGGCGCGGTCGGCAGAGGTATGGCGTCTAAACCACCAGTCAAACCACTCTAACTGCAGGGTGCGGACCGGGACCTTCGCTTCGGGTCCGAAATTTATGGTGCTGAATGGGATTCCGGGATTGTGGCCAGTGGGGGCAATCCACGTTTCGACCATTGCGTGTCTCCTCATCAGCAAGCTAAAGGCATCGAGATCGCCCTCCGCGTAGTCGTCGAACCAGCCGCCCACGGACAGGACGGGAACGTTCACACGATTCATGAGCAAGCGAATACTTAACCCCTTCCAGTAGGTGTCAAAGGAGGGATTGTTGAGGGCCTGTTGCCAGATGGGGAGGGAGATGCCGGTGGCGGCAAGGTCCGCCGTACGCAATGGTAAATGGTCAATAAAGGTTCCAAATACGGGGCGCGTTTGCGAGGGGGGAGTCAGATTTTCCGCGAGCCAAAGCAGCCGATGCCCAAGTTTCAGGGCGCCTCCTTTCGAGTAGTAGCGATCGGAATATTCGTCATCACCTGAAAAGACAGGGGCGATCGCCACCAAGTGGGGGTTGTCCTGCACCGCTGCCCACCACTGTGCGATTCCCAAATAGGACGCCCCGGCCATGGCAACGCGTCCGTTGGACCAGGGTTGCTCCGCGATCCAATTGATCGTGTCGTTTCCATCCGGGCCTTCCTGCGGCATACCTCGGAAGACGCCTTGCGATGCATACCGTCCGCGGACGTCTTCGATGACAACCGCATACCCATGTTCGGCAAATAAGCGGTAGCCCATCACGTTAGGGTTTTTGCGGTTGTAGGGAGTGCGGATTAGAATGACCGGCCAACGGGTCTTTGGCCGTTTGGGCAGGAAAATATCAGCGGCTAGCCCAATGTGGTCACGCATGGGAATGGTGACACCGAGTTGGCCCTGGACATTCGGAGACTCCGGCGTCTGCACAGTCACCTGGGCGAACAGCATGATAGGAAGGAAGACGGCGATTGTCAAAAAACGGCGAGCCATACAACTTTGCTTTGCAGAATTTAGCCCGGCGAAGCGGCGGCGACAGGTTTGGGCCGTGCTCCGAAAAGCGCAGTACCGACGCGGATCAGGGTTGAACCTTCTTCGATAGCGACTTCAAAGTCGTTCGACATACCCATGGATAACTCCGGCAACCCATTTTGTCTCGCTAACTCAGCCAAACGTTGAAAATAGGGCCGCGAACGTTCGGCGTCTTGGGACCAAGGGGGCATAGTCATCAAACCGGTGACCTTTACCGTGTGGCAGTCAGCAGCGACGGTCAACAAACGCGGCAGGTCGGCTGCGTCGACACCGGTCTTAGTGTCCTCGCCGGAGAGCTTGATCTCAATGAGGGCTTTAATCGGCTTTCCCAGGGCCGACGCGGCTGAGTCAAGCCGTTGCAGCAGCTTGGCGGAATCGATCGTATGTATTACTTGAAACAACGGTGCGGCCTGATTGACCTTATTGGACTGCAAATGCCCAATGAAATGATAAGTGGCTTCCTCCAATGCGGCCAAATCCGCGGCTTTCGATGCAAACTCCTGAACATAGTTTTCGCCGAAGTGCCGAATGCCACAGGCATACGCCTCCACCAGAGCGGCGGCAGAGAATTTCTTCGAAACAGCCACTAAGGTTATGCTGGCGGGCGATCGGCTCGAACGATCCGCGGCGGACCGAATCCGCTCCTCAACCGCCGCCAAGCGGCCCGCGAAAGTGGTCTCTTGTGAAGGCAAGTCTCTATTCTAAAGGGCGCATACGATCTGCCGGAATGCCCACCGCCGCAGAAATCCTGCAAGCAGTGCAAGATTTTCTCGCTACCTGCCGGCGCCCGGCGGTCCTTGAACATGGCGAGGAGTTAATGGCTCTTGATTCCAGCAACTACTCGCTGGAACTTCGCGACGGCAGGATATGGATTGAAGTTTGCTGTGAGCGGAGAAGCCTTTCGCGGCGCATCCTAACCATCGACCGGCACAGAGCAGGAGTACTCGATTGCACCGTGCAACTCTTCGCCGGTAAGACGGGCGCCCTGGCATTTCTTGATCTTAGCCGGCCACAAACCGCGTGCCGAACTCTGCGGGGCGACCGCCTCGGCTTTGCAGAACGATTCCGGCGCATGCTGCAGCGGCAATTCCCTGGCTGGGACGTAGAGCTGTTATCGACCGGGATGGACCTGACGCATTCTTTATCGCCACGCTTTCCGCGAGCAAAGCTAACCCGTGGCATTCAGACAATCGCCGCAATGGGCTGCCCTACGCCTGAACATGAAGCTGACTTGCTGACGGCGGCGCTAATCTGGCACGATCGCGTTCGCAGCCGCGCTTCGTCGAATGTCACAGTTCCACTCTGCCTCTTGCTTCCCGATGGCGCCGGCGCTCTGACTGCGCATCGAATGCGGTGGCTACGGACGGCATTACTTGCGCCGCGTCTGTTTCGATATAGCGAACACGGATCGGCAGGCGAGGTAGACCCGGCGGATCTGGGCAACATTGAGACTGCGGTTAGCGGAAGCCACGTTGCTGCTCTTTCGGAAGAACTTTCCGAGCTGCTGCGCCGGTTGGCGCTGATCGAGAGCGTTTCGGCGATTCCAAAACTCTCAGGAGCTCTCAGCCTTCGGTGCCGCGGGATTGAGTTCGCGCGGGTTCAGAATGGCGAATTGCTCTGCGGCATAGAAACAAAGGAGACTGCGAACGCATCCCATACGCAGGTGGAATTTTTGGCGAACCAGCTTTCGGAGGTGTCGCGCAGCTCCGTTGGCGGAATCGGTTCTGCCGCTTCTACTGCCCAACCGGAGCGCTGGCTTGAATGTTCGTTGCGCGCAAAGCTGTCTACAATCGACGCAGACCTTTTGCCGTCGCCGGTGCACGGCCAGGTGCTTACGTTAGCGGGATCCGACAGGGATGCCATTGATTTATTGGCTGTCTCCCGTCAAGGCCGTTTGGCGGTGATGGAGCTGAAAACGTCGGAAGACATTCAGCTGCCCATGCAAGCTTTGGATTACTGGACACGGATCGCGAGACATGCGGAGCGGCACGAATTGGATGGACTTTTTCCGGGAATCCGTCTCTCTGCCGAGCCTCCGCGCCTGCTGTTAATTGCGCCTGCCATTTGTTTTCATCCTTCCAATCGAACCGTTCTTCAATATTTTTCGTCTAGCATCGAGGTAGAGCGGATCGGAATAAACTCGGACTGGAGCCGGGATCTCCGGGTCGTTCTGAGATTAAAAGGCGCAGAAACGCCGCTGTCTCACAGGAGTTCGGTATGAGCATTGAAGGGCTATTGAACATTAAGAAGGCGATTTCGAACCTCAGTTCGCAGGGGGTGAGGGAGCAGAGCGAAAGGCCGTTGCACATCGCCCTTTATGCGGCCAACGCTCAACGCTACGCGAAGATTGAGAATTTCCTTCTTTACGGGTTAAGCGCCGCACGCCGGCGGCAGTCGATTCAGGTTTTGGCGCGCGGACCGATGCCTGCGCATGCTCTGCAATACGACTTGGCAATATACGACGAAAGCGTGCTGGCGCCGGCACGTGCGCTGGTTTTTGAAGAATTCCACCCGGACCGTTTTGTGCGGCAGGCATTGGATCAACGGCTGGATTTGGGAGTAGCCCTGGCCCGGGATTTCAGCGCATTTCGGAAGCCGTTTATCGATCGGGTGATTAGTAAGACGGCGCGGGACAACACGCTTTTCTCGTTGGCGACCGCTCTGCCCGACATTATTCCGAGCCTGATCGAATTGCCTTGGTCGCTAGCCGAGTTTGCCTCAGATAGCGCCTTTCTGACCATGAATCAGATCCATATGGCTTTCCTGATTGCCGGGGCAAGCGATCGGCCAGTGGGCTATTCGGACCAAAAGTCCGAAATTGGGGCGGTTATTGCCGGAGCATTTGGATGGCGAGCCATTGCGCGGGAGTTGATTGGCAAGATTCCCTTTGGCGGCGGACTGATTCCGAAGGCCGCGATCGCCTATGCTGCCACCAAAGTGGTGGGCTTATCGCTCGACCGCTATTACGGCATCGGTTATCACTTTACCCGTCAGGAGCGTGAAGTGGTGTATGCCGACGCTTTGCGCCAAGGCAAGAAGGTGGCGGGGCACCTGTTGAAGTACATCCGTCCACAAATTGCACAGCGCCTGGAACAGGTTCCGGCAAATCGTACGGCTGCAGGTCCGATCATCGAGAGCCACGCCGAACGCCTTCGCTAGTGTAGTGTCCTTGAAATAACTATTGGGCCGCTTTCTTGCTCAGCCAGTGTCCTGCAACAAGGCGTCAGCAGCGTCAGTTGTGCAGCACGGCAAACCGGCTTATCGAATACCCGAAGACGGCACCTACGAAAACGTCGGAAGTGTAGTGTGCCGACAGAGTCAGTCGCGAAAATCCAATCGCTGCCGCGCCACTATAGGCCAGAATCGGAACCCACCGGTGGTGCCGTCCATATCGCCGGGAAATCACGGTAGCCACAGCAAGCGCCGTGATCGCATGTCCCGAAGGAAAGCTGCTGTGGGCGGACGAGAACCGGTTGCCGCCTTCCGCGAACGTGTCTGCAAAATTGCCGTTGGGCGGAATTGCCCCCGGGCGCCAGCGTGAGACCGCAGGCTTGAAAACCTCCGTCAGGATTTCGGCATCCGCAACCGCCTCTCCGGCAAGCAGCGCCGTCCTGGTCATCTTTGAATCTTTCCGAATGAGGCCGGCGCCATAAAGCGCGAACGGAGCGGCCAGGATGGCTGTGGAAGTGGCGGTGCTCGGCAGGGCGCGGTTGAATCCGCTGAATGCGGTCGTGCTCCGGAAATAATGGGCGGTCGGCGGATCTGCTCCGGCCACCAGTGCCGACCCCGCCACGAGGAAAGCGGCGGTTGGCATAAGGTCGCGCCACTCGAGCAGTTTGCGCGGGAACGACCAAATCGCCTTCTGATCTTCGACGATGTTGGGCACCAGCTTTTTCAAGCTTATGTCTCTGTCCGAATCCGTCGGTTGCCGCTGGGCCGAGCATAGGCTTGCGGCGAGGATCACAGACGCTGCAAGACGACGACGCATTTAAACTCTGTGATTCGGAGCTTCGGATGCCACGATTACTGCTCGATCACCAATATTCCGAAGGAACCGGCGATCACCGGCCCTCTTCTGCCTCCGGCAGGCACTGGTCCGAACTTCGCCGAAGCCACATACAGGCGATGGTTCGTCGGATCGAGGCCCATATTGCGCGATCCCTTGGGCGTCTCAACGGTCTGGGCGACGCGGTACTTGTCCGCCGAATCCTGGTGAATGACCGTCAGGGTTCCATCGGCGTTCGAGGCGAACGCGTTCCCGGAAGCCGGATCGTATCCTGCGCCATCCACGCCCATACCGATCCGCAGCGTCGTCACCACTCGTCCGGCCTGATAGTCGGAGATCGCCATCACGCCGCTTCTGCAGCCACTGAACAGGCGGTGATGCCGGGTGTCGATTGCCATCGATACCGGCTGCTTGCAAGCTGCGGTGGACCAGCGGCGCGTGACTTTTGCCGCTTTGGAATCGATTTCGACGATCTCGCTCATGTCGGTGAGGTTCGCGTAGAGCTTGCCGTCTCCGGCCGAGGCGCCATACTCCGGCTTGCCCCCGAGCGGAATGTTTGTCACCAGATTGCCGCTCGAATCGATGACGGTCGAGGAATGCGCGTCGCCGTTAAACGTGAACACGCGGTCCGAAGGCGCATCGTAAATAATAGCGTCGGCATCTTCAGCTGCCGGAATGCGTTTCAGACTCTTGAAACTCTTGGCATCGAACATGATCACGGCCTGATCGTTACCTGCGGTGGCGAAGCCATGCCCTGAAGAGCCAGCCAGCGCCGTGCCGTGAGCTCCGTTGATCCCCGTGACCTCGCCCAGCAAAGTTCCCTTGTCCTCGTCGACGGCCATGACGCGGTTCTGACGCGCGATGAACAGCCGGTGATTGGGCGGATCGGGAACAACGTAGTCCCAGCTTCCGTCACCGCCGAAGGTGTAGGCGTGAGTGACGTGATACGAAGACCGGGACTGCGCGAGCAGCAAAACAGCCACCAGCGGGATGAGAAACGTGGACAGGGCTTTCATATCTCCTTCCCGGCAGCGAGAGCGGGGCCCGCGACGAGCGTCAGGTAAACCCGTTTCCTGGGCGCAAATCACGTCAAGGCCACAGTATGCGGATCGATTCTGAAGAAATCCTGAATCTTCTTGGGGCCTGTTTGTTCAACCTTTCTCCGCATCAATCCCGACGACGCGGCGGCAGAGCCCTACGCTAGAAATCTCCGGCAAAAATGCGGAACGCCAGAACCCGCAAGCCTTTATGACTTGAGAGTTCTGGCGTTCCCTGTTTAGAGATCAGCGTGACGGTTTCTCTAAGTGGTTAGAAGTTGAACCGCCCTGTCAGTTGGATGGATCGAGGCCCGGCGCCCTCGACCGTTTGCAGGCTGGTGATCTGGCCAAAACCGGCGGTACCAAGGGTAAGGTTGCCTGGATTGGCATAGTTCGGATGATTGAAGGCATTTGCGATTTCCGCGCCAATTTGTAGCCGCATACGCTCGGTAAAGCGGACCGACTTGATCAGCGACAAAGAAACGGCGTTGGTTCCCGGTCCGACGATGTCGCCGTTGCTCGCGTCGCCGAAACGCCCGATGTTGTTAGCAGGTATTGCGAATGCGGCTGGATTGATCCATTGGCCGATCGACTGATTCGCGTAGGGATTGGCGCCGGCGACAGCATCGGCACGTCCGCTGCCAACCAGTTCATTGAATCCCGTTCCTGAAGGGTCGTTGTTCATCGAGACGCTCATGAAAGCGCCGGATTGAAACAGCAGTACGCCACCCAGTTCCCAGCCGCCAACAACGCGGTCGAGAATCGGGTTGCCGCCATTCAGGAACGGTTTGCCCTTGCCGAACGGCAGTTCATAAAGGAACGTTGTTTGAAAACGATTGCGGCGTGTGAAGCCTACATTTCCGTAATCGAGGCCGGGATTGGCGGGATCGGTAATAACTCCGCCGCCCTCACCCGAAAAACTGGTTCCCTCGCTGTATCCTTGAACATTTGAGAGGTTGCGAGCGAATATATAGCTGCTCTGAAACTGCAGGCCATAGGAGAATCGTTTTTGTGCGGTTACGCTGAGGGCGTTGTAGTTACTCCACCCTTTGTTGGTTTGGTAGTAAATATAGTCAAAGATGGGGAAAGGCGCGTTCGCCCCCGCGGTAGCGAATCCGACGGTGTTAGGCGCTATTTGGTCAAGATTTTCGGTTACGCCCAGATTCGACCCATGATTGCCGTCATACGAGACACGAAGCCCAATGCCGGCACCGAGTTCGTGCTCGAGAGTAATATCCCATTCCTGAATCGTAGGGTCTTTGTAATGGATGTCGTTCGCGAGATCGAAGTCCTGCGTGCCGGGCTGCGCAATGTTAGAGGGATAGGGGTTGGGAAGCGTATAAAGCGGCGCCTTATTCACGACGGAATTTTTGAAGACGGCCAAATCGCTGGATTCTACGGCCCAAGCGTCGTCGATGGCCGAGCCTAGCAAAGCCTCAATGAATCGGCCGTAACCGCCGCGAAGGACGGTTTTGTCATTGCCGAAGATACGCCAAGCGAAACCAATGCGAGGCGCAAAATCGGTCTTTTGAGAGTAGCGAAGACTTTCTGGAATGCCAGCCTGCGCGGCCGTCAGAATGGGGATTGGGGCGATGGACTCCGTGAAACCGGGGTTCACAATCGCTTCCGTGGATTTGTTCGGAATCACCACTGCTCCGGTCACGGTTTGACCATCAACGGTTGAGGTGTAGTTCGGCAGGAAGTTCGCCAAATTGTTCAGGTGGTCGCGGAACATTGGGTGATATTCGTACCGCAGACCGTAATTCAACGTGAAGCGTTGGTTGACCTTCCAATCGTCTTGAGCGAAGAAGCCATAGTGCGACGCATAAGCTTCAGTATCCGGCTGGATGACGGACGAAATCGTGGTGCTGTCTGGATATCCGAGCAGGAAGGAAGCGAATGGAACCGCAGGACTGGTCCCCAACAAACTTTTCATGACGGATGCGTTGAAGGTATACGATCCGAGGCGGCTGCTGAGAAACACGTTGGTGTAAAGGCCGGTCAGGTAACGGTAATCGGCGCCGAATTTCAGAGTGTGGGGGCCTTTCGTCCAGGTCAGCGTGTCAAGCAACTGCTTGGTTCCGTTCTTACTCGTGTTGGACGTGGAGCCGCCGGAGGATTGGAAGCCGGTGATCTTAAAGTTGGGGACCGCATCGCCAGGCGGGATGCCGCCGGGCAAATTCGTCAAGCCTAACTCGCTCGCCGCTTGCGCAGCCGTGATCCCGAAACTGGATGCCGTGTGGTTTCCACTGAAGCCACCGCGCAGTTCGTTAATAAGGTTTGGCGAAATGGCATAGTTGTAAGCGCCTGTAAGAGCGTCATCAATTTCCGGCTGGGAGAGCGGACCAAGTAAGGGAGATCCGGTAGGGATATTCGAAACGCGGCGATTTTTGTAAGTGAAGCGGAAATAAACTTGCTGCTTCTGAGTTAGTGTCTGATCGAGACGAACATCGCCTTGGCTGCTGTTGATCGGTTCTGGAAAAAGCGTCAGGTAGTTATTGGCGATAGCTCCGAGTGGACCATAATTCGGCAAGGGGTAGAGAAGGTTTAGCGCCTTCTGAGAAAGCGGATTTATTTGACTTGCGGGAATGATGTTACCCGGGAAGCCGGTGAGCATTCCTGAGTAGCTGGACAAGTTGCCGCTGCGGAGGGCGGCGGTCGGCTCGCTATCAATCGTTACGACCTGTCGCGGCAAACGTAACGCTTCGTAACTTCCAAAGAAAAAGGTCTTGTCGTGACCATTATAGATTTTGGGAAAACTCACGGGGCCGCCCAGGAAGGCGCCAAAATCATTCATCTTTAGCGTCGGGACCGTGTGGCTAAAAGTGTTCGACGCGTTCATATAGCTGTTCTGAAGGTTTTCAAAGAGACCGCCATGATAGGCATTGGTGCCGCTCTTTGAGATGGTGGTGATGTCGGCAACCCCGCTAAATTCGGCGGGGTTGATCACTTCGCTAACGCGGATCTCTTCGATGGCGTTGAAGGAAGGAAACAGTTCAGTGAGTGGACCATCGCTTCTGGGTCCTACCGCGCTGATGCCATCAATCGTGATGGACAGCATGGTGGGCAATGCGCCGGCCACCGAAATTCCGCCGCTGGGATCGGTCTGCACTCCAGGCTGCGTGGTGAGAGTGGACATCGGGCTAGTGGATCCAGAGGCGCGTGTCGCGATCGCCACAGGTAAATCGACTAACTCATGGCCGGTTTTCGTCACCGCGATATTAGAGGTGTCGGTTTGCAACACGGATTCGGCGGTTGCTTCCACGTTCACGGTTTGCGTTTGCGACGCGACCTTGAGGTTCGCGTCGAGGCGTTTTGTCTCGCGCGAGCCGAGATCGAACTTTGAAAACTCCTCTTTCTGGAAGCCGGGCGCTTGTATAGCGACGCTGTAGTTCCCGACGTCTACGTTGACAAACTCGTAGTTACCATCCGGCTTGGACACGGTGGTACGTTTTGCGTCCGTGTCAACGTTGGTCAGCTCAACAAGAGCATTGGGAACAACGGCTCCCCCTGGGTCTTTAATGGTGCCCAGAATTGTCCCGAAGGTTGACTGAGCAGAGATCACGGGACAGAATCCCAATA
>JBARMQ010000260.1:0-2428 GCA_049802535.1 Bryobacteraceae bacterium | reverse complement strand
ATGCGCTGGTTCGACGACCTCTGGCTCAAGGAAGGCTTCGCGCAATATATGGCCTACAAGGCCCTGGAGCAGTTAGACCCTGCTTCGAATCCGTGGAAGCACTTTTACGAAGACATAAAACCTTTGGCCTACGGAATCGATGAGACGCAGGGCACAACGCCGATCTTTCAGAACATCGCCAACCTCAAGGATGCGAAATCCGCTTACGGAGCGATCGTCTACGAGAAGGCTCCCGCGGTGCTCAAGCAGTTGAATTACTTTCTGGACGAGGACAACTTTCGTCAGGGCCTGCGGCTTTATCTGAAGGAGCATGCGTACTCCAACGCCGAGTGGGCCGACCTGGTGCGCGCTTTTGAAAAGGCCAGCGACCAGGCCGGGCATCACCAGGATGTGCAGGCATGGGCTAAATCCTGGATAACCCGGCGTGGCATGCCCGAGGTCACAGTCGAGTATTCCTGTAGCGGCGGGAAGATCACCGCTTTCACCATCCACCAGCGGGATGTTCTCGATGATGGGTATATCTGGCCCATGGCGAGCCAGATTCTTCTCTTGTCCTCGGCGGCGACTGAGACCATGAAGGTGCAGTGGAATGCTGCTGCCTTCCCTGTCGCCTCGATCGTGGGGAAGGCGTGCCCCAAACTGGTGTTTGCCAACGAGGGAGATTACGGCTACGGCCGCTTTCTGCTGGATGCGTCGAGCGAGTCATTCGCGGCATCACTGTTCGATCCGGGCTCGCCGCTTGCAGCGAATGCAAGCCTGTTAGCGAGCGTTTCCGATCAGGGCGCTCCGCTTCGCCGCACGATGCTGTGGGGAGCGCTCTGGGACTATGTCCACGTGGCGAAAGCGCCTCCGCGCGGGTACGTGGAGCTGGCTCTGAAATCTCTACCTGACGAGATGGATGAGTCGCTTTCTCGTATTCAGGGTGCACGCGTAGCCGAGGCACTGCATTCTTACCTGCATGAAGGCGGGCGGGAATCAGTGGCGCCGCGGGCAGAGTCAGTGGTTGGGGATCGCATGCTCAAAGCACCGACGCTTGGTTTGCGCATTGTCAGCTTTCGCACTTTCCGATCGATTGCGGAAACGCCCGCGGGTTTGCAGCAGGTGAAGGATCTGCTCAGCGGCGAGCTGGTTGTGCCGGGGCTGACGTTGAAGCGGCTCGACCGCTGGGAGCTTATTGGCCATTTGATCGCTATGGGCGACCCCGAGGCCGGGACCATTCTGGCTGAGGAAAAGGCACGCGATCACAGCGGTGAAGGCCAGAAGTACGCATACGCCGCACAAGCGGGAACGCCCACCGCGGAAAGCAAAGCCCGGTATTTCGACGAGTATGTTCACTCGGAGACGATCCAGGAAGACTGGATCACGGAGAGCTTGCGTCCGTTCAATTTCTGGAAGCAGACTACGCTCACCGAACCGTATCTGATCCAGGCGCTCAACGAGTTACCCGACATTAAGCAACACCGCAAGATCTTCTTCCTCGGTGCGTGGCTTGGTGCGTTCATCGAGGGCCAGAACAGCGAGGCGGCGCAGGCCGTAGTGCAAGGGTGGCTGAACAGCCAGAAGATCGATCCCGATCTTCGGTTGAAGGTCCTGGAAGTGTTCGATTCGCTGGAACGGGCAGTTCTTATCCGCAAGAAGTTTCCCGACTAGACCCTAAACTCGATCGGTCCGTACGAAGCCGTGGTTGGGGTGGAAGTGTGCGCCTTAAGCGCCTTATGCGCCCTAAGGGTGTTTTCGACCCCTTCAGGCCTTCCAGTTTGGGTCTGCGACCGGGGTGGAAGTGTGCGCCTTAAGCGCCTTATGCGCCTTAAGGGTGGTTTCGACCCTTTTGGGGGTCTTCCAGTTTCTCGAAGCCGGTACGGGCCGTTGCCATCGTGTTCGCGATGGCAACGGGTGTCAGGTTTATTCCTTTTGTAAGATCCCGGGTTATCAAGCATCTGCTTGACAAGTGCATGGAAATTTATCAATCATATGCTTGATAGCGATTTTTGATCGGTTGCCTGTTCCGCCCGTGGAGTTCTTTGTGGAGCGGATATTTGTGCGAGCGAAGACGGGAGGTCAACTTGAACAAGGACGTAAACGTGCTTCATCATCTTGGGATTATCAGTTGCGACATGGATGCCGCGGTCAGCCAGTACGAGCGGCTGGGTTTCCTCTTTACACCACTGACTGTGCCAAGGATTCCCTTGCGAGCAGGAGCGGACCCTGAGCCAATCGGGGCGGGAAATCGATGCGCCATTTTCCGGAACAATTATTTGGAGATATTAGCTGTGATTGATTCGAGCCGGTGGGCTTCGATTACGCGGGAACAACGTGGGCCATTCGACCTTGACGAACCACTTGGGCGTTATGAGGGGCTACATGTGCTGCATCTTGGCGCCGACGATTTGGATCCGGTTCGTAGGAGGCTATGCGAGAGCGGGCTTCA
>JBARMQ010000259.1:0-5776 GCA_049802535.1 Bryobacteraceae bacterium | reverse complement strand
GCCGGAGGGTATGCAGGTTCCAGCGGACAAGGTCGTGATGGGCACGCCGGCGAAAGTGCGCCGGGATGTTACGCCCGATGAGCGCGCTCGGTTCAATCAAAACTGCAACAACTACGTCAAGATCACGGCGGTTTATAAGAAAGAGCAAGCCTGATGCAAGCCGTAAAAGGGATGCGCGATATTCTCCCGCCATCCAGCGCCGTTTGGAACCAGGTGGACTCGGCTGCGCGGCGAATTTTTCATCGCTATAACTACCAGGAAATCCGAACGCCCGTCGTTGAGGAAACGGCTCTGTTTTCCCGCAGCGTCGGCGAAGAAACGGACATTGTCGGCAAGGAGATGTATACGTTCGAAGATCGTGACGGCGCATCTTTGAGTCTGCGTCCGGAAAACACAGCATCCGTCATCCGCGCCTACATAGAGCATCGCCTGGACCAGCGCCCGGGCATACAAAAACTCTATTACATTGGGCCGATGTTCCGGCGAGAGAGACCGCAAAAGGGTAGGTATCGCCAGTTCTATCAAATTGGCGCCGAAGCGATTGGAAGCGAATCGCCCGCCATTGACGCCGAATTGATTGAACTGTCAGTGGACATTCTCCACGAAGCCGGTCTCACCGATTTCGAACTGTTGATTAACTCGGTTGGATCGCGGGA
Organism: Bryobacteraceae bacterium; assembly: GCA_049802535.1. GTDB lineage: Bacteria > Acidobacteriota > Terriglobia > Bryobacterales > Bryobacteraceae > Bog-105. Next base: position 5,120 of record JBARMQ010000259.1, on the reverse strand, counting down.
ATCCCGTCAGCGCTTTAACGAAGCATTGCGAGCCGCCCTTATGGATGTTGCACCGCGGCTGTGCAGCGATTGCCGGCGCCGCGCCGAAACCAATCCGCTTCGTGTACTGGATTGCAAGGTGCCGGAAGATCAGCCGCTGATCGACCAATTGCCGTCCATCTTGGAGTATTTGGACGGAGACGACCGTGAGCATTTCCGGCGCACCCGCGAATTTCTTGACGATCGGTCGATTGCTTATACGGTTCGTCCGCGGCTAGTGCGTGGGCTTGATTACTACGCGCGTACAACCTTTGAAATTACCCATGGAGCGTTGGGCGCGCAGAACGCCATCCTGGGAGGAGGGCGCTACGACGGCTTGGCGGAACAGTTGGGATCTAAAGTCCCTGCGCCAGGCATCGGCTTTTCGATTGGCGAGGACCGCCTGGTGATGACGGTGGAAGATCAGCACAAAGCGGCTGGTTTGGACTTGTACATCGCTCCGCTGGGCGACACGGCTTTGCGCCGATGCGCTTTGCTGGCCGGAGAATTACGAAAAGCCGGCACCTCAGTCGAAGTGGGAATGGATCACAAACTGAAACGCATGTTGGAATTGGCAAGCAAGCTGGACGCGCCATATGCGCTGATCGTGGGAGATAACGAACTGGTTACGAAGACTTGTATCTTGCGGGACATGACTTCCGGTGAGCAACAGACGCTAACACGAGTTCAGTTGCTAGACCATTTTGACAATCACCGTCGCAAGAAATAGGACGCGCAAAAAACAAACGAAATGGCAGAAGTGCAATTGGACTTTTTAGGCGATCTACGCCGGACAAATAGTTGTGGGGAACTGCGGGCTCAGGACGCGGGGCGCACCGTCGTCCTGATGGGATGGGTGCACCGGCGTCGCGATCTTGGGAGCCTGGTCTTCATACATTTGCGTGACCGCGATGGCATCACGCAACTCGTGTTCGACGCTAGCCGGAACGCCGCGGCCTTGGCCCGCGCGCAGGAACTCAGCAGCGAGTTTGTCATTGCCGTTCAAGGCACGGTGACGCTGCGGTCGGCCGACACGGTGAATGCGGCGATTACCACTGGCGAAGTGGAAATTGCGGTTGAGCGCATCTGGATCCTGAATACATCGCGGACACCGCCGTTCCCGCTCGAGGATAACGTCGACGTCAAAGAAGATGTGCGGCTGAAATACCGCTTCGTCGATCTGCGGCGGCCGCGCATGCAGCGCAACATCATCATGCGGTCCAAGATCGCGTTCGCCGTGCGTCAAGCTTTGTACGACCAGGGGTTTCTAGAAATTGAAACGCCGTTTATGACGCGCTCAACTCCTGAGGGCGCCCGGGACTACCTGGTGCCAAGCCGCGTCCAGCCCGGCAACTTTTATGCGTTGCCGCAGTCGCCGCAGATCTTCAAGCAATTGCTGATGGTCAGCGGCTATGACCGCTATTTCCAAATCGTCCGGTGTTTCCGGGACGAAGATTTGCGTGCCGATCGTCAGCCTGAATTTACGCAAATCGATCTTGAAATGTCGTTCCCGCAGCAGGAACAGATTTACGAAGTGATCGAACCATTGGTGTGGAAGGTTTGCGAGGCCATCGGCGCGCAAGTGGAACGGCATATTCCTCGCATTACTTATTCGCAGGCGATGCGTTCCTATGGCAGCGATAAACCGGACTTACGGCTGCCGCCGTTTCATTGCGTAGAGGATCTGTTTCCCGGCGCCGGACTTACAACAGAAGGCCTGCCGCTGGTGGCTATTCACATCCCGAAGACCGGCTCTTTAAGCCGGAAGGAACGCGATGAGATCAAGGCGTTCGGCCAGGAAAAAGGCCTGCGGGTTTATGACGATGTGAAGCGTTTGGAACGTGATTTTGCCGGGCCTCTTTCGGAAGTTCGCAATCGCGTGAAACCCGCAGAAGACGATCTACTAATTCTGGCGGGTTGGGGCGGCGATCCACGCGGAGCATTGCCGGAGAATACGGTTCTGCTTGCCTGCGGACAATTGCGCCTGTACATTGCGCAGAAGTACAACGATCGTCACAAACTGTTGGATCCGGCGGTGCTCAAGTTTTTGTGGGTGATCGATTTTCCAATGTTTGAGTGGGATGCCGAGGACCAGCGATGGATGGCGGCGCATCACCCGTTTACCTCCGTTCACGATGACGATCTTGAGAAATTGACGACGGATCCAGCGCATTGCCGGGCCAAGTCCTATGATTTGGTTTTGAACGGCGTCGAGCTGGGATCGGGCTCCATCCGTATTCACCGGCGTGATGTACAAACAACCGTTTTCGGGGCTCTCGGCTTTAGCGAGGAGGAGGCCCGGCGGCGGTTCGGCTTTCTCCTGGATGCGTTGGAATACGGCGCGCCGCCCCACGGAGGAATCGCGTTGGGCCTCGATCGGCTGGTGATGATCTTGGCGGCCGAGCAATCCATTCGCGAAGTGATTCCGTTCCCCAAAACTGCAAAGGGGACAGACTTAATGTGCGAGGCGCCAGCGCCCGTTCCGGAGCGGCAACTCAAAGACCTGGGCCTGCGGCTCATAAGTTCGAAGTAGTCTCGACGCTAAAGGCGAACGGCCATCGGGTACGCGCTGTCTAATAGGAATAAATGGCCCTCACCGAGTACGCGCGGAAAAGAAAATTCGACGAAACACCTGAGCCCAAGCCGGACGTTCCGGACGAGCATGCTGGGACGCGCGGAGGATTTTTCTGCGTTCAGCGCCATGACGCGACACGCCTCCATTATGATTTTCGGCTCGAAGTCAATGGCGTTCTTGTCAGTTGGGCAGTCCCGAAGGGTCCGAGCCTTAACCCGGCGCGAAAATCGCTCGCCATGAAAGTGGAAGATCATCCACTGGATTACGGCAACTTCGAAGGCAACATTCCCAAAGGCAATTACGGCGGCGGCAGCGTGATGCTGTGGGATCGCGGTACCTACGAAGTCATTGGTGAACCTGATGCGACCGGCCAACTGGCGCGTGGCGATTTCAAATTCCGCTTAGATGGCGTCAAGCTGAAGGGCCAATTCGCCATTGTACTGATGAAGAACCGCGGCAAGGGAAACGAGTGGCTCCTCATTAAAAAGCCGGACGAGTCCGCTGTCAAAGACTACGACATCGACGAATTCGCGTGGAGCGTTTTGACCAAGAGGACGCAGCAGGAGATTGCTGAAGACGCGATGCCCTTGAGTCCGGAATCATTGACCGGGGCGCGCAAATCGTCATTGCCGAAAGACATCGAGCCGATGCTGGCCACGGCGGTAACCAAGCCGCCCGCAGGCGATCAATGGGTCTATGAGATCAAGTGGGACGGGGTGCGCGCGATCTGCACCGTCGATGATGGCAAGCTTCGTATGGAGTCGCGGCGAGGCAATCGCTGCGAGCGGCAGTACCCAGAGCTGCATGAATTGACCGAGTGCGTCGACGCAAAGCTAGCCGTTTTGGATGGTGAGATCTGCGTGCTCGATGAACATGGCCGCAGCCGGTTCGAACTGATACAGCCGCGCATCACCAATGCAAGGGACGTCGCACGTTTGTCGGAAGAGACGCCGGCAACGCTTTTCCTTTTTGACGTGCTCTATGCAGATGGTTACGATGTGCGCAAATCGCCTCTCGAGGAACGGCGGGAATTATTGAAACGTCTAGTGCGCCCGACCGAACGCATTCGGATATCCGAAGTGTTTGAGACCGACGGCGAGCAGATGTTTGCTGCCGCAGGCGAGATGGGTCTTGAAGGCATTTTGGCGAAGGATCGGCATAGCTCCTACGACTCGAAGCGATCGCGGTGTTGGCAAAAGCTGAAAGTTTTGACCGAGCAAGAGTTCGTCATTGGGGGATTCACTAAAGGCGAGCGCGAACATTTTGGCGCATTGATTCTCGGCGTACACGAAGGCGATGTGCTCAGGCACGTCGGACAAGTCGGTACGGGGTTCGATCAGAAATTGATGAAGGCGATTGCCGACCGGTTAAAGCCGCTCATTACCAAGACCAATCCCTTCGCGGCCAAACCACGCATCAAGGACGCGACATGGGTCAAGCCGGAGTTGCTCTGCCAAGTCCGCTTTCTTGAGTGGACAACGGAAGGAAACCTGCGAGCGCCCGTTTTCGTAGGGCTGCGCGATGATAAACCGCCGAAAGAAGTTGTACGAGAAACGGCCGTCGCGCCTGAGGCGCCGCCGAGCAGCCTGGATTTGAAAGGCCGCGAGTTAATTACGGATGTCGACGGTCGGCGTCTTAAATTTACGAATCTCGACAAGGTTTTCTATCCGAAGGATGGCTGGAAGAAACGCGATTTGATCGCCTTCTACGATCGTGTCTCCCAATGGCTGGTGCCGCATCTGAAAGACCGGCCGCTTTCGATGAAGCGCTATCCGAACGGCATCGAAGAGCAATACTTTTTTCAGAAGGACGCGAAGGGTTTCCCGGATTGGGTGCAATGCCAGATCATCCGCGAGGGGCATCCTCCAAAGAATAATCACTATGTCATCGCAAACGATCGTGCGACGCTGCTGTACCTCGCGAATCTCGGGTGCATCGACCAGAATCCGTGGCTGAGCCGGGTCGGCACGCTCGAAAATCCGGATTGGATGTTAATCGATTTAGATCCGGTGGACGCCGATTTCGATCTGATCGTGGATGCGGCGTTGGTCGTGCAGCTGGTCTTGGGCGAATTAGGGCTGAAGGGTTATCCAAAGACGACCGGGGGCGATGGCATGCATATCTATGTGCCGCTTGAGCCTATCTATTCCTATGCGCAGGTACGGAGTTTCTGTGAGATCGTTGCGCAATTAACACTGGACAAACAACCAACCCTATTTACGACTCCGCGTAGCGTTGAGAAACGCAAGAAAGGGCGCGTTTACTTCGACTATCTTCAGATTGGCACCGGCAAGACCATTGCAGCGCCCTATGTTCTGCGGGCGCATGAGAAAGCTCCGGTTTCGACGCCGCTCGCCTGGGACGAAGTGAAGCGCGGTCTTAGGCCGACAGATTTTCGCATCGATAATGCCATCGAGCGCTTTGAACGCGTAGGCGATCTGTTCGCTCCGGTTCTGAAGCGAAAACAGAAGAGCGCAAAGGCACTTAAGATTGCCGGCAGGTCAGACTAAGTCGGCCCGTATGAGTC
>JBARMQ010000258.1:0-16522 GCA_049802535.1 Bryobacteraceae bacterium | reverse complement strand
GTCTTTGAACGGCGCCAGCCAAGCTTCAAAGATGGGCCGCATCATGTCGTTACCCTGCAAATACACGCCGCGAATCTTGCCCGTTCCGTTGTCGTAATTGAAGTAACCCGACAACTTCGCTTGTTCCGGCGTCAGCTTCATCGTCTCGCGGTCTCCAAAATGCTCCTTCACATAAGCGCGCGAACCCAACAGCCCTTCTTCTTCGCCGCCCCACAGCCCGATCCGCACAGTGCGGTCCATCGGCATTTGAATCGCCTTCAAAATACGCACCGCCTCCATCATGACTCCGCTACCGGCGCCATTGTCCGTCGCCCCGGTGCCTCCATGCCATGAATCGAAGTGCGCTCCTAATATCACCAGTTCATCTTTGTGCGGACCCGTACCCGGTATCTCGCCCGTGATATTGAAACAATCCGGATTGTCGTTGTGGAATTCATTCTGAATATTGAACTCCAGTTTCACGGGAATATCGTGCTCCACCAACCGGGCGATGCGGTTATATTGCTCGGGCATCATCGAGACCGAAGCGAGTGCATCGGGAGAGCCCGGCGCATAGGCCCCGCCTGACGCAACGAAAATCGTGTCGCCGTCGCCATTGGCGCTCTCTGTCAACGTCAACAGCGCGCCTTCATCTTTCAAAAACTGCCGGACCTTCTCCTGCAGTCTCATCCGCTCTTGACGCGACATGATCGGCGCGGGTGCTTGTCCTCGCGTCAGCGGCGTCGGTGCGAATGAGAAGGGAGACCGTCCAGGCTCCGGAGCGTCCGCCATGTCCGCTAACTCCGCATCCGTATATCGTGTCGCATCGGGCTTTGTCGGAAACGGTAAATTCCTCGGCTCTGAAGTCAAAACAATCTTGCCCTTCAACTTGCCCTTGTACTTCTCCATGTCCGCATCCGTGCGAATCGGCGCCAACATCGCTTCTCCGGTCACGCTGCCGCTCGTTCCCGCCGTCCATGCCAGTGGAATGCCATTCAACGAATAGAACCGCGGCTCAACCATATGCCCTTCGTAGTATTGGGTTTCCCAACCTTTTCCGAACGGGCCCCATTTCTCTTCTTTCACATTGACCAGCCCGAATTCCTCCAGACGCTTCACCGCCCAATCGCCAGCCGCTTTATAATTTGGCGAATTCGTCAGACGCGGACCATACACGTCCGACAAATAAAACATCGTGTCCATCACTTTCGAATGCGCGAAAGCCTCCTCGCGTATTCGATTGACCGCAAATAAATTGACCGTCTCGCCGGCCCAAACCACCAGCGGAACAGCCACGGCTGCTATGCATAAAAACAAGCGTTTTGATCGCATCATGAATGAATTACCTCAAGCAGAGATGATCGAGAATAACCGGTTTAGCCCCAGGGTGCAATGACGGGAATGGTAGTTCGGCGAAGAATTCTCGCTCTGCGTTACCCGAAAATGAAGTTATCTCAGCGTCCAGGCGCTGGATTGGCTGACACTGCTTCCGTCCGCCAGTGTCAAAACCATCGTCACCAGCAGGTGATCGTTGAACGGCTCGTACGCAACCGATCCAGCTTCCAGATCGTCCTGGTTGAGTTGAACTTCCCGCATCTGTAGACCATCGGCGATTTCTAACATGCCATGATTGGCTTCATAAATCGGCTTGGCGCGGTGATTCCAGGAAATTTGCACGATCTTGTCTGAGCCGGTGGCCACTCGCAGGTCGAGCGCCGCCGCCGAATGTGGCAACTCTCGTTCCAGCTTTGAACCGGGCAGCAAGGGCCGCACGATAAAGCCTGCCGCGAACCCCGCGATCACGAGCACCACAGACGCAACTCCGGCGATGATCCATCGCGGGCTGCCGGTTTCACGCCAAACCGGTGGCTGGCCGATCGGAACGCCTTCGTCGGCCGCTGGCGTCGCCAGTTCTTCGGGTAAGGACGTGGTCAACGCAGCGCCCGGCCCAACGGCGGACCCCGGATGCACCGTCGCGACGGATTTCAATGCGGTCGAATCGAATGCAAACTCTGGCACGGCAATCTCAGGTGGCGAGTGCATCCCTTTTGATAAGGAAATGGAGGCGAACCGCGGTTCCAACGATCCCACCAGCAGAATCAAATGAACCGAATTTCGAAACTCCTCCGAGCTCAGCCTTCTATCCTCATCGGATAGCGCCAGCAAAGTTCCTCTTTGGCTGCGAAAAAATCCCACTGCCGAGGTTTCGCGAGTGGTTGCTTGCCGGATGGCTTCGCGAAATCGCTCGCGTTGCGTGCCGGTTAAGACAAATTCGGCGCCGTCTTCTACCCGGCGCGCCAGCGGCATGATCCCGTCGATCCGTACCGTCAGCTCCGAAGCGCGCGGAAACGTTCCCACCAGCACTCCGCCTGTCTCTACCCCCAGCTGCTCAGCCTGCGCCACTTCAGCTATAATCTGTTGGACCAACGCGGCCTTCAACTCCACGGCATACGGACTTCGCTCGTTATGCCAATGAATATAGGGCGCCCCGAGTGGCCTACCGGCATTCTGTGCGTCGGAAAGTGCCTGCATCGTAAGGTAATTAGTACTTCAGGTTCAACGATACACTCTTAGTGTTTTGGCCGCCACTCTTTACCTGGTCGCAACCCCCATCGGCAATCTCGAAGACATTACCCTCCGCGCTCTCAAAATCCTGCGCGATGTCGTCTCCCTCATCGCTTGCGAAGATACGCGCCAAACGCAGAAGTTGCTCGAACACTTCGAAATCCGCAAGCCCTTGATCAGCTATCACGATCACAATGAAGCGGCCCGCACTTCTGGCCTTCTCGAACGGCTCTCCCAAGGGGAATCCATCGCCCTGGTCAGCGATGCCGGCACGCCGCTGGTTTCAGACCCCGGCTATCGCGTGGTGGTCGCCGCCATCGAGAACGGCTATCCGGTCGTCCCCATTCCTGGAGCATCCGCTGCCCTCGCGGCTCTGACAGCCTCCGGCTTACCCGTGGACCAATTCCGCTTCATCGGCTTTCTGCCGGTCAAGAGCGCCCAGCGCCGCAAACTTCTCGAAGACCTTGCCTCCGACCTCAGCACCGTCATCGCTTACGAGAGCCCCCATCGCATTCTTCCCGCTCTTGAGGATGTCGATGCCGTTCTCGGAAGCCGCCGCGTCGTCGTGGCGCGCGAATTGACCAAGATCCATGAGGAATTCCTTCGGGGTACCGCCTTGTCCATCAAGCAGAGTCTGGAAAGTCGACCCGCCATCAAAGGCGAATTCACGATGCTCATCGCCAGGGCCGACGCAGTAACGGCTCTCGAAACGCTTGATCCTATTCAAGAAATTCTGCGGCTTCAGGCGGAAGCGGGCCTCGACCGCAAAGACGCCATCAAGAGCGTTGCGAAGCGCCTTGGTCTGCCAAAACGGGAGGTCTACCGGCTCGCTGCGGAGCAGGGCAACACGTCGCCGGACAAACGTCGTGATTAGGCCCAAACCGCCCCGTCGCCAATCGGAGTTCCTTTGGTAAAATCCTCTCAACTATTAGATTCCGCACCATTTTGATGAAAGCCGGGTGCGTCCCGACAGTCGCCGCACGCACCAACTTCATACCCAGTTCCTGGGCAAGCTCCGCCGCCTCCGTGTCCAGGTCGTAGAGCACTTCCATATGGTCGGAAACAAAGCCAATCGGCGCCAGGATGACGTTCCTCACCCCCTCCGCACGCAAAGTTCTCAAATGGTCCAGTACATCCGGCTCTAACCACGGTTGTGCCGGTGGTCCGCTCCGGCTTTGAAACACCAAGTCCCAGCGTTCCACTCCCAGCCGTTCAGCAACCAATCGTCCTGTCTCCCGCAGTTGCCGCTCATACCCACTCGTCTCCGACATCGAGTTTGGAATGCTGTGCGCCGTATAAACTAACCTCGACTCGGTCAGTTCGTTTGGTAAAAACCTGCTCATCGCGTCTCGGACCCGATCCGCCGTCGCATCTACAAACCCGGGATGGTTGTAAAAGACCCGCAGCTTATCCACTTGCGGCGCTCCTTCCCCAACCTCTTCTTGCGCCGCCGCGATATTCTCGCGATACTGCCGGCAACTCGAATACGAGCTATACGCCGCCGTCACAAATGCCAGCGCACGCTGCACGCCGTCGTCCCTCATCTGACGCAGAGTGTCTTTTAAGAATGGATGCCAATTCCGATTGCCCCAGTAGATGGGAAGATCGGGACCTGACGCCTTCAATTCCCCGCGCAGCGCCTCGATGAACGCGCGGCATTGATCGTTGATCGGGCTCTTCCCGCCAAAATGGTAGTAATGCTCCGCCACGTCCATCAATCGTTCTCTAGGGACATTGCGCCCTCTGGTCACGTTCTCCAGGAACGGCATCACGTCTTCATTCCGCTCTGGGCCGCCAAACGAAACCACTAAGATTGCGTCGTACATTTACTAACTTCTAAGCTTTCCATCCACCCACTTGATGAAGTTTCAACATATTCGTCGTGCCCCGCTGATTCACCGGCTGTCCCGCAACAAAAACGATGCTACCGCCCGGCTGAACGCGGCCGCTTTCAATCAGCACGCGCTCCATCTCCTGCAGCATCTGATCGGTGGAATGCATCTCCGGACTTACGATTGCTTCCACGCCGAAGATAATCGATAGCTGCCGCGCAATGGCTTCAGTTGAAGTAAAAGCGAAAATTGGCACTGGCTGGCGGTATCGCGCCACCAGACGGGCCGTGGCGCCGCTGGTCGTCCCTACCGCTACCGCCGCAACTCCCGCCGATCGCGCCGCATGATACGCAAGGTCGGCGATAATCTGCGGAATGGACGCCTCCGCGCCTAACGGGACATCGCGGTATCCTTGCTTCCTTTGCGCGCAGTCCGTTTCGAATGCGATCTTCGCCATCATTCGCACCGACTCCACGGGATACTTGCCGGCCGACGTCTCCGCCGATAGCATCACCGCGCTCGTGCCGTCATAAATCGCGTTTGCGATGTCGCTCACTTCCGCGCGCGTCGGCATCGGATTTTCAATCATCGACTCCAACATCTGCGTCGCGGTAATCACAAACTTCCCACGTTGCCGCGCCTTATCGATGATCGATTTCTGAATGGCCGGCACGCGTTCAAGCGCCATCTCGACTCCCAGATCGCCGCGCGCCACCATCACTCCTTCGCACTCTTCCAAAATCGAATCCAGATTTTGGCAGCCCTCGGGCTTTTCGATCTTCGCAATAATCGGCTGCTTTGCATCCACATCGTCCAGCAGATGGCGCAGCCGCATCACGTCCTTCGCCTGCCTCACGAAGGACAATGCGAAGAAATCAACCCCCTGTTCCACCCCGAAATGCGCATCGGCGACATCCTTCTTCGAGAGCGACGGCGTACTGACATGCACGCCCGGCAAATTAATGCCCTTCCGGTCGCTGACGATTCCGCCATGCTCAATCAAACATCGAGCTGCCACGCCATCGGTGCTCAAGACCCGCAATTGAAGTGTTCCATCCGCGATCAGAACCGCATCGCCCGCCTTCACATCCCGGGCGAAGTCAAGATAGCTGGTCGACGCCATCTCCGCCGTCCCCTCCACAGGCTCGGTGGTAATCGTGAAGACCTTGCCATCTTCCAGAAAGCAACGTCCGTCCTTGAACGTGCCAAGACGAATTTTCGGACCTTGCAGGTCCAGCAATATCCCCGCGTAGCGCTTCAATTCATCGGACAGTTTCCGCACCGCTTTGATTCGGCCGGCGTGGTCCTCTTGCGTGCCATGCGAGGCATTCAACCGAAAAACATCAACTCCAGCCTCAAACAATTTGCGTAGAACCTGTTCGGAGTCCGTCGCTGGCCCTAGAGTCGCTACGATTTTCGTTGATCTCATATTTTGATTCGGTTGTTTCGCTACACTACGAGAGCAAACCTCCGCTTCGAGGGGGAAGATTTCGTCCTGCTATCACCATTATGCCGCTGTATCAAGCCATTCTTCTTGCGATTGTTCAGGGTTTAACTGAATTTTTACCTGTTAGCAGCACTGCTCATCTTGCTCTCATTCCCGAGATCTTTCATTGGAAGGATCCCGGCCTTGGATTCGATATCGCACTCCACGTCGGCACTCTGTTTGCCGTGTTCATCTACTTCTTTCGCGATTGGGTCACTGTCATTGCCAACGGCCTTGGGTTTAGTTATCGAAATTCCAAGCCGGACGAAAACAGCCGCGCCATGCTGTGGTACCTGATTGTCGCCACCATTCCCGTAGGCATTGCCGGCTTACTTTTCAAAGCCCAAGCGGAAGGTCCGTGGCGCAACCCTTATGTCATCGGCACGATGCTGATTTTAATCGGCATTGTGATGGCCATTGGCGACCGCATCGGCCAGGAGAAGCGCGCTTTAAATGCGATGACGTGGACCGATGCAATCGTAATCGGTCTCGCTCAGGCCCTCGCCGTTGTGCCTGGAACATCCCGCAGCGGCGCAACCATCACTGCCGCACGTTTTCGTCACCTGAATCGCGAAGCCTCCGCCCGCTTTTCGTTCCTGCTGATTGCTCCCGCTATCGGCGGAGCAGCCGCTAAGGACGCCTTCGACTTGCACAAGCATGGCGGCATCCCGCCCGGGATGCGGCTTCCTTATTTGGTCGGCATTCTTGTCAGTGGCATCGTCGGTATTCTTGTCATCGCGTTTTTCTTGAGGTATCTCCGGCGCAACACATTGGCTGTCTTCGTCTGGTATCGCATCGTCTTTGGCATAATAGTGATTGCTCTGGCTGCATTCTTCCGCATTGGCGGATGATGTTCCTCTCACCCACTCGTCACTCTCGGCTTAATGAAGTCGTAGGGTTCCTATTGTTATTGGCAGGCCTGGCCGTCGCCCTGGGCTTTGCTTCCTACACTCCCTCGGACCCGTCTTGGGACACAGTCACCGGCGCGCACACGCATAATCTGCTGGGTTCCTTCGGTGCGACCGCTTCTGATCTTTTTCTGCAGACGTTCGGCCTAAGCGCCTATCTTCTGCCCATCATGATTTGGATCCTCGGTTGGAAATGGGTTCGCTCATCTCCCGTTCATAATCCTCTAATTCGTCTCGGCGGCACGTTCGCCCTTTGGTTTTCGCTATCGGCAGCTTGCGGTTTGTTGCCGGCGTCGGCTTCTTTTCGCGGCGGGATACGGCCCAGCGGCGTTGCGGGCATGGTTCTTGCCGACTTCCTTCTATCCCGCTTTAATTTCGCCGGCTCGGTCATCGTCGTGGCTGCAGCCGCCATCGTGGCGCTCTACTTCATCACAACGTTTGAAGTCTCCGCCCTGCGTCCGCTGCTCGAAAGGCCGATCGCCCGGTGGAAGTCGTTGATGGCCCGTTGGAGTGCGTGGCGCGAAGCAAGACGCGAGCGCGCCATCGAAAACGCAAGAGCCAAGGCTGCCGAGCGAGTGCAAAGACGTAGCGGCGGTGTGATCACGCCTCCGGAACCGGTTGCTCCCGACGCAATGCTCAAGAAGGGCCGCCGTCAGCCCGGAACTCCCGACCAACGCCAACCGAGCGATATGCGTGCTGGCGCGGATGAAACGCAAGACGCTAAACCGCAAACCACTCACGACGACATTCCCATCCGGCCTCTGGAAGTTGAACCGGTCGTGCGTCTGCAGGCGCCGCTACCCGAAGAGCCCGGTTCCGATTTGCCGCCTTGGGAAGAACAGATCGAGCCGGCAATCAGGCGCAGACGCCTTTACAGTCTGCCTTCCACTGCTCTGCTCAACGAAGTTCCGCCCGGCAACGGCTTCGACGGCCAGGAATTGAAAGAGGTCGCCAGCCGCATCAAGTCCAAGCTCGAAGAATTCAATGTCCGCGGCTCCGTGGTCCAGATCAACCCGGGGCCTGTCGTTACCACCTTCGAATACAAACCCGAAGCCGGTATCAAATACAGCCGCATTACCACTCTCACCGAAGATTTGTGCCTCGGGTTGCAGGCGGAATCGATTCTGATTGAACGGCTCCCCGGTAAACCCACCGTCGGCATCGAAGTACCCAATACGCGGCGCGAGGTCATCAGTCTGCGAGCCATTTTGGAGTCCGGTGAGTTTCAAGAAGCGCCCTCCAAAATGACCATCGCTTTAGGCAAAGACATCAACGGCCGAATCAAATGCGCATCGCTTGAAACCATGCCTCACCTCTTGATTGCCGGCTCTACCGGATCGGGCAAAAGCGTCATGCTGAACGCCATGATCATGTCTTTTCTCTACAAAGCCACTCCTGACGAAGTCCGCATGATCATGGTGGACCCGAAGCGTGTCGAACTGGGCATGTACGAGGGCATTCCACACCTGCTCACTCCGGTCATTACAGAACCCAAGAAAGCTACCAACGCGTTGCGAAACGCCGTGCTCGAAATGGAGCGCCGTCTCAAACTGCTCGCCGCCCACGGAGTGCGCAACATCGATCAATTCAATCGCAAGGTCGAGCAACTTCGGCAGCGGCCGATGAACCTGTTTGAGGCAAAGGAAGAAAAGGAAGATCTACAGCCGCTCCCGTACATATTGATCTTGATTGATGAGCTGGCCGATCTGATGATGCTCGAACGAGCCAACGTGGAAGAATGCATTACACGTTTGGCGCAGATGGCGCGCGCAGTCGGTATGCATTTGGTTTTAGCCACCCAGCGGCCCAGCGTGGATGTAATTACCGGCCTGATTAAGGCCAACTTTCCTTCGCGCATCAGCTTCCGCGTCGCAACCCGCGTCGATTCCCGTACGGTGCTCGATTCCATGGGCGCTGAACACCTTCTGGGCAAAGGCGATATGTTGTACCTGCCGCCCGGCTCATCTCGCCTGGTACGCGTCCATGGCGCATTTGTAACCGAAACCGAGACCAATCGCGTCGTGGATTTCTGGAGGGAGCAGGCCCAGCCCGATTACGATCAAAGCTACCTTCTCACGCCCCCTTCGGAAGAGGGCGGTGGCGATGAAGATGACGATGAAGTATTTGAGGGCGACCAGGATCCCCGATACGAAGAAGCGGTCCGCGTCATCCTCGAGGCCGGCAAAGCCTCGACATCTATTTTGCAGCGCCGCTTGCGCCTCGGTTACGGCCGCGCCGCCCGTATTCTCGATATGATGCAGCGCGACGGCATTATCGGAGCGCCCGACGGCAGCAAACCGCGCGAAGTTCTCAAACGCCCGGATTGGTTGCGCGAAACAGAAGATCAGATGCGATAGCTGCCCCGATGGCTTCATTCTTTAGCACAACTTTGGCGCCCCGTATCATAATGAAGATATGAACCCCTGGGACTCGCCGTTCACGCACACTCTAGCGCTATTCGGGAGTATTGGCTTTGCAATTCTAATTGTCATCGGGGTCATCGCCAGAATTGTATGGATGCGCGCGGTTCGGGAGAACCGGGATTCGAAGGGCAGCGAAAGTATCCTTGGCGCCGTTGGCGGCCCTTCCACATATCGTTCTCTGCATAGCAAATGATTCGGAAAAGCAGTCTCTAGCGTGATGGCGGTTTTGTAAGCAACTGAAGGATAGCGGGCGCCGACGCGCCGATGTTGATAGCGAGCAGCGGATTGGTGGCCTCCTCTGCCACTGCTAACGCTCCCGCAATTGCTGTTACCAGGATGCGCACGAACCAAAAAAGCGGATTCTTATAGTAAGCCGGGACGCCGGCCGCGTTAACAGTTCGGATTTCGCTATATAGGGACAGGATCTCTATGGCAAGGCTGCCGCCCGCGCCCCAAAGGAACGCGAAAGTCGGAGTTAGCGCTCCCATCGGCTGAGTGTCTAGAAACATAGCTTCAAATCCTAACACTCAAGCCGCTCATTTCGAAATCGTCGCTCCGGCCCGGGCCTCATGGCATACTCAATTTGAATCGGAAGTGAATAGCGCTTGATATTAGCTGCTCATTGATCGTTAGTCGGCATGGGCCCCAAACACATCATCGTGGCCATCGACGGGCCCGCCGGAGCGGGCAAAACCACTCTTGCCAAACGTGTCGCAAATAGACTCGGCTTCGTCCACATCAACAGCGGAGCCATGTATCGTGCGGTCACGCTTTGGGCGCTTCGCAATGGCACGGCGCTGGATGACATGCATCGTTTGGAACAGCTTGCCAATCATGCACAAATTGAGTTTAGCCTCGCCACCGGCCACATCATTCTGAATGGTGAAGATGTGACCGGCGAGATTCGTACCCCCGGCGTTTCGGCGGCTGCCTCCAAGGTTTCCGCCGTTCCCGGCGTCCGACGGGCGCTGTTAGAGGTGCAGCGGCAAATTGCAGATGTGTCTAGCGTCGTTATGGAAGGACGCGATATCGGCACGGTTGTTTTTCCGAACGCCCACGTCAAGATCTTCCTTGATGCCGATCCGAAGGAACGCGTTCGCCGCCGGACCTTGGAATATAGGGAGCGGGGGCAGCATGCCGAACCAGCGTCGATCGCCGCGGAACTCGCCGAGAGAGATCATCGTGACCGGACTCGCGCCGAAGCGCCCTTAGTTCAGGCGCCGGATGCCCACCTGGTCGATACGACTCATCACACCATTGAAGAAGTGGAGGAGATCATCCTGCGGCTGGTTCGCGAGCGCACCTCTAATGGCAAAGATTTTAAGAGACAAGGAAGCAGTTCGTGAACAACTTATTGGTAATGAAGTTTGGCGGCACCAGCATGGGCAACTCCGAACGGATGCGCGCCGCTGCCGCCATCATCGCGGAACAACAGGCGCAGCGTCCAGTGGTTGTCGTGGTCTCCGCCATGTCCAAGGTCACGGATCTGCTGCTCGAAACGTTACGCCGCGCCGAGTTGGGCGATCGCGCCGATGTCGATGCCAACATTGCGACCCTTTTGGACCGGCATGTTGTCGCATGCCAGGATCTGTTGGCGGAATCGGCGGCGGCTTCTTTTTGTGACGCTGCGCATGCCTCCATCCTGTCGCTGGTTCACGAGTACCGGCGCATTGCCGACGGTGTCTTGATGCTGGGCGAGCGGCCGCCCCGCTCCGTGGACGAGGCGATAGCAATCGGCGAGCGATTATCTTCGGCTCTGTTTGCGTACTATCTCGATGCCATCGGTATTCCGGCAAAATCCATCAACGGCAGCGAAATCATAGTGACGGACGCTGTCTTCGGCAATGCCTCACCGCAGATGGAGCCGACTCGACGCCGCTGTTTGGATCGTTTGCAGCCGTTGCTTTCCGAAGGCATTACGCCGATCGTCACCGGTTTTAACGGCGCGACAGTGGATGGCCGCCCCACTACGCTTGGCCGTGGCGGATCGGACTTTTCGGGCTCCATACTCGCCGCTGCTCTTGACGCTGCGGCGCTGTGGATCTGGACTGATGTCGATGGCATCATGAGTGCCGACCCGCGTTTGGTTTCGAATGTAAGGATCTTAGACAAGGTCACCTATGCCGAAGCAGCCGAACTTGCCTACAATGGCGCGAAGGTCCTCCATCCACGCACTCTTGCTCCTTTGGTCGAACGCCAAATCCCTGTTTGGAGCAAAAATAGTTTTGCGCCGGAGAAGCCCGGAACGCAAATCGTCTCCCAATTGGATCAGCCTAAGGGAGTACGTGCTGTAACGTCGATGTCTGACGTCGCCTTAGTGTCGATGGAGCCGGCCAATGCGGTCCTCAGCGGCACTCGCCTGATGGCCCGCGCCTTAGACGCGCTCGCTATGGCCAATGTCGAAGTGCTCGTATTCACCAGCTCCAGTTATCGGCAGAGCTTTTGTTTCTTGATCCGCCGCCACGATGTTCCGGGCGCGCTCGAAGCCTTGGAAGCGAATCTTAACATTGAGCTCGCTCACGGTTACTTAAGGCCGATCGCCGTCGATGAGCATGTCGGTCTTTTAGCTGTTGTTGGGGAGGGAATGCGTGGAACGCCAGGCCTGGCTGGCCGCATCTTCAGCGCCATTTCGCGGGAGAAGATCAATATCATTGCGATCGCACAAGGGTCAAGCGAACTCACCATCGGGGTGATTGTGTCGCTGGATGGCCTTGAAAAAGCGGTGCGTGCCGTCCATGAAGAGTGCTTACCAGGGCAGCAGGAGGCCGCCACCGCACCCGCTTTTGCATCAAATCGATGATCCGCAAATATTCCCGAGCGGTTGTCTTCAGTAACCCTATGTAGTAAGCTACGTGCATGCTCGAGGCACGCTCTCTCACCAGGTGCTACGCCACTGTCCCCGCCATCCAAGACGTCAGTTTCTCCATTTGTCCCGGTGAGGTCCTCGGCTATCTCGGCCCGAATGGTTCGGGCAAGAGCACTACTGTCAAAATCCTTACCGGATTACTGGAGCCGACCAGCGGCCACGTCTTCTACAAAGGGAACGACATTAGAGAAGACCTGCCCGGATACAAGCGCCTGCTCGGATATGTACCTGAGGAAGCTAATCTATATCCATTCTTGAGCGGCCTGGAGTACATCGAATTAGTCGGGCGACTGCGGTCGCTCCGCGGACGGTTGATTGCAAAGCGGGCGGACGCGCTATTGAAATTGTTCTCCCTTCATCCACACCGTCACACCATGATGTCGGCGTATTCGAAGGGAATGCGCCAGCGCATTTTGCTGATCGCGGCAATTCTGCACAATCCGGAAGTGATCATTCTCGATGAGCCGCTATCGGGCCTCGACGTAACGTCCGCGCTCATCTTTCGCAATCTCATCGCCCGCTTCAGCCGCGAGGGGAAAGTCATTTTCTATTGCTCCCACGTGCTCGAGGTGGTGGAGAAGGTCTGCTCCCAAGTAATCGTTCTTCAATCCGGCAGGCCACTCGCGTATGGGACAATCGACGATCTCAAAAGCTTCCAATCCATGCCCTCGCTAGAAGCTGCGTTTTCTCACCTGGTTCAAGAGACGGATGCAAGCGAGACAGCCGACCGGATCGTAGATACGGTAATGACCGCATGACATCTCAAGTAAAGACACGTTTTGCCGAGCAGCCTTTCGTCTTCCTGGTCCATCATTTTCGACGTCGGCTCTTCGCGAGCGAAGAAGAGCAACAATCGGATGCAATAGGCGTCGGCGTCGGGACGGTCCTGGCGCTATTAGCGGCGCCAGGCGGGTTTGCCTCCATCGTTCTGTTCGACAAATACTCCACTCTAATCCAATACTTTCGCGGGCAGTTCAATTTCAATCCCCTGCGGGCCTCCATAGCGGATGAATACTTCTTCGTTGTGCTGTCGATGACCATCATCGGTTTGGCGATGGTCCTTCGATGGAACCGGCTGTTGCCAGATCGCCGCGATTATGCCAATTTAGCGCCTCTTCCGATTCCCATTGCTAGCGTGTTCCTGGCGAATTTCGTCGCGTTGACAGGAATGGGCATCTTGTTTGCCATCGATATCAATGGCGTCTCATGGATTCTGTTTCCTTGCGTTGTCAACTTCAGTGACGGCACCTTTCCGGCGCTTCTTATGCTTATCGCCGCTCACTTCACCACCGTATTCTTGGCCAGCATGTTCAGTTTCTTCAGCGTCTTCGCGTTAGTTGGCGTGTTGATGATCGTGCTACCCGCGTCCTGGTTCAAACCGGTCTCTTTGATCGCGCGCATGCTGCTGGTAGTAGTTCTGCTGACGGGATTTCTTTCTAACTTCTTTCTTCAATTGCTGGCCGGCAAGATCTCACACAATAGCGGATCGTACATCAGTCTGCTGCCATCGTATTGGTTTCTCGGCATATACCAACACATGATCCACCGTTCCACTCCAGCCACCGACGCGCTGGCTCGTTTTGCTGTGACCATGTTGTTGGTTTCGATTGTCGTGACCATAGCTGCGTACACGCTCTGCTATCGGCGTCACTTCAAGAAGCTGGCTGAATCATCCTCGGATAGTGTCGGCGGCGCGCGCGTCCGTTTCCCTCGGGGTGTGCCAGGGTGGTTGGCTGCACTTCTATTCCGCTCGCCTTTTGAACATGCCTGCTTCAGTTTTATGTGGCGTGTTCTCACTCGCAGCGAACGTCATCTGATGTTCTTTGGCGGATACCTGGCAGTTGGCTTGGTGATCATTGCGGATAGCTTTGTCGGCCGTGTACTTCCCAAGTACACTTTGCCGCCGGCAAGCCTTTTGTCTGTTCCTTTGTTAATTGCATTCTTCGTCATCACCGGCCTGCGCTTCGTCTTCGATGTCCCTGCGGCGATCGACTCGAATTGGGTGTTCCGCTCTGTGACATTGCAGCCGTCGCCTCCGCCGGCGAGCGTTGCGCGCCGCTTCATGTTGTTGACGGTAATCCCGCCGCTTGTGGCTGTCTGTCTGATCTCGGTTGCGCCACGATACGGCTGGTTTCCGGCGGTTCTCCATGCGGCCATTGCGGCAATTATGGCTGAGCTTTGCATTGGTGCGGTCTTATGGCAATTCTCCAAGATACCGTTCACTTGCGTACGAGCGCCCGAGCCGCGCCAGATGATGATCCGCTTAATCCTTTGTCTGCTAACGGTTCTTGTCCTTGTCCCGATACTCGCAAGCATCGAGCATTGGGCAATCGGCAGCACGGGCCATTTCCTGGTGCTTGCAGCCTTGTTATTGGGCGCCTGGGCCATCCAGGAACGGCACCGGCGGCAACCATCCGAATTCCCGGCACTCATATTTGAGGAACGCTCTCCGGCCGCGTTTGAGCTTCTCAAGTTGGCGTAGTTGCCGAAAATGCGGCGTGCACAGCAGAGATCAGGAGACTTTCTTCTTCGTCCGCTATCGTGCGCATATCAAGAACAATCTCGTCTTTCTCGATTCGCACGATCACCGGCGGGTTGCCTAAACGCAATGCCCGCTCAAACTTCGTAGCGCTCTCAACCGTTAGCGCGACCACCCACGTTGGAAGACTCCGATCGGGAGTTGAGCCACCGCCAATCGCTGTTTCACCGGCCCGAACTTGCGCCCCAAACGCCGAGAGGCTCTGCTGAACACGATTTGCGCGGGCTTCGATCTCGGATGGTTGAGCCAGGATCATCGCGAGAGTCGGGATTTCCCGCCAACGCTCCAACAACAAGTACCGAAGCGTGTTCTCAAGCGCTTCGATGATCAGCTTGTCTACGCGAAACGCGCGGTACATTGGGTTACCGCGAATGCGCTGCACCAAAT
The DNA here is from genome assembly GCA_049802535.1 of Bryobacteraceae bacterium. Taxonomy (GTDB): domain Bacteria; phylum Acidobacteriota; class Terriglobia; order Bryobacterales; family Bryobacteraceae; genus Bog-105. Next base: position 1,537 of record JBARMQ010000258.1, on the reverse strand, counting down.
CGCGATCCCCGGCAATGATGCCGCTTTGTGGGCCGCCCAGCAGCTTGTCGCAACTAAACGAGACGATGTTCACTCGCGCACGGATGCTGTCCATGACGAGTGGTTCGTCGACTCCCTGCTCCCTAAGATCGATCAGGCAGCCGCTTCCCAGATCTTCGTAAACGGGAATCGAGCGCTCCCGCCCAAGCTTCACTAGTTCTTCGAGACTTGGCCGCGCCGTGAAGCCAGACATACGAAAGTTCGAGGGATGAACGCGCATGATCAGGCGCGTATTTACATTAATAGCGTTGCTGTAATCGTCGATCCGCGTTCTGTTGGTCGTGCCGGCTTCGCGCAAGATCGCTTGCGAACGAGCCATGATTTCGGGGATGCGAAATCCGTCGCCAATTTCGATCAACTCGCCACGCGAAACGATCGCTTCACCGCCCGCGGCCAGTTCGTTCAAGACCAGATACACCGCGGCCGCGTTGTTATTGACTACGATGGCATCGCATCCGAGCAATCGTTTGAGTAATGGCGCAGTATGGGCGTCGCGCTTTCCGCGTTTGCCCGCGGCGAGGTCATACTCCAGATTGGAATAGCGGCTGATGTGTTGAAAATGTGATAGCGGCGCACGGCCTAAATTGGTGTGCAGAATTACCCCGGAGGCGTTGATTACCTGCCGGAGAGACGGCATTAGAAGCGCACGGAGGCGCTCTTCGACCAGTTGCTCAACTGGCCGGTGGTCGAAGCTTTTTTCGTCCCGTATGGCCGCGCGGCGCTCCGCCAGAACAGCTCGTATTTCGCTCACGATCAGGTTTGCCGACAAATCTGTCAGATGCTCAAGCCGGCGCACGACGGAATCTACCGAAGGTAGATCGCGCTCCGGCGTCATGCGCAGGCAGTAGCCTTCTGAGTGAACAGTTGCTTCAGGTATTTGCCGGTATAGGAGCTTTCGACCGATGCAATCGCTTCTGGCGTTCCTTGAGCCACGATGCGACCGCCCGATTCGCCGCCTTCCGGACCAAGGTCGATGACCCAATCAGCGGCCTGAATGAGTTCGAGATTGTGCTCAATCAGCAATACGCTGCCGCCATTGTGGATCAGGCGTTCAAACGCCTCGAGCAACTTCGCTATGTCTTCGAAGTGCAAGCCGGTCGTCGGCTCATCGAAGAGAAACAGTGTCCCCTCGCAAGTCGATTGCGCCAGATGAGCCGCCAGTTTGACCCGCTGCGCTTCGCCCCCGCTTAGGGTGGTCGCCGATTGTCCTAAACGCAAATATCCAAGGCCGACGTCCTGCAGAACCTTTAGCCGGGCAGCCAATCGCGGCGTGCCGGCAAAGAACGATAGTGCCTCTCGAACCGTCAATTGCAACACTTCATGGATGTTGAGGTTCTTGTAGAGGATCTCCAGCACTGTTGGTTTGTAGCGGGTGCCGCGGCAGTCTTCACAAACCAGTTCCACGTCGGCCAAGAACTGCATTTCGACGGTGACGGTGCCATCGCCTTGACAGGTCTCGCAGCGTCCTCCGGGAATATTGAACGAGAAGTGACCGCCC
>JBARMQ010000257.1:0-1561 GCA_049802535.1 Bryobacteraceae bacterium | reverse complement strand
GTTCACGCCCTCGACCACGCGCTCCACTGTGAAAGAGCCTTCGGGCACGTGGGGACTGGAAATCTGTAAAGATATGGATTTTCCTCGCTTGAGCCGGCAATACGCGAACGACGGCGTGGGGCTGATGATCGTTCCCGCCTTTGATTTCAGCCTGGATGGCTGGGCACACGGCCGCATCGCGGCCATGCGCGGTGTGGAAGGCGGATTCAGCATCGCTCGTTCCGCCAAGCGAAGCATTCTCTACGCGAGCGACGATCGCGGACGCATCCTGGGTGAGCAGGACACTATGTTCCTTCCCTTCGCCACCGTGATCACCTCGGTTCCCGTGCATCACGATGTGACTCTCTACTCACGCTGGGGCAACTGGTTCGCCTGGCTCGCCATTGCACTGTTGGCGGCCTTGCTTGGCGAAGCACTGTTGCTACGCTCGAGACCCTGAACAGGAAAAATCCGCCCTCCCCTTTGTCGTCAGACCGGGGAGTCATGCCTCGGAATTTTCCTCTTGACTTGTACTAGTAGACTAGTACATTATTAATTTGTATGAAAACCCCGCTTCCCGTCCGGCGTACCTTCAGCTTTCGCCTTGACATGCAGAGCGGCGTGCCTCTCTACCGCCAACTCATCGACCAGGTCCAGGCTGCCATTGCTGCCAGCCTCCTCGTCCCAGGCGATCAACTCCCCACCGTCCGTCAGGTTGCCGTAGACCTCGAGATCAACCCCAACACCGTCATGCGGGCTTATCGCGAAATGGAAATCCGCGGCATCCTCGATACTCAGCAGGGCACCGGCACCTTTGTTGCTCAGCAGACGATTGATCGTGACGCACTCGAGCATTCACGCGGCTTGGAGCAGTTAGTCGAAGAGTTTGCGGCCAGGGCCGGCGCGGGCGGCTTCCATCTTGAAGAAGTGATGACCGCCCTGCGCGACCGCATCGCAGAAGGCAAGCAGGGAAGAGCCATGAAACCAAAAGGAGATAAACGATGAGCAACACGGGCAGAACCTTAGACGTGGATATAAGCGGGCCGGGAATCGCAGCCTTTCTCGTTTGTCTGGTTGCCGGCTTGGCCGCGAGCAAACTGCTTCATTCGCCTCCACTCCTTGCCGGTATCGCAATCGGCATCTATCTCATGTTCTCGATCAAGATTGTGCAGCAGTGGCAACGCGTCGCCATCCTCCGTTTCGGCCGCTACCGCGGCCTTCGTGGCCCGGGCATGTTCCTCATCGTGCCAGTCGTGGACACGCTCAGCCGTTTTGTCGATCAACGCGTTCGCGTGGCGACCGTGACCGCCGAATCCACACTCACCCGCGATACTGTCCCGGTCAACGTCGATGCGATTATCTTCTGGCTGGTCTGGGATGCCGAAAAATCCATCCTTGAAGTCGAGAACTTCACCGACGCTGTGAACATGAGCGCCCAGACCGCGCTCCGTGAATCCATCGGCCGCCATGAACTCGCGCAAATGATCACCGAGCGCGAAAGCATGGGCCAGCAACTACAGCTGATCCTCGACGCCAAGACCAATCCCTGGGGCATCACCATCCAATCGGTGGAGATTCGCGA
>JBARMQ010000256.1:0-14156 GCA_049802535.1 Bryobacteraceae bacterium | reverse complement strand
CCCCCGGTGCAGCCAGCAATACAAGATGATCGATTCCCAAAGCCTCGCAACGGCTATTCCAATCGTCGATGGCATTTGTTCGGATCGATAAAACCTCGGCGGCAGGATCGACCATTTGACCCTGTTTGCGCAAGATTAAACGCCCATGGCTCAGTTCGGGCGTCCAACCGTCATCCAACAGCGCTGCGGCAAGCGTCTTTAGTATCACTCGGTCAACAAGCGCGGTTGATCTGGCTTCGTGGCCAAGATAAGTTGCCGCAACCGGTAGCGACGAATACAATTTTGGCAAGGAATCGATTACGACTGACCCTTTCCTTCTTCTTGTAATTTGAAGAGCTTCTTCTTTCCACTTTGAAATAACCTTTGAAAGCACATTGGCATTCCAGTCCGTTTCCCTGCTCACGGTATGATCCGGCTTGTAGAGCTCGGCCTCAATAGCGTCTGGTCCGTCAATCAGCTCGAACGCTGAGTTGCTCCCTCCTGAGCAAGTGAGATCGCCAAGATGGCTCAGCTGCAACAGACGGTCCCGCACGGGAGGGTGCGTATCGCCCTCTCGATCGACCGCTCGCCCCGCCATATGCCGAATATAGTTTTGTTCCTCTCTGGCGCAGCCTTCGTAATACTCCCAAAACCCGTTGATTACCGGAGGCAAAAACCCCGCACTGATGGCGGGTTGAATCCAAGAAGCTTGGAACGCCTTGTACCGGGCTTGCGCAAGATCAAGTGCCACGAGAGCCCGGGCCATGCTGCCGGGCGACGTCACGCCGCCGGCAAAAGAGTCTGCATCGAATTCCCATTGACGAAGGATCGGCTTGCTTAGATGCCAATGAATGGCCGAGTAACAGCCGAGGAACCAGAGCAGCAAGGAGTCAGTAAACCAGCGGCCCGAGAGTGTGCTCACTAGCTCGTGAGTGTGGCGCCGGGAACTGTAGATGCAATTTGAAAGAAAAGGATCGTCTGCGCGGAGATGATGCAGCTCATGAGCAATAACAGCAATGAACTCATCAGTACTCAAAAGCCGCAAAATCGGGAACCCGATTCCAAGCGCCCGCTTCTTGCCAAAGCCAAACCGTCCAATTTGCTCCACCCGCGCATTAGGTGCGGGGAGCCAAAAGACTTTGCCGGGCAGCCGAGCGCCGCAACGCGAGGCGCATTCCTCCAAAATCTTCCATAAACGAGGCTGTGTAGAGGCGGTGATCGGAATTTGTACAGCGGGGTGGGGAACGTCAGGCATGGCGAGGACATACGCCCGCGCGATTGCAAACAGGAGAATGATACCGACAATCACTTGGTCGAGCTCCAACTGGCCCGTTATTTCTCGAACGTGAAAACATTCCCATACGATTAAGCCCACCACATTGATCGCGATCGCAATTCCCCAAACGTGTATTCCAATCGAGATGCCAAGCACTGCGGCAGATCGGCTAAAGGGTTGCGCTACGTAGATACTTGTAAATAGTACGGCGCTAAGCAGCGCAAGAGCGGCAATGATCAAAGAAGCTTCCATTCCATATGTAACTCGTGAGAAGCCGAAGGTAGCGCTAGTACCTTTGATTAACGTGAAAAGCAAAACCAGCGGCGCCCGCCTTGCTCCTTCGAAAGCGACGAGAAATAGCAGAAGGTAAATGACTGAATAGACCAACGCGTTGAGTTTGCGGAATAGATTCATCTGCATTGGCCAACTCAGTCGTATAACGGTTCCCATAAGGAGCTATGAGCTATGACAGTTTTAGCCCGATCGCCCGTGTGAGGTACATTCTCACCCATGAAGGCTGCCTCGGACGAGGATGTGCCGGTAGCCTGTACGATGGCACAGCCGATCCATTCCCCATCGCTGTTCCGTTCGATCTGCAAAACGTCGCCGGCAAAGATTCCGTGTTCCGAACCAAGGTCCACACTAATTAGCCGGTCCGATAGATGAGTGATTGCGCCTTGTACTTCCAGGGAGTCGTCGGAACAGTTTGGCGAGGCGATGAGGAGGCAAGGACCTTCCGTCGTTCCTAATGGACGAGCAGCGGGCGTAACGGTCCACCTGTTCCACAAAGTGGCCAGCTTATTCGTGATATAGAGTCGGCGAACTCCAATATGACGCTGGTCGTATACGGGAAGTCCAAGAAGTATCTTATGAACCTCCACTATGGACGAGGCGCCGGATGCCTCAAGCAGTGTTTTGATACATGCGCTGCGGATGTCAGGAGGAAGACGCCCCGACGCATATGACCATAAGATCTGGTCACGCCGCTGGTTGACTTCGGCCGCGAACCGTTCATCCTCTAAAAGCCTGCGACCAAGCACATCGCGTTCGTGAAGATCAGCCAGCCGAAGTAGAAGACGGGACGGATCGTCCGCTTGAAACTCCGGGACTGACCAACCCGCCAGTGACCAATTGGGCGAATATTGAGGTTGCCGCACATGGCGCCCGACCCCTGATTCACGCCTTACGAAGATATACCCACATGTGCCGAATATCAAGAATGTCGCGACGACTTCGACCCAGTAGATCATTTAAGTCCGGCCTTCCGCAGCGACACCGCTCCATTCCAGCGCGTCCCGCTTTCGCTCGCGGAAATTGAAGAGAAAAGCCAGTCCAATACCGGCGAATAGACCCAAGAGCGCAGGCCGCCATAGCTGTAGAAAGTGCTCTCGAAGCCTGACGAGCAGACGGCCAATGTGGAACGGCGCCTCTTTGGACAAAAACGTTAACGTTCCTATGATGACCTTGCTTTGACGTTCCGCCGATGTGAAGTTGTCGACGGTTGAGACTAACTCAGTTATCAAAGCGATATGGCGGCCGTAGAATATCGTCACGCGGTGCATTGAAGGAACCGGTAACCCGAGCTTCACGACGAAGGTGAGGCTGTCCGTTCTCGGATCGAAGCGACCATTTTCAATGATGCTAGGTGCTTGGTTCCTGGCTTCGCTTACTCTCTTGAATTGGGCCGCAACAGATCCTGGAGCAAAGAAAAGTAACGCTTCGTCAATTCCGGAAGTTACCTCCGGAGTCTTGTAAACGCTGAGCGTCCATGCACCATGGAGGCAGCGAATCGTCCCGAGCGGAAGGTTGAACTTCGATGCGTTCTTTGTTGAATTGTTCGTTAGAAGTCCCGGAGATGGCACATACAGGCACCCGGCAGGAATTTGGATCGTTGCCGCATTCGCGATAGCAACCCTACCTGGCCCCAATATCCAATTGAAGGTCAGCGGTTTACGATCGACGCTTCGGCGACGCCCGCCGAACGGCAATGGCCGCTCGCTCGGAATAATTGCGAACGTCAAGAGCATCTGTCGGCAAGCCAGGTCAGTAGCTCGAAAATTCTGGTCGAGTGCGCTCCAGTCAATGACGAAAATTCCGTGCCGCCCGAGAATGGCCGTAACGCGGTGCGTCACCGAGGGCCTACTTTTCTGCATACTGCCGAAGGAGACCCGGGCCAGGAATGTCGCCTTCATCGCTTCGGTGTCGAATGTGTCCGGCTGAAGAATCTGAACCTTGAAGCCTTTGCCCTCCAGCCCTTCTTTGTAAGTCCTCGCTTTCGGCATGGCGAGCCATTTCTGCGACGGGTTTGGCGTCTGGAGCGGGATATAGGAAAGGATCAGCTCCCAAGTATGGCCGTATTGACGAATAATGCGGACTTTAACAGGAGCGCCTGGGGAAAGGGAAGGCCGCGATTCTGATTTTAAGACTTCATAGCTGGTGGGGATTTCCATCGACGCAATTCCGAAGATATCCAGCGTCGCAAAGCTTTGCGCCGTGACCGGAAGCGGCATGTGGAACGCCAGCCCGATCATTACAAGGAATGGTTGACACGCCTTCATTCCGTCTCACATATCATCCGAAACGCTGAGAATCGCCAAGTCCTGCGGCTTAGGCAACTCTTGTTCAAAAGCCTGAAATCTACCAACTGCGGCAAGACCCTCAAGGCGCACTATGACAGCAAGTCCAATCGATACGTCATTACGGCGCACTACCAGAGTGCAGCCGCCACGAAGGTTTGCCTGGGGAGAAATCTGCAGCAACAACGACGAATCCTTTACGGCGCAGACTACTCCTACGGCAGCCGCCGCCCCCGCATTGCCGTCTCCGATGACGGCGCAGCTTGGCTCAAACGCACCGGTGGGAGAGCGTTCTTCTACACGAGTGCGCGAGCGCCGGAGAAAAGAGTAAAGCCAGCGCCCGGCGCGATGCAGAAATCCGGCTTTAGTAACCCTGGCGATAAACGGTACGGGCGGCCCGCTCTCTAAAGTAGACACAACGAGCTTCAGCGGCAACTCCGCAGTCAACACTCCCCATGCATCCCTCACCAGCGGGGCGTTCACACTCCGGGATTGCTCGCCGAGAATAAAAATATCGACGAAAGATCCCTCATGGAGCGCGTTGAGAGAGATGACCTTAACAGCTGGTTTCGCCGAACGCAGGTTCGGAAAGACGCGAAGGCCAACGGTATTCACGTTCTGCGAAATACTGAGCTGCGGCATAGGTTCTTCACCGCCAGAAGCTCCGAGGGTGCGACCGCTCAAAAGGCCTGCTGCGGATTCTTTCCACATATCGGGAGAATCGTTCCGGCCGGACAGAAACCGCAATAACTGAGTACAGCGATCACAGATACCTGATACGAAATGTTGTTGAGTTGGAGGCGCATTAGCCGACCGGCGATTATTCCATGCAAGCTGCGCTAACGAATACACGGACGGACATTCCTCCTGTTCCAGAATTTCTGATATGAAGTCGTCCGCAGGCAACGCCGCCGGATCTTTCCCTCCAGGTTCAGACTCAACTTTCTGCCCCAGAACGACAGGATCTTTAATCGTTACATTGCGCCCATCATCCAAGATCGGCATGAGACGGCTGGAAAACGCCGCTTCGATGAGCGGGCGCTGCTCTGGCGAGACTAGGGCATCGCGCAACGCCTCTGCCTCCATCAGCTGATCGAATATTCCTTGGTCGGAAGCCGCTCGCGTGAGCAACGTGTACCGTTGTTCTGCCGTCAGGCGACCGGTACAAAAGCAGATGAGCAAATGCGCAATGTTATCGGAGGTTTCCTCTTGCACTGGATCCTCCCAAAATCATACTCCGAAACTCGCACTGCGAATCGCGGCATCTGGCAGGACAAACATCTGCTTCTAGTAGGTGGATCTCGCTTGGTTCGGCTCCTTCTTTTGAGGTTTTGGTCAACTCTACTGGCGATCGCAACCGGCTGAGGTTCCTTTTCAACGGTCGGTATCCATTTGGTTTTCCTTAGACACGTTCTGGGCCGCCGGACGGTCCGGGTGAGTAACATACCATCTCCCGAGCCCGAACACCAGGCGTAACAGCGAAGGTATTTGCGGACAGTTCGCCTGCGGATTGTTGGGCTCGCAGCACCAGGAGTTGGTATGGATGCAGCCAAAGATATCGCGTACACATTGCGCCTGGGCCGCTACGGCAGCTATGCTGAGCACCAATGCGACGGCCGCAGCAACGATAATGCGTTTGGTTGTCTTATTCATGGCTTTCTGTCCTCTCCTTCCAGCTCTTAAGACGCCTGTCAAATACTGTTGGAACTCGCACGCGTTTCCTTTCAACATTTATTCCTTTTCTTCGGGTACAATTGGGGCCGACCTGACGTCGGATGAGTACAGTGCCATCTCCCTCGCCCGAAGACCAAGCGCAATATGAGGGCTATCTGGGGATCGTCCGCAAGCGAGTTATTGGGTTCGCAGCGCCAAGAGTTGGCTTGGATTCAGCCGAAGACATCGCGCAAGAGGTTCTAACGGTGTTACTGCAGAAGTACTCAGGCGTTCGGGACCTGACCGAGATGATTCAAATCAGCGTCGGAATTGCCAGGAATAAAATCTTCGAGCGCTTTCGCCTGTCGCATCGAGAAACTGAATTGCCAGAAAACGCTCCGGGCAAAAACGACATACACGATGAAGTGGAACGGCGGCAAGTGATGAATCGGGTGGTGTTGGCGATCATGCGGCTGGGAGAAAGATGCCGCAACGTGCTTAAGCTAAAGCTACTTGAAGAACAGGATTCTCTTGCGATTCAGCAGATCCTAAACGCCAAATCGATCAACACCGTTTATACGTGGGAGCATCGCTGTTTCAAACAATTGATCCAGTTACTCGACAGAATGACCTACCCCCGCACTTGACTTTCAGGAACAACCTAAAAGGCCGTCCGCGCCGCCCTCTCGCCATTCCCGTTTTACCGTTCCTCTTTATCCGCACACTCATGCGCCGTGAGGTCGGAAGTTTCGAAATTTCGCTTCACGGTACGAATATCCCAAAATACCTCTTGACTTATGATTTCATTCAGCCGTAGAATCGCTCAATCCACTGCCGCTGAGTCGCGGTGCATTTGGTTGTGTAGCCAGATCTCGGTTGTGTAGCAAAAACAGGGAAACGTAGCGACTGCATCCAACCATGTAGTTGACTCCCTCGTAGCACGTCTGTTGGGGTCCGGTTCTCTCTGGCCGGCGCCTCCGTTCCACCAAAGTTCGAGTCAAGGAAATTTTTGGAAATGCCCCGATGCGGCCTCCGCAGGCTGGCCGCCGGAGCGCATACGTTATTTGTCATTCCGTTAAGGGGGAAGAACGAATGAAGCTTTCGAGACAGCTGTATATAGCGCTCTTCGCCGTGACTCTGTTGTTGTCCATGGGCAGCTTCCACGCCGTTGCCCAATCGGCAACCTCCGGCACAGTACAAGGTGAAGTGAGCGATCAACAACACGCGCCGGTACCAGGCGTGGAAGTGAAGCTCATAGACCGGTCGACCAACACTGAACTCACAACCAAGTCAAACACCGACGGCCGGTATCTCTTTGTCAGCGTCAATCCAGGCAACTACGACGTCACCTTCACCATGACCGGGTTCTCGATTCATAAAGTAGCCAAGCAAGACGTCTTGGTAGGTGAAGTTCTCACCGTCAATGCGGTTCTGGAAGTCGGGCAAGTGAGCAGCGTTGTCGAAGTCTCCGGCGGCGGGGCCGCTGAACTGCAGACCGTCAACGCCACCGTGGGCACAACTGTCTCGGGGCCGTCGTTGACCTACCTTCCGATCTTTGGCTCGGATTCTTCCAGCCTCGCGCTAATCCAGCCGGGCGTCACCCCGGAAGGCGCCGTCGCTGGTGCGATGTACGACCAGAACACGTTTCAACTCGACGGCGGCAATAATTCCAACGACATGGACGGCAGCATGACAGACTACACCGGAAGCTACGGACATAACTCGTTCGCGGGCGCCGGTAACCCTCCCAGCGGTGTCTTGCCGACGCCACCGGACACCGTGGAGGAATTCAAAGTAAACACAGCCGGTCAAACCGCCGACTTCAATGGCTCAAGCGGCGCTGAGGTGCAGATGATCACCAAGCGCGGCACCAATGACTTTCACGGTACTGCTTACTGGTACTACCACTCGACTGACATTGGTGGGGCTAACACCTGGGATGATAATCACACTCCAAGTGGAAACCTGGCGTACACACCCATCCCGATCTCGCACGACAACAGATATGGCGGAACCGTCGGCGGCCCCGTGCTACCAAAAATGCTAGGTGGTAAGACGTACTTCTTCTTCGGTTATGAAGGTTTTAATTTCCCCCAAAGTGCAATCATCAACAAACAAGTTCCAAGCGACCTCCTTCGCGCCGGCGTAATTCAAATCAACGAAGGCAGTAGTTGGATTCCCTATAATCTCAACCCATATCCCGTTACCGTGGATGGAACCACATATCAGCCTGCCGTGTGTAACGCAGGCCCGTGCGATCCGCGCGGGATCGGCCTCAATCCCATCGTGAAGCAGCTCTGGAACACCTACGAACCAGAGCCCAACAATTTCAACGTGGGCGACGCTCACAATGTAGAAGGATTCCAGGGACAGGTGTCACTGCCAACAACGTCGAAATTCCTGGTTGGCCGTGTCGATCACGACTTCGGCGATAAGTGGCGCTTTTTTGGCAGCTACCGGTACTATGCACTGAACACTCTCACCGAAAATCAGATTGACATCGGCGGCGCTCTGCCGGGAGACAAACTGGGCGTACCCACTTCTCGCGCTCCGCGTCCGCAAAAGCCCGATTTTTTAGTGGGAGGCTTGACGACCACCATTAATCCGACAACGACAAATGATTTCCGCATTAGCTATACCCGTATTTGGTGGCAATGGGCCAGCTCAGCCGCCCCCCCACAAATAGAGGGGCTGGGAGGAGCGCTCGAGATTGGCGGTGAGAGCTCAAATGCGCTGATTCCCTACAACGTGAATAACCAGAATGTTCGGCAACGCTTCTGGGATGGCCACGACACGATGTTCAAAGATGACGTGACCAAGATCTTCGGCAATCACATTTTGCAGTTTGGAGGGAACTACCAGAGGAATTGGGACTACCATCTGCGCAACGACAACGGCCAAGGCATTAATACCTCGCCCGTTTATCAGATCGGCAACCAGGTTGCCGGCACGGCGTATACAGATGACACTCAGCCCGCGGGTCTTCCCAGTAACCAGGTTGGTAACTGGAACAAATATTATTCATACGTGTTGGGGATTGTGGACCAGCCACAGCAGTTGTTCACGCGGACCGGCTCTCAACTAACGCTGAACCCGGCGGGAACGCCGATGTTCGATAAGGACACAATCAACTTCTACAACGTGTACGCGACTGACTCATGGCACATCAAACCAACTCTGACCGTGACGTATGGTCTTGGTTACCAGATCGAGATGCCGCCGGTCGAGCAGAACGGCAAACAAGTGGAATTGGTCGACAGTTCTGGCCACCCCGTCGACTTCAACAAATACTTCAATACCAAGGCAGCGATGGCGTTGCAGGGTCAGGTTTACAACCCGACACTCGGGTTCGCCACAATCGGTAACGTGGTCGGCGCCAGCCATAAGTATCCTTTTAATCCGTTCTATGGCGGGTTAAGCCCACGCATTGCGGTTGCCTGGAATCCCGCCTACAGCGACGGCATTCTCGGAAAGGTTTTCGGCAACGGCAAGACCGTGATCCGGGCGGGATACGGGCAGATTTATAGTCGCCTGAATGGCGTAGGCTTGGTGCTCCTTCCCCTGCTGGGCGTGGGTCTTGGCCAGCCAATAGCCTGCGTCGGCGCTTCCATGACAGGCCAATGCTTGGGTACCGGCGGCGTAACTCCCGCCAATGCCTTTCGAATTGGAACCGACGGTTTGATAGCGCCGATACAGGCGCCTTCTCAGACCCTTCCCCAGCCGTACTTTCCGGGCACCAACGGGACCTCAGCCGCCGGCGCGGTATCCGTGCTCGATCCAAATTTCCGTCCAGCCGCGACCTACAACATCAACTTCAGTATCCAGCGTGAAATTACCAAGAATGTTCTCTTCGAAACCGGATACATCGGCCGCGACATTACCCACGAATTTCAGCAGCGGGATCTGAATGCCGTCCCGACCATGTTGACGCTAAATGGCCAGAGTTTCGCATCGGCTTTCGCACAGACCTATTTTGCAGTCGCCGCCGGCGGTACGCCATCACCTCAGCCCTGGTTTGAATCGGCTCTCGGGGGCGCTAATTCCGCGTTTTGCAAAGGCTTCTCGAGTTGCACCGCGGCGGTTGTCGGTAATCCCAGCATGAACAGCTTTATCTCGCTCACCCAAGTCTTCCAACTGTGGTCGGCTCTCAGCAACGCCAAGTCCTGGACCTTAGGACGCACCATACCAAGTAGCATCGGTCCCGGCTTCCCGTCCGGTCAGGCGGTCGGCATCAACGCTGACGATGATTCCGGCTCCGGCAACTACAATGCGCTTTACACCACGCTCACCATGAGGAACTGGCGCGGCATAACAACGACATCGAACTTCACCTGGGGCCGGGCTCTGGGCACGGGCAGCGAATCGCAAGCTACATCTGGATACACGACCCTAAACCCCTACAACGTCCATCAATCGATGTACGGGCCGCAGTTTTACGATTACAAGTTCATCTACACCCAGAGCTTCTTGTGGTCCGAACCCTTCTTTAAGAACAACAGAGGCATTCTCGGGTACGCGCTCGGCGGTTGGAGGTTCGGTGCGATCATGGCAGCACGGAGCGGAGCGCCTCTGGCTGTCGGCACAATCAGCGGTGACGGCTTCGGCGAGTCATTCGGCGAGGGCCAAAACTCCAATACCAATGAGAACGTGAATTTTGGCCAGGACGGTGCAGTGCTCGCCAGCACGTACACTGGCGGAAACGCCGCCCACTACAATCTCAACGTGGCCGACAGCGCGTCGGGCGCGGGCGCCAACGGCAACGCCGCCAATGGCGGAAATAACATCAATATGTTTAAGGATCCCGCGTCGGTCTACAATGAATTTCGCCCTTGCATTCTTGGCTACGACACCAGCTGCGGATCGCAGGGGCAAATTCGCGGAATGCCCAGTTGGAACTTGGATGCCAACCTTGCGAAGGATTTCCGCCTCGTCCACGAGCGCGTTTTCGCCACATTGTCATTTCAGTTCTCCAACTTGCTTAATCACGTTGTTTTATACAATCCTTATCTGGATCTTAGCGATCCATCCGCATTCGGAGTCCTCGGCAGCAACAACCCGAACGGCGGCCAATTCAATACTCCCCGCCAGATTACTTTCAATTTGCGAGTGAAATTCTAAAGCGCGCGCTTTCGGCGAAGAACCCAAGGAGATAAGGCCTTCCCGCCTTCCCGGCTTCCGCTCACGGGAAAAACGTACGGCGGCATGCCCATTCGTGGAACGGTTGATTTGACGCAATAGCCAAAAATTTCTAGCCGCTTCTCCGCGTTATCTATAGGGCCAAATCAAAATGAAGAAGTCTTAGTTTTCCTTGGTGCGGATGGAGAGACTTGAACTCTCACGCCCTTACGAGCGCTGGAACCTAAATCCAGTGCGTCTGCCAATTCCGCCACATCCGCGCGAAACGCAACGTTCTCAGCGTAACATCGCAGTGGTTTGCGCGGGCTCGCCGGGACGTTTTTCGAGAAAGCTCAAGAATTCCTGCGGATTGCGCGTCAACTGCGGGAACGTGGCCACTACGTTTTGGTTCGCATCCACGATGGCGTAGAAGGGGATGGAGGCGGTCTGAAATTTCTGGTCTTCCAGCTTTTGATTGCGATCCGACTCAGCGTCGGTGCCGTCCGTATAGAGATCGACCTGGACTAGGTTTTTCAGTGCTGCCTGGATCTCAGGCCTTGGGAACATATTCGATTTCATCCAATGGCAATTCGTGCAAGCATAACCGGTGAAGTTGATCAGCAGCAGCTTGTTCTGCTCCTTGGCCGCTGTCAAGGCGGCATCCAACTGGTTCTTAAAGATGTTGGTTGAAGGGCCTTCTGCCTGCGTGAACAGGCCGCCGCCGCTCGCCTCCGGCACAAAGGCGTCTAAGTCCCCCAGCCGCTGACCGAAAAGGCCAGGAACCAGGCTAATCGAAAAGATCAGAAAGAGAGAGGCCAACAGTGCTCGACCGACGCCTAATTGCTCATCGCTGCGAATGCCTTCCATGCGCACCAAACCCAACAGGTATAGACCGGGAACGGCGAACAGCACAATCCAACACGCAAGAAACCGGTCGCGCGTCAGCAAATGCGTCTGCAAAACCTGATCGATATTGCTCAGATATTTCAGCATCACCGCCAGCACGATGAAGCCGAGCACCACCTTTACGCGGACCATCCATCCACCACTGCGTGGCAGCTTCTTGAGGTATGACGGAAACAACGCCAGCAGGAAGAACGGAGCGGAGAGACCGGTCGCGAAGCTCATCATGCCGAGCACCGGCTGCCAGCCCTTCTGCTGGACAGACGCAATCAGCAGCGGGCCAACGATTGGTCCGATACAGGCAAACGACGTCAACGAAAACGTCAATCCCATTAGCAGCGTGCCGGCATAACCGCCGCCTTGCGAAGCACGATCCAGCTTCGTAAGCAGCCCTCCCGGAAGCCTGAGTTCAAAGGCGCCCAGCAAACTGAGGCCGAAAACCAAAAACACCAGCGCAATAAATCCGTTTACCCACGGACTCGATCCCAACTGAACAACACCGAAGGGTCCGGCAATTGCCGTCACCAGAAAACCCATGCCGGTAAACAGAACAACAATCCCGAGGCAAAACACGAGCGCCTGTGACCAGGCATGACGATTGCTCTGTCCTGGAACCGCCTGCCGCTGGTTTAAGAAAAACGAGACCGTGATTGGGATCATCGGGAACACACACGGCGTAAGAAGGGCCGCCAGGCCGAAACCAAATGCGGTCAAAAGAAATGGCACTAGACTCTGGCCAGACCCGGAAATCGGGCTGGTTTGGACGGCCGGATTTACACCCGCGGTAGCCGGTGCCGTGGCCGCAGGAACCACAGCATACCCGCCAGGCGCTTGAAAGCTGCTTGGGCTGGCGCTTGCGTCAAATCGAATTTCGGTGCTCGCTGTCTTCTTGACAGGGTTCAGACATCTGACGTCGGAACACGCCTGGTATCGAACTGCGGCCTCAATTGTTGCGGAGCCTGTCGCGCCCTTTGTGGTCTGAGCCTCAATGAAAAAGACCGCTTTGTCAACATAGGTCTCGGTCTCAAGGTTGAAGCTGGGGTCGAGTCTCGTTGCCGGCGCCGGCCGATAAATTTGATAGGAGGCAATGGCCGGGTTGTCGTTCAGCTTGATCTTGGTGATGATTGGACCGCCGGCGGGTGTTGTCGGCGAATACAAGTGCCAGCCGGGCTGTATCGTTGCATCCAATTCGAAGATCGCTGTGCCGCCAGGAGCAATTGCCGCCGATTGCGGCTTTAGCGTCCATTGCACTGGGTCGTCTTTCGCAGCGATCGGAAGGCAAGCGATCACCCCCAGAATCAGGCTTCCAATCATGAGCCGTCCAGAGACGGGCGTTTCTAAAACAAGCTTACGGAGCCAACGTTGGTGCATGCATCGCCCCTGACTGTGCAGATGTCCACTCTTCCAGCTCCGATGCAATCCGCTCGTTGATTTTGCCTTCAGCAAACTCTTTGGCGACGCGAATTGCGTTCTTGAGCGCCTTGCCCGGAGATCGGCCGTGACAAATGACACAAATCCCGTTCAACCCGAGTAACGGAGCGCCGCCATACTCGGAATAGTCTACTCGCTTCTTGAAGTCCTCGAACGCGCCGCGTGCCAGCAAAGCGCCTGCCTTTCGCTGCAGGTTGGCGTTCAGCGAATGCCGTAACATCTTGCCAATCACCTCAACTAGTCCTTCGCTGACTTTCAGCGCCACGTTACCCACAAATCCGTCGCAAACGATGACGTCGACCTTGCCGCCGTAAATATCGCGGCCTTCGACGTTGCCAATGAAGTTCAAGTGCGGCAGCGTCTTTAGCAAGGGCAACGCCTCATGCGTTAGAGCATTTCCTTTATGCTCTTCTTCGCCAATCGACAACAGACCGACACGGGGGTTCGGATTGTGGAAAATGACGCGCGAGTAAATGTTGCCCATGACAGCAAACTGGACCAGCAGTTTCGAACTGCAATCAACATTGGCGCCGACGTCAACGACCACGACGGATCCCGTTAGGGTAGGGAACGCGGACGCCAGGGCGGGACGGGTGACGCCTGGCAACACACCCTGCACTGTCTTAGTCGTGGCCATGACCGCGCCCGTGTTCCCGGCAGACACCACTCCCTGGGCTTCGCCCGATTTCACCAGTCTCGATGCGACGCGGATGGAACTATCCTTCTTGGCCCGAAGCGCCTTCCCGGCCGCGTCTTCCATCGTCACTTGCTCGCTAGCGTGCCGAACTTCAATGGGCAGAGAACGCCACTCCGGGAATCCGCTGAGCTCCCGTAAGACGACATCTTCACGTCCCACAAGGATTACGCGGACCTCAAGCTCTTTGGCTGCGGCGACCGCGCCCGCGACTTCGGGCTTAGGAAAGTCGTCGCTGCCCATGGCATCGACGGCAATAGTCACCATGTGTGCAGGCTCTCGACTGTCGGAATTTGGACTGCTAACTTTCGACGACTTCGATTACTTCGCGGCCTTTATATTTTCCGCAATGCGGACAGGCGCGATGGGGACGAATCTTCTCATGACAATTTGGGCATTCGGCGAGTTGCGGAATAGCCAGCGAATCATGCGCGCGCCGGGTGGAAGTTCGCCGTTTGGAGTGCCGCCGTTTGGGATTGGGCATTGTTTGTGTCTACTTTCTTAATCTCTATTTGCCGCGCCTTGCGGG
>JBARMQ010000255.1:0-15480 GCA_049802535.1 Bryobacteraceae bacterium | reverse complement strand
AAAATCCCGACGAATATGAAGCGTTGTTCGACCAATGGTGGGCTCAATACAAACCTCAGGATCACGCCGAAGAAACGCTCGTCGAACAGCTTGTCAATAATCACTGGCTTTTGAAGCGAGCGACCCTTCGTGTTGAAGAAATCGAGTGGGAAAACCCGCTCAATCCGCGCCTTTGGACCGATTCGCACCATCGCAAGTTGGCATTGTTCACTCGATACAAGACGGCCGCGGAACGCGCATTTCACAAGTCTTTCCGTGTCGTACAGGTGTATTTTCGCGACGCCACTAAAGCAGAAATCGACGCGTTCAAAGCTGAGACCATGCGCATGAAGGTTGAAGCGGAAATCGCTCGCAAGGGCGGGCCAAGTGAGCCAGCCGCCAGGCCGATCGCTCCGCAAACCGCTGACGCTGCTGAGGCAACTCAATCGCCTACGGACCCTGAACCGCCGCTCACGCCGCAACTCACTCGTCGGCGATCGAGTCGCTTTACACCTTCCTTCGCGTCCAAGACCCCTGCTCCCCTCAACCATCTGGAACTAACACACTCGGCGTCCCTTGCAAGTCCCCCCGATAGCCATATAGGGGGTGGGGGTATACTACCATCAGGATGCCCGCCAAGAGATTGATTAGCCCAGTCGCCCCGAAAGCGGCGGCGGCGCATGCAAACTGTGGTTGTTCCACAGACCAAGGCCGCAAGGCCACTGCCGTAGATCCGTCGATCAAATCCTCCAATTTAAAACGCTTGCGGCGCATCGAAGGACAAATTCGCGGTCTCCAAAAAATGGTTGAAGACGAGCGCTATTGCGCCGACATCGTGATTCAAATCTCTTCCGTCCAGGAAGCGCTTCGCGGCGTCGGCCGGTCCCTGATGCGCAACCATCTTCACCATTGTGCGGATCAGGCCATTCGCAGCGGCAGCAAACAGCAGGCTTCCGACCAATACGAAGAACTCCTCGATCTCATTTATAGGCATCTCCGATGAACCGGAGAACGATATGGCAGTAGAACAAAACGTTGTAGTGAAAGATCCCGTCTGCGGCATGTCCGTGGATCCGCATACGGCCAAAGCCCATCTCACGCATGCGGACAAGGAGTATTACTTTTGTTGCGCGGGTTGCCGGAACAAATTTAGCCAGGATCCTGATAAGTATTTGCACCGCCCCTCGCCGATAGAAAATGGACTCGTCTCATTCGGAAGCCCCGTAACGGCTGCGCCTGTTGCCCAAGCCGCGCCGTTGCCGGTCAGCGTTGAATATGTGTGCCCGATGGATCCGGAAGTCCATCGACTCGGACCCGGAATCTGTCCTAAATGCGGCATGGCTCTCGAGCCGCGCCAAAACACCGGCAGCGAAGTCAATTCCGAATTGATCTCGATGCAGCGTCGTCTATGGATCGCGTGCCTTCTCACCGCGCCGCTGCTGCTGATGATGCTTCTTGACGTGCTTCATGCTGCGCGCTTCGTCCCAAGCGGCATTGCTGGATGGCTCCAACTCGCGTTCGCAACCCCCGTCGTCTTATGGGCTGGCTGGCCCTTCTTCGAACGGGCTTGGCTCTCCGTCACAAGCCGTCATCTCAACATGTTCACCTTGATTGCGGTCGGGACTGGAGCATCCTACTTGTTCAGCCTGTTTGCTCTTCTGTTCCCTTCCCTGATCCCGTCGTCCTTCCGCATCAACTCTGATCGCGTGCCATTGTATTTTGAGGCCGCCGCCGTCATCACAACCCTGGTGCTGTTGGGTCAGGTGCTTGAGTTGCGAGCACGCGCGCGAACCGGCCACGCGTTGAAATCCCTCCTGGGCCTTGTGCCTAAGACCGCTCGCCGGGTTGACGGTTCGGGCCGCGAAAATGACGTAGCCATCGATCGCATTCAAGTCGGAGATATCGTGCGCGTCCGTCCGGGCGAAAAGATACCCGTCGACGGCATCGTGACCGAAGGTCAAAGCTCAGTAGACGAATCTATGATCACCGGAGAACCGATACCCGCTGAGAAGGC
Source organism: Bryobacteraceae bacterium (assembly GCA_049802535.1). Lineage (GTDB taxonomy): Bacteria > Acidobacteriota > Terriglobia > Bryobacterales > Bryobacteraceae > Bog-105. The sequence goes on along the minus strand of JBARMQ010000255.1, from coordinate 13,487 downwards.
AGCAGGCGCTTCGGTAACGGCCGGCTCCATCAATGCAACGGGCGCCTTCCTGATGCGCGCTGTGCGCGTCGGCAACGATACGTTGCTCAGCCAGATCGTTCGCATGGTTGCAGAAGCTCAGCGAACTCGCGCTCCTATCCAACGTTTGGCCGATCGTGTTGCGTCGTGGTTTGTACCTGCCGTTATTCTGGCCGCCGCGCTTACCTTTGCCGGCTGGACCCTGTTTGGGCCGCAACCGCGGCTCGCCCATGCTTTTGTCGCCGCCATCGCTGTGTTGATTATTGCTTGCCCTTGCGCGCTCGGTTTAGCGACTCCTATGTCCGTTATGGTCGGGGCTGGCCGGGGAGCAATGGCCGGTGTTTTGGTGCGCAACGCCGAAGCTCTGGAACGGTTGGAACACGTCCATTCCTTAGTCCTTGACAAGACCGGCACTCTGACTGAAGGTAAACCGCGGCTGTCCACCATCATTTCTCTACTCGACGAGTTCAGCGAATCTGAGTTACTAACTCTAGTCGCTAGCTTGGAGCGGTCCAGCGAACATCCTCTTGCCGGCGCAATTCTCACGGGAGCGAACGATCGCGATCTCGTTCTCCGGCAAGTCACGTCCTTCGAATCCAAGCCCGGGATGGGTATACGTGGTTCGGTCAACGGCCGCTTCGTCCTGGTCGGCAACCGCGCTCTCTTGGAAGCCGCCGGCGTCGCGACGGGGCGATTCCAATCGCAAGCCGATTCTCTACGGTCCGATGGCCACACGATCCTCTTTGCAGCCGTTGACGGACAAGCTGCCGGACTGATTGGCGTATCCGATCCCATCAAAGCCTCCACTCAGGAAGCTATTGGCCTCCTACATCGCGCGGGCATTCAAATCACGATGCTGACCGGCGACAGCCGGACTACTGCCGAAGCCGTCGCACGCCAACTGGGTATCGATCGCGTGGAAGCGGACCTCCTGCCATCTCAAAAAGCCGATGCCGTGCGCAAACTGCAGGCCGGTGGCCGAGCCGTTGCCATGGCGGGAGACGGAGTCAATGATGCTCCTGCTTTAGCGCAAGCGGACGTCGGCATAGCCATGGGTACGGGCGCCGATGTCGCCATGGAAAGCGCTGGCATCACGCTCGTGCGCGGCGACCTGCGTGGAATCGTTCGCGCGATGCGACTCAGCCGTGCCACTATGCGAAACATTCGCCAGAATCTCTTCTTCGCCTTCGCCTACAACGTCATCGGCATCCCGATTGCGGCGGGCGTCCTGTACCCGTTCTTCGGCATTGTCCTTAGCCCGATGATCGCTAGCGCCGCGATGACCTTCAGCTCCGTCTCCGTCATCTCCAACGCGCTTCGCTTGCGAAAGGCCTCCCTCTAATCGTGCTGCACCTCATCAGTATTTGGTTCCTGTTTCTCTCGGGCCTCTCCGCGGTTGCCATTGCGATTGACGTCCGGCGTCATCCGCAAAAGATGTGGATCATGAACGTCGTGTGGCCGGTCACCGCCCTTTACTTCGGCCCGTTCACTTTCTGGAGTTACTACAGCTTTGGCCGTGACAAACAAAACAAGCCCTATTGGCAAAAAGTCTGGAATGGCGTTACCCACTGCGGCGCGGGCTGCACTTTAGGCGACATCGTTGCCGAATGGTCGGTGTTTCTTGCAGGCCTAACGCTTCTTGGCTCTACCCTCTTCACCGATTGCCTCTTCGATTTTTGTGCCGCCTTTGCTCTCGGCATCATCTTCCAATACTTCTCCATTGCGCCGATGCGCGGCATCTCCGGTTGGCCGGCGATCAAGGCCGCACTTAAAGCGGACACTGTGTCGTTGATTGCTTTCGAAGTCGGATTATTTGCATTCATGTATTGGATGCACCACCACTTCCAACCTCATCTGACGCCCCGCCAACCCGAGTTTTGGTTCCTCATGCAAATCGGTATGATCATTGGTTTCTTCACCGCCTTCCCGGCGAACTGGTGGCTCATCCATAAAGGATGGAAGGAGGCGATGTAGCTGATAATGGACATGCCTCTCACCGTCTACAATAGGGGCGATGCCTGACGACAAGACGCTACCCGCGACCTTTGAATCAAGCCTGGAAGAGCTGGAACGCGTCGTAAAGCAGCTCGAAAAAGGCGATCTGCCGCTGGAACAGAGTCTTGCACTCTTCGAAAGCGGCATGAAGCTGAGCGCCGTCTGTAAGCGCCAGCTTGAAGAGGCCGAAACGCGGGTTGAAATACTCATGAAACGGGGCTCGGAGGTTGTGCCCGTCGCTTTTAGTCCCGACTCAACTATCAAATGATCAAAGCAGATATAACATTTGAGCGCTATTTGGCGAGTCAGGTAGATGCCATTGATCGCGTGCTGGCCGAATGGGTGCCTGAAGAGTCGGTGGCGCCTTCGTCGATTCACCGCGCGATGCGGTACAGCTTGTTTGCGGGGGGTAAACGCATCCGGCCCATCCTCACAATTGCGGCGGCGGAAGCCGTTTCTGACAATCCGGTAGGTGTTGAGAATGCCGCTGCCACCCTCGAACTGATTCACACTTACTCATTGATTCACGATGATTTGCCGGCCCTCGACAACGACGATCTACGCCGTGGACGGCCCACTTGCCACAAGGTCTTTGGTGACGCCATGGCCATTCTTGCGGGGGACGCGCTATTGACTCTCGCATTTGAGGTTCTCGGGCGGCTTAACCACGTTGATGCGGATCGAAAGATTCGATTAGTGGAAGAGTTGGCGCGCGCGTCGGGAACCGTGGGCGGCATGATTGGCGGCCAAGTGAACGACATCGAAGGTGAGCGTAAGCCGCCAACCGCTTTACTGCTTGAGTCCATACATCGTGCGAAGACCGGCGCGTTGCTGCGCGCTAGCCTCCGCATGGGCGCCATTTATGCCGGGGCGCCACCGCAAGAGCTCAATGCCCTTTCCGAGTACGGCGAACACATTGGCCTCGCATTTCAGATCGTTGATGACGTGCTCGATATTGAAGAGCCCTCCGAGTCGTTGGGCAAGACCGCCGGCAAAGATCAGGTCCAGCAAAAGATCACCTTCCCGGTTGTCTATGGACTTGAACGATCTCGCGAAATGGCCGAATCCGAGCGTCTGCAAGCGCATGCGGCTCTCGGTATCTTTGACGATCGAGCGGACCGTTTGCGGCAGATCGCGGACTTCGTCGTGTATCGCAAGGCGTGACCTCCGCGGCCGATAAGAAGCAGCGGCTCGACCGCGAACTGGTAGAACGTCAGTTAGTGGAGTCGCGCGAGAAGGCGCAGGCATTGATCCTTGCGGGCAAGGTGTTGGTCGATGGTCAGTTGTCCGATAAGCCTGGCCGTGCGGTGTCACGGTCGTCTTCAATCGACGTTCAGCAGCCGCAACGTTTCGTGAGCCGAGGCGGCCTCAAATTGGAAGCGGCTCTCGATCGCTTCGGAATTTCTGTCGAAGGCCGTGTCTGCATGGATGTCGGCACATCCACCGGCGGCTTCACCGACTGCCTCTTGCAGCACGGAGCGGCCCGAGTCCATGCCGTCGATACAGGCGCGGGACAGATTCATTGGAAGTTACGGACCGATGCGCGAGTGGTGCTGCACGAGAACACCAACGCCCGGCATCTCACCCTCTCCGACATAGGAGAACAGGTAGCCTTGATTGCTTGCGACGTCAGCTTCATCTCGGTCACGTTGCTAATCCCCGCATTAGCGCCCGTGCTTCGCGGTGACGGTGACTGGGTCATTTTAGTGAAGCCTCAGTTCGAAGTGGGGCGCGAGCGCGTCGGAAAGGGAGGTATTGTCCGCAACCCTGAAGCGCAGCAATGGGCCTGCGGCCGCGTCCAGAACTCGATGAGTGCGGCTGGATTTGAGACCGGGATAATCGACAGCCCGATTCTCGGAGCCGAAGGCAATCGAGAGTTCCTGTTGCATGGGTGGCGCAATGCGTTACGCTAAACTGTTTTCGCTAGTGTCCTTAAACTAGCTCTGCCGCCTAGCGTTGGACAACCACTACGATGCCTGAAATATCGACCGTCGGAATCGTTTCCAAACCGAGCATCGCTGAGTCGGCTGACGTTGTGCGCAGCCTGCTCGCATGGCTGCAGTCTCGCGGCATTCAATACCACGTGGACGAGGAAACAGCCAAGGGAGTAGGCTTGGCCGGCTTCATTCCGCGCGATCAACTGCCGGCTAGTGTCGACCTGATTATCGTTCTGGGTGGGGATGGCACACTCCTGTCTGCAGCCCGCGCTGTCGGTGACCGCGACACGCCGTTGTTTGCTGTTAATCTCGGCCGGCTTGGCTTCTTAACCGCAATTAAGCTGGACGACCTGTATCCGGAGCTGGAGCGAGCCTTGCGAGGCGAACACCGCATCGGCCGGCGTCACATGGTCGACTGCGAACTGACTCGTGGCGACCTGACGATTGCCCATTATTCGGCTCTGAACGACGTCGTCATCGCCAAATCCAATCTGGCGCGGATGATCGATCTCGATACTTACGTGGACCATCACTTCGTAACCGCTTATCGCGCCGACGGCCTAATCATCGCTACCCCCACTGGCTCCACGGCCTATTCGCTTTCGGCCGGCGGCCCCATCATCTTCCCTTCTGTCGCCGCCTTCTGCATCACGCCCATCTGCCCGCACATGTTGACGAATCGGCCCGTCATCGTTCCCGATACCAGCATCATCCAGATCTTGAGCCATGGCGATGAAGGAACTTTTTTGACAATCGACGGCCAAGTAGGAGAGCCTATGGCGAAGGGCGATCGCGTCATTTGCCGTGCCTCGTCGAACACGATCAATCTGATCCGCCCTCCAAAGCTGCTTTTCTTCGATGTCTTGCGGGAAAAGCTTAAATGGGGTGAACGGTGAGTTTGTTCAAGAGAGTTTCTCTAACATCGTGGATCTTTATCGCGTTGGTTATCGGCATTCTGATAGGCATCTTTTTCCCGGACTTCGCCAAGAGCCTGGCGCCCATCAGTAACATCTTTCTCCGCCTGATTAAGTCCATCGTGGGCCCGCTGCTGTTCGGGACGCTGGTGTACGGCATTGCTTCGGCCGGTGAGCTTAAGACCATGGGCCGTATTGCCCTCAAGGCCGTCACCTATTTCGAGGTCGCTACCACGTTTGCGCTCGTCATCGGTCTAACCGTTGTCAACGTCATGCATCCTGGGTCGGGCATTACGCTCGCCACTACTACCGTTGGCCTTCCCAAGCTGGCCAAAGCCGCGACCGCCGCCCAGATCCTGGAACATGCGGTACCGCAAAACATCTTTGAATCGCTGGCGCAGAACGACGTCCTGCAGATGGTCATCTTCTTCATGCTCTTTGGAGCCGCGTGTTCCGCCATCGGCGATAAGGCGAAGCCGGTGCTCAGCTTCGCGAGCGCCGTCTCGGAGGTGATGTTCCGCTACACCAAGTACGTCATGTACGTTGCTCCCTTCGGTGTTGGCGCCGCCATTGCCGTTACGATCGGGACCAACGGGATTGGCGTACTGCTCAGCCTTGGCAAGCTTGTCGGCACTCTCTATCTCGCGCAGTTCTTGTTTGTGATTCTTGTGCTCGGCTCGGCGCTCACCATCGCGCGAGTTCCCATTGGGCGCTTTTGGATGGCTGCGCGGCAGCCTTTCATCCTGGCCTTTTCGACCGCTTCGAGCGAAGCGGCGCTGCCGTTGGCGCTCGAGAACATGGAACGCTTCGGCGTGCCGAAGCATATCGTCGGATTCGTCTTGCCCACCGGCTACAGCTTCAACCTCGATGGATCGACGCTCTATCTGTCACTCGCCTCCATGTTCGTGGCGCAGGCTGCCGGCGTGCATATGCCTTTAGGAACGCAGATTGCCATGATGCTGACGTTGATGCTGACCAGCAAGGGCGTCGCCGCCGTTCCCCGAGCATCTTTGGTGATCCTGGCTGGCACGTTAGGCACATTCAATCTGCCACTTGAAGGCATCACGCTGATCCTCGGGGTCGACGCGTTAATGGATATGTGCCGGACATCGGTCAACCTTTTAGGGAACTGCGTTGCAACAGCGGTGGTGGCGCGCTGGGAGGGCGTGCCGCTTTCGGCAGTTGGCGGCCCGGTTGAGGTTGCCACCGCGGCTGAAGCCTAAGCCGCCTCAATGCCTGCATCGTCCACACGATTTCACGCCGTGCTTTGGGCAATCCTCGCTGTTCTGCTGGCGGCCGTGCTAACCGGCTTCTATCTCACCAGTCAACGAAGTTCAGATCAAACGGCCGTCGCCCAAACCCCGTCGGTCCCCACGAACCTTGTCGACGGTAGCCTCATTCAAACCGCGCATCAGCTGAGCATGACGGCTACCACTGCCGACGAACAGAACTTCGCCCGGCAAGCGCTGGCCCTATCCGACCTGAACTGGATCAGGCGTTTCAGTCTGCCATTCGCAATGCGCTGGCTCAAACTACGCCGCTAAAGGGCCCGCTGAAGGAGTTGGCGGAGCACATTTCAAGGTTGAAGGAGCGCGTCGCCAAGGATCAGGATCATGTAGACGAGCTGACCAAGCAGGCAGCAAAGGACGATTCGCTGACCGATCAGCTTGAGATAGCCCAGGCTCAATTGGCGCTTGACCAGGACGAACTGAACGACGCCCAAGGCGATCTGGCACGCGAGGGTGGCGACCGGCATGCGGCTCTCCAAGCCGCGCTGCAGCAGCATCAGGCGGCGCAAAAAGCCAGTGAGCAGCTTCCAAACCTAACTGCGTCTCCGCAGCCCGGTAGCTTATGGGACCGCTTCCAATGGGCTCAGCATTTGGATGGGCGTCATGAGCAGATTCTTGCGGCTGCCGCAGAAGCGTCAACGCACGCTACACAACTGAACCGGCAGCATGACGACCTGCAGGCGAAGATGGCTTCGAAGACCGCAACACCCAGCGATCACGAGGCCACACAAGAATCCGCCGCCTCGGCCGTGGCTCGGCTTCATAACTTGTCAAGCCAAACCAAGACGCTGTCCGAGTTCGACAAACGAATGCAGGATGCTCAACGGCTCACTCAGCTCTACCGGCAATGGGCGGCTGATGTGGCCATACAGGAACGAAGCGCGTGGCACCTGGTATTCATCTCGCTTCTACAAATCCTTGCAATTCTTGTCGCCGTCTCGCTCATCGATGGCGTATTGCGCCGCAGGTTTAGCCTTAAGGGTGATGGGCGGCGTTTGCAACAGTTGCAAAGCATGGCGAAGATCGCCATCAGAGTATTTGGCGTCGCGCTTATTCTGGCAATACTTTTCGGGTTACCTAATCAAACATCCACTCTGATCGGTTTGGCGACGGCCGGTCTGACGGTCGTCCTGAAAGACTTCATCGTGGGCTTCTTCGGCTGGTTTGTGCTGATCGGCAGCAACGGAATACACGTTGGCGATTGGGTGGAGATAGAAGGCGTGGGCGGCGAGGTTATCGATATCGGTCTGCTGCGTACTGTGCTGCTCGAAATCGGGAACTCCGCCGGCACCGGACATCCGACCGGCCGCCGCGTATCCTTCGTTAACAGCTTCGCCATTGAAGGGCACTACTTCAATTTCTCGACCACAGGCCAGTGGCTTTGGGACGAAATTCAGGTCAACCTTGCCTCGGCGGACGATCCCTATAAGATGGCCGAGATGATTGGTAAACGGATTGAGGCCGCAACGGAAGAGGACGCAAAGCTTGCCGCCCAAGAGTGGGAACGAGTGACCCATCAGTATGGCGTCCGGCCATTTTCGGCCAAACCGGCGGTCGATTTAAGACCCGGCGCCAGTGGGATCGATTTAGTCGTGCGCTACATCACGCGAGCGCCACAGCGTTACGAGGTGAAAGCGAAACTTTTCCAGGCCATCGTCGAGCTGTTGCACAAGCAGGCTCCAGAAGTTAACGCGCAACCGGCCTGAACTAGGCGTGAACCGCTTGTTGGCGATAAAAGCTGATGAGATCCAAATTAACCGGCTTACTTCCCAATTGGCGGATCATGGTCGTCACTTGACCGCGATGATGTGTCCCATGATTGACGACGTGGAGCACCATTTGCCAGATTGGAGATTCCATGGCCAAACCCGCTAAAGTCTTATAGGACATTTCGCGACTCCAGTCCTCCTCTCTCAAAGCTGTCGCCCAGTCAATCATTTTGTCGTGCAACGCCATCCAGGCGTCCTTCATCTCCCAAGTGCAGCCGGGCGCTTCGTAGGAGTCCAACGAACTCGTCGGACGGCCCTGCAGCCGGTCCCACCAGATGGCGTCCGCCTGATAGACATGCTTCAACGTGTCATAGATACTGGCGAACGAGCCCTTTAGATCCTTCACCAAAACCTCGGCCGGCATTGCATTGATTTCGTCGAGCACCCTTTCGGTTGCCCAGCGGTTGTAGCGTAAATGGGTGGTCCCGATCGTCGACAGATTCACATCTACTGTTATCGCATCGCGGCTTCGGCAGCGCGCGCGTCTTTGAGGCTGATGCACCAGGATCCGGCGCCGCGGGCGCGTGCGTAAGGGTCGTCTTCTATCTCAAGCAGCAGGTCGATTTTGCTTCCCGGTTGGAACAGTGCGGCGCGGTCGCCAAAATTCCAGGCCTTACAGAACAACACTCGCCCGTGGTGACGAAGGGGCACTACATAGTGCTTACCCTCCTTAAGAGGTTTCGCGAACGAAGCGACTTCCGCCGCCGCTACGTACAGCAATGGCGAGGCATTGCCGAATCCAAACGGACCCAGCGCGAATATGTTCTGCACGCAGCGGTCGGTGAGTTCTGGAAACGTGGCTTCGGCATCGGCAACATAGCGCGGCCGCAGGTCATCACGGCCCAAACGGCCGCCGGCGAACTCACCCAGACGCCTTCGGAACTCGTCGATTTGACGAGGCCGCAAGGTCAGTCCCGCGGCTTGGCGATGGCCGCCGAACTTTGTGAAAAGGTCCGGCATACTCTCCAGCGCCTCCAGCAAATGGAACCCCGGTACACTGCGGCCGGAACCAGTAAGACAACCCTGTTCGTTCAGTTCCGGCGCGGCATCGCTCAGCACGAACGCCGGACGGCTGAATCGCTCCACTAATCGGCTTGCAACAATGCCCAAAACCCCTAAATGCCATCCGGACTGAGCAAATACCAGGGCCGCGCAATCGTCTTCAAAGGGTGCTTCCTCGCACTGTTTCAGGATGCTCTCGACGATTTCGGCTTCCACCTGCTGCCGCTCTCGATTCAAGGCGTCCAGCTCTCCCGCCAGCGCTTGGGCACGCTTCTCATCAGCCGTTAGGAACAGCTCAACGACGTCGGACGCACTCGCCATTCGTCCGGCCGCATTAATGCGCGGCGCAAGCCGGAAGCCCACCTGGTGAGCGGAGGGGATTTCGCCTTCGGCAAATCCAGCGACTGCCAGCAGGGCGCGCAGACCCGGATTCTTTACCGCTCGCAGTCCCGACAAACCGCGGCGCACGATAACGCGGTTCTCACCCGTCAGCGGCACGATGTCGGCGACAGTTGCAATGGCAACAGGTTTAAGAAACGACTCCAAGAGAGCCGCTTGGCGGGCCGCGGGCAACTGGGTCAACGCTAACAACGCTTGCACCAACTTAAGCGTCACACCCGCGCCGCACAGTCCCTTGTCCGGATAATTGCAATCGGGACGGTTAGGATTCAGAACCGCTAGCGCGGGCGGCAAATCGGCTTCGGGCAAATGATGATCGGTCACGATCACGTCAATCCCCAGCTCCATTGCCTGGCGCACGACGTCGTTCGCTCGGATTCCAGTGTCGACGCTGACGATCAGACGGACGCCATCGGAGCTAGCCTTCTCAATCACGCCGCTCCGCATGCCGTATCCTTCTTTGAGCCGATGCGGCACGTGGAAATTGGCGATCCCGCCTAACAATTCGATGGCCTTTTTGAGCACAACAATGGAAGCCGTGCCATCCACGTCGTAATCGCCGTACAGCAGGATCGGTTGCTTTTCGCGCACTGCTTGCCACAATCGATCCGCCGCACACCGCATATCGCGCATCAGCATGGGATCGCCGAGCGAAGCTAATTGCGGAGAGAGAAATTCCCGCGCCGCCTCAGCATCGGTGAAGCCGCGATGCGCCAAAACCGCCGCGGTCACGCGATCGATCGATAGCTGGCGCGCCAACTCGTCAACAGCTTCAGTCGAAGCAGAAGGAAGCTTCCAAACGGCACGCGGCCGAGTCCAGCGCAGGGGTTGGCCGCCGGGTGCGGCAGCAGAATCCGCCATCAGTTCTTGGAGAAATAGCCCGATATCGGGCCGTGGTCCTGATCGTCTTCTGTTTCTTCAGTGGCGGCATCGATCTCCGACAAAAGATCGTTCAACGCCTCAAACCACTCTGTACGCAATTCGAAGACATAGACTCGTTCACCGAGATCGAAAGACAGCTCAAGCGCGCAGGTGAAGCCTTCATATGCTTGCAGCTCGCGCAGGCGGTTTTCGAAGTTGCGCTTCTCCTCACGCGGAAGATCGGATTCTTCGATATGATCGAGCGCTTCATCGATTGCATCGAGCGAGAAAGCGCGATGGCAAAAGATGACCATCTTAGCTCCGGCGCGACGTCCGACATCGAGGAATTCGCGAAAGTCCGGATGGTTGTCCACGTCCCAAAACACTTGCGCGGGCGAATCGAGGCTGCGCGAGTAGCCGTGAAAGACGATGATGCCCTCATGTTGGAGGTACGCCTGCATTTCGGCTTTTAGACTTTCGAGATCGAGACCCATTTCGCTTTCAAAGCTATCAGATCGGACAGCACTAGGGTATCGGAACAGGCCTCGAAATAGGTGTAAATACATGTTAAAGCGTAACCTTAGCGATCTCCGCAACATCGATAAGCACACGAGTGGACCAACGATTTTTAAAACTGATCTTGATGCTGCTGGCCGCGCCGGCCGCAGTGTGGGCGCAGAGCGGTTTTGTCACTTCCGGCGGCAAGATCATTCCGGGCGCCACCGTCACAGCAACCCAAGGCTCGCAAACTTTTACGACGGTAACGGATCAAGATGGCCACTACGGATTTCCGCCGCTAGGAAGCGGTATGTGGTCGGTGAGTATCCAGATGTTCGGCTTCGATCCTTTCAAGAAGGATGTGGATTACGGCTCAACCGACAAACCAGTTAACTTCGATTTACAACTGAAGGAACCGGCGATCATCCAAAGGATGCGGGAATTTCAAGCTCGCCTCAATGGGGGCGGCTCCGGGCGGCCTGGCGCTGGACAAGGGAACGGCGGCTTGGGAGGGGCCGGTGGGCAGCAAAACCGCCGAAGCGGAGCACCGGGCGCAGGATCAGGAGACCAGGGCTTCGACCAGCAACTTGAGTCTGCGCTGAGCGGCAACGAAACCCAAAGCTTTACAGCGAACGCCAGCGATACCGGCAATGAGGCATTCCTGGTTCAAGGCAGTCTGAGTCCAGGCATGGCGCAAAACGCGCAGGCTGATTCCGGTCCAGACATGCGCCAATTCGGCGGTCCAGGCGGTGCGTTTGGCAGCACTCCTGGCGCGTCACAAAGCGGCGGATTTGCGAATGGCACGGGCGCCGACACGGGAGGCGGCGGATTCGGCGGAGGAGGATTTGGCGGCGGTGGCCGCGGCGGTGGCCGCGGCGGGTTTGGCGGTGGTGGAGGCTTTCAAGGCGGCCGCGGCGGCAATCGAAGGCCCGGACAAGTCGCCGGAGCGCGTTTTGGAAATCGACGCCGTCAGCGACAGGGAATCCACGGCATGCTGTCTTTCACGCTTGGTAATTCAGCGGTGGACGCCGAGCCTTTCTCAATTAACGGTGAAGACATCCGGCAAGCCCCCTACGCGCAAAGCCGCTTTAGCATGATTGTCGGCGGTCCCTTGGTGATCCCGCATCTCATCAACGATTCGAAGACCCAATTCTTCGTAACCTATTTCGGCACTCGGGCTCGAAACCCCGATACATTTACCGACACCGTACCAACGTTGCTCGAACGGCAGGGCAATTTTTCAGAGGCGACACAATCCCTTGGTCCAGGAGCAACCGCCGTGCCGCTCCAGCTGTTCTATCCGGGGACAAACCAGGCGATTGCGAACAACATCATTCCGACCAGCCTGTTGAGTCCCACGGCATTGGGGCTTTTGAATTACTATCCGAAACCCAATGAGGCGGGCAGTACGAATAACTATCTGTACGAGACGGCCAATATCGCCAACACCGACAATCTGATCCTTCGCGTCCAGCGCAATATTACCCGCAAAGACCGGCTTTCCGTTGTTTTTCAATATCAAGACCGAAATGGGCAGACCGCTAACCCATTTCAATATTTCGATACAACCAGCGGCTACGGCCTGAACACGAATTTGCAATGGACGCATAACATCAATGCAACTTCGCTCAATACTCTGCAGGTTCAATTCAATCGGAACTATACAAAGATCAATCCTCACTTCGCGGACGGCTCGAACGTGGCCGAGGAGCTGGGAATTACCGGCTCATCCAGTAATCCGGTTAATTTCGGTCCGCCGAATTTGAACTTTACAAACTTCAGCGGCCTCAGCGACGCAAATTACACGCTTACGCGAAATCAAACGCAGATCGCCAACGAAAGCATCAACGTGATTCGCGGGCTGCATACGATGTCGATGGGCTTCGGGTATGGCCGCTATGATCTCAGCACTTTGACCGATCAAAACGGCCGAGGCACCTTTAACTTTACGGGAGAAGCAACGAGCCAGCTGGGTTCAACCGGTGAGCCTGCCACCGGGACGGGATATGACTTGGCCGACTTTTTGCTCGGCTATGAGCAATCGAGTTCCATACGGTTCAGCGATCAAACAAACTACTTCATACAGAATCAGTGGAACGGTTACTTCCAGGATGAGTGGAAGGCGCATCCCCGTTTTACTCTCATTCTGGGAGGGCGATATGAATTCTTCTCTCCCTACTATGAAAAGTATGGGCGCATGGCCAATTTGGATATCGCTCCCAATTTCGCTGATGTGGGACGAGTCACTCCGGGAATAGCGGGACCTTATAGCGGAGTATTTCCAAACGGATTGATTAATCCCGATAAGCGGGACTTTTCGCCCCGCGTGGGACTCGCTTGGAAACTTCCATGGTTCAAGAATTCGACGGTCCTGCGTGCGGGTTACGGCATCTATTATGACGGGCAAGCTTACATTCAATTCACGTCGTTGCTGGCTCAACAGCCTCCCTTCGCGCAATCGTTCAACCTGAATACGAGTCCGGCAGATGTGCTGACTTTGAATAGCGGCTTTTCGGGAGTAACTCCCAGCGACATTACTAACACGTTCGCTGTCGACCGCAGTTATCATGTTCCGTATTCCCAAAGTTGGAATTTAACGATCCAACACGACTTTACGCGAGGCTTCTTCGTTGAAGTTGGCTATCTTGGGAACAAAGGTACCGATTTGGACGTACGGTTTGTTCCGAATCAAGGTCCGCCGGGCAGTCCTTCGGATCTATCCCGAACACAGTTAGGCAACGCCACGGGCTTCACGTTCGATTCTTCCGAAGGCGACTCGTCGTTCAATGCGATGCAGATTCGCGC
>JBARMQ010000254.1:0-27386 GCA_049802535.1 Bryobacteraceae bacterium | reverse complement strand
TCTTTATGTAGTGCCGCAACGATTCATGAGAGGGGCTGAGGATGATAAAAGATAATCAGGCGATAACGGCAGTAACTGTAAATGAGGAAGCGGACCACAAGCGAAACAGCGTGGCGGAGTGGGCGGTTACAATTCTTCTACTGCTGTTTGGCACCACGACCATGGCGCAAGCGTTTGTTATCCCGACTGGTTCCATGCAGGATACGCTACTCATTGGCGACCATCTCTTAGTTGATAAATTGGCTTACGCACCCGCCGGATCGATTAGTAAGTACTTATTGCCTTATGAAACGCCGAAACATGGAGACATTATCATTTTCCGTTATCCGCCCGATATTAGCCAGACCCTGGTTAAGCGGCTGATCGGCGCTCCGGGAGACCGGCTGAAGATTGTCAATGGCGTAGTCTATCGAAACGGCGTCAGGTTGAACGAGCCGTACGCCTATCACAAATATCAATACGATCCGTCGCTCGATAACTTTCCGAATCCGTGCTGCCGCCCCGTCAGGGAACCGGCTGCGTATCAATCGCAACAGCGGATGCTGGATGAAAATGTCGTCAATGGCGAAGTCGTCGTTCCCCCAGGCATGTATTTCGGCATGGGTGACAATCGTGACGATTCCTCCGACAGCCGGTATTGGGGCTTTGTGCCGAGAGAGAACATTATCGGCACTCCAGTTTTGATCTATTGGTCCTATCGAGCTCCGACAGAGGACTTGGAGGGCGAGACGTCGGGTTCAATGTTCCACCATTTTGTCGATCTCGGCGAGCACTTCTTCACCAAGACGCGCTGGGAGCGTACGTTTAAGTTAGTGCGCGGCGTGCCGGACTCTGCTTTACCTGACCATGCGCTGCCGATTAATGCGGGGCTGCCGAATCCGTAAACTCCCGTTCTCGATATGATGGCGACATGTTTTTCCGGTTTGCTCGACCGGCGCTACCGATCATTGGCATCGCCGCACTTACCTTTTCACTCTCGTTGACTTTGGCCCAAACCGGCGCTGCGCCGCCGAAAGAAGTTGCGGGAATTCCCGTTAACTACGATGAGGCAAAGGTCGGAACGTACAAGCTCCCCGATCCGTTGCGTTTAGCCGATGGCAAGCCGGTGCGGGATGCGAAGACCTGGTACAACAAGCGGCGTCCGGAGATTGTGCACCTGTATGAAGAAGATCAATTCGGGAAGAGCCCGGGCGCGCCGCCGGACGTAATGTACGACGCTTTTGATACCGGCACTCCTGCCTTCGACGGCAAGGGAATCCGCAAACAGACGACCATTTATTTCTCTCACGACAAAGCGGGCCCCAAAATGGACCTGCTGGTTTATCTGCCTGCGAAGGCGCAGAAGCCGGCGCCGCTTTTGCTGAACATTAGCTTTTCGGCAAATTCTGTAACCGTTGATGATCCCGGCGTGAAAGAGGGCGAGATTTGGAACAGGGACCACAAGAAGGTTCCCGCGAAACAAGGAAGGGCCTTTGGAAAGGTCGATGTGGTTGGACTGCTGGATGCGGGCTTCGGCTTCGCAACGGTCTATTACGGCGATATTGAGCCGGATTTCGAAGGCGGCTTGCCGTATGGAGTGCGGGCTCTCTATTTAAAGCCCGGGCAAACACGCCCAGCTCCGGACGAATGGGGAGCGATTGCGGCTTGGAGTTGGGGACTGAGCCGGGCGCTCGATTACTTGCAGAAGGACGCTGCGATTGACCCCAAACGCGTTGCGCTCTACGGCGCCTCGAGGCTTGGAAAGACGGTACTTTGGGCCGGGGCTCACGATACGCGCTTCGCGGCAGTCATCGCTTGCTGTTCCGGGGAAGGAGGCGCTGCGCTCAGCCGCCGTGATTATGGGGAAACCATAGCGCACTTGACTGCTCCGAGCCGCTTTCCGTATCAGTTCTGTCAAAACTATGCCAAATTCGCGCAGCACGTCGATCAGCTTCCCGTCGATGGCAATATGCTGGTCGCGTTGATGGCGCCACGGCCACTGCTCTTGCAAACCGGCAGCACCGATTATTGGTCAGATCCAAAAGGCGAGTTTTTGGCCGAGGTAGCGGCAGGACCGGTCTATCGGCTGCTCGGCAAACAAGGGCTTGAGACCGACGTATGGCCGCCCGCGGGTGTTGCGATTATGCATACGCTGAGCTATTACATGCACGCAGGAGGACACGGCACGCTTCCGGCGGATTGGGTGCAATTTCTGAAGTTTCTTGAGATGCAGCTCGGGCCATCCAGCGGCGCTATCGGTTCAGCCACATCGTAAATGATGGGATCAATGAAGGCCTTCACCAAAACGATCAGGCTTGGCCTGATGCTTTCGCTCCCGCTTTTCGCGCAGAAAAATCCGCCGAGCGAGGGCAGAGAAGTCACGAAGCTCTATCAAGAAAGCTGCGCGGGCTGCCATGGCGCGGATCTGTCGGGAGGCTCGGCGCCTGGATTGATTAACGACAGATGGCATTTCGGAGGCACGGACGCGAGTATCACCAGCAGCATACGGGACGGCCATGAAGAAGCCGGCATGCCCGCCATGCGCGAAACCATAAGTCCTGCCGAGATACGCGCTCTGGTTGTTTACATTCGCGAGAAAGAAACTGCTTATCAACGGGATCACACCACCTTCAATAAGCCTTCGGTGGGGATCGAAGTTCAGACTGAAAAGGCGCCATTCAAGCTGGAGCCCGTGGTGGAGACGGGTCTATCCGAGCCCTGGTCAATAGCCTTTCTTCCCGATGGTAGAGAGTTAGTAACGGAGCGGCCTGGCCGGTTACGCATTATTGAGGGAGGCCACTTACTTCCCGAGCCGGTTCACGACATGCCCGCGGTATTTGGCGGCGAAGGCGGCCTGTTAGATGTCGCCTTACATCCACACTATTCGCAGGCGGGGAACGATTGGATCTATCTGACGTATGGCAGCAAGAGCGCGAACGGGCTCGCCATGACCGCAGTGATCAGAGGACGTTTGCGCAACGGGGAGTTTGTCGATCAGCAGCAGATTTTTATGGCCAACGCCTCGCTGTTCCGGCCGGGTGGTCAACGTTTCGGTTCACGGATACTGTTCGACGGCAAAGGTCATATGTTCTTCTCGATCGGCGATCGCGCGGCCCCCGGCGACGAACAGGATCTAACACGGCCGAATGGCAAGATCCATCGTGTATACGACGACGGTCGAATCCCCGCGGATAATCCGTTCGTCCACCAGGCGGGCGCGATTCCAAGTATTTGGAGCTTCGGCCATCGCAATCCGCAGGGCTTGGCGTTCAGTCCTGTGACTGGCGAGATGTGGGAGTCGGAGCATGGCCCCCGCGGTGGTGACGAACTCAACATCATTCGGAAGGGCCACAATTACGGGTGGCCAGTGATTACATACGGCATCAACTATGATGGTACGCCGATCACGGATCACACCGCGCAACTTGGCATGGACCAGCCGGTAACTGACTGGGTGCCTTCAATCGCAACAAGCGCGATTGCTTTCTATACCGGCGACCGTTTCCCTCAGTGGAAGAACAACTTGTTTCTAGGGTCTTTGGCGGCAGAGGAGCTAGGCCGGCTCGAACTGAACGGCGAGGTGGTTACTCACCAGGAAATTCTATTCAAAGGAATCGGTCGAGTTCGGGACGTTGTGAACGGCCCCGACGGTTATCTTTACCTCGTATTCAATCAGCCGGACCGGATTGAAAGGATCGCGCCGGCGAACGACGCTTCGATGACGACGGGTAAGTAGCAACAACTTGTCCCCCGATCTAAAAGCGGACTCCTGTCGTGAGTGCAAGTGTCTGGAGCCAGAGCGAAGTGCGCGTGTTGCTATATTCTCCCGCGAGCAGGCTGCTGGCGCCTACATTGGCTGTCGCCGGCAAGTTTACCTGATAAGCAAGCTCAAGGCGGATGCGGTCCTTTGAATAGGTAAGGCCCGTGGATAACGTGTCGCTCATGATCGCAGCGGTCAAAGGCGTAAGTGTAGCGGCCGGCACAGGACTGTTGACATGTGCATATCCGCCCTGTACCGTCAACGACTCGGCAACCGAAACCTCGAAGCCAACACGCTCCGCCAGTTGATTTTTCCAATGTAGCGGAACAGAGTCGTTGAGCGACGTGGAATCCAGTAGCGTGTTCAGCAAAACATTGTTCCCGTTCGTTAGGTGGACAGGCAGTTGCACGAAAGCATTACCCCAATTCATCCAATCCGTCTGCAGGTAGGTGCGCAAACGGCGGCGCGCTTGCCATCCCACGCTGACGGACGCCGATTGAGGAAACACGTTATCGACTTCGGCGCTGTAGCGGAAGCTTGACGCATAGGGCAGACCGAGCGCGGCAAACTGAGCGTATGCGTCGCCCGTGGCGCTGCCCGTCGAGCGAACGCTGGTGCGTGTCTTGTATGCCAGGCCGATCTGCAAACGGCTCGACGGACGCGCCGTCAAGCCAAATGTTCCGTTGTAACCCAGCCCAGAGGTGTGCAGATCCAATAGCGTCTTTAGGCCGGCAAGCGTTGGATTGGTTTGAAACACATAGGGCGTCTCAAGCGTGTTCAGGTTATCAACGATGCCGAAGCTCGCCCCAACCGATACATGGGAGGAAATCTGATAACCGACACCAGCCGAAGATTGAATCGCCAGGAAAGCGGACTTGTTCGATTGAATTCCATACGAAGCTCCAGCGGTTCCCGCGGGATCTTTGTATGTCCATCGATCCGATAGCAGCGACACAGGAAATACGCCGAGACCGATGCTGAGCCGGGTACCCGGTATTTGCATACCGAACGCCGCAGAGCCCAACGCTCCGGCATTGCTGGCGATGCTGCCGGGATAGTTAGTCGAATTATGGAATTGACCTTGGGCGAAGGCTCCCATTCCGGAGATTTCCAAGTAAGGCCTGCCGATAGTTGTAAGCATCGCCGGGTTGGCAGCGAGCGCATCGGATGGACTAGGCGAATCTAAATAGATTCCCCCTAAGGCGATAGCGCGGGCGGTCGGCGCGGCACCGTAAACGTCCTGCGCCCCGGCGCGGAAGGCGAACAACAATAAGATGGGGAGAATAGCGATTTGTTTTTTCACGGTTGTTTAAAATACCTTTGCGTTTTGGGTAGCAAACTCTGCCGACTCTTCTTCGGCCATGTTGAACGAGCCCCTTGAGCGGGCATCGTGCTCGTTGATCCGTTCTTGCAGTGTGTAAAGGTCGACGAAGGTTTGGTCGCACCCGACGCCAGATTGCTCCAGCGCCTCAAGACAGGCCGGATCGAGGGCGCGAGGAGCATCTTTGCGCATAATCTCGAATACCTTGGCGAGAGGCATGGCATCCCGGTAAGGCCGTTTCGCGGCGAGAGCGTCAAAAATGTCCGATACCGCCAACACGCGAGCCTCGGTCGGTAAATACTCCGCCGTCAGGCCGCGATGGTAGCCAGAACCATCCAGTTTTTCGTGATGCGAGGCCGCGATTTCACTCAGTTCTTCGAAGCCTCGAATACAGCCAAGAATGTTTGCGGTATGGGCCGGGTGGGCGCGCAAGATCTCCCACTCCGCTGCGTCCGGTTTTCCGGGCTTCTCGAGGATGGCATTGGACACGGCCATTTTGCCTAGATCGTGTAACAATGCCGCGTGCCGGATAAACAAAACACGGCTTGGACTGAAGCCCATTTTCGTCGCAATGGCCACCGCGGTGTTGGCGACGCCGTTTGAATGATTAAACGTAAAAGGGGACTTGGCATCCACAATCTGGGCAAAGGCTTGACAGACGGCGTCCATGCTGACGTCGCCCTCCGACATAATTAGGCGGCCGGGCTCGAAATTCAGCACAAGAGCTGAGGGATTCTCGCCCGTCAGTTCGCCCCAGAGCTTTTCTCTCTTTGCCAAAGAGCGCGCTGCGCGAACGACACTTGGATCGAACCATCGTCCGCTTCTCTGCTTGATCACTTCCAAGGCTGCGTCTGGTCCGTCACTTGTGTAGAACACATCCAGTGTCTGCGCAAGCAACATAATGCGGGATGACATGGGGATGTCATTGCCACGCAAGCCGGCCGGATTTCCTTGTCCATCCCAATGCTCATCCAGACCAGCGATACCCTCCGCGGTCAGCACCGACAGACCCATCAAACGTGCCATGGTCGAGCCGCGCTCACATCGAATCGCAGTCACTTGCCGTGCGTGCGCCTTCTGCTTTGATGCGACGCGGAGAATTGCGCGCACGCGCTCCAAGAAAGGCTTTCCGGTAGCGACATGAGACAGCGCATACTGAAGCGTTTCCCAGCTCAGCCGCGTCCAATCGGTCTTCTTGACGTCGCGTTTCGCCGCGATGTCGTCCGACTCCAACTCCTGATAAACCTGCGAGGCGTTGCTGCTGCAGCCGGCGTCTTTTAAGAGCAGAGCGTAGTAAAGGCCGTTTTGCACCTCCTCCGGTAGCCGCAGTTCGGCTGCGATGCGCATGCCCAGAACACAAGTTCGAACCGAATGCCATCGAGCCGATCCGGAACCGAGATCAAGGGCCTGAGAGAGTGCCGCCACCACTTCGGCCACCCGAAGGGAACCCGGCACTTCGAGCGTGGGCAGAGCCACTCGCGAAGGCACAGGAGTCTTCGTGGTAGAGAAAACGGTCACTTAGTACATATCGAAATACCGGAAGCAGATTTTAGGGTTCTGCAGTTCACGTGTGCCCGGCAACGCTTGATCGACTCAGTCCCCCAATTGCCAGGTAATAGTAGTACTCAAGGTACTACTCCCTAGACTCTTTAGGGTAGTATGCTAGACCAACCAACGGTGAGTACGCTTACCTTACGTGCTCTCGGTTGGAGCAAAGTTCGCAGTTCGGAGGACAAATGAATCTACAAAAACGATCTATCAGGACTCGTCTGGCGCTTTTACTAGTGCTCGCGAGCTCTGGAAATGGAATAGCGGCCGCGGCATCAACGCAGCCGTTGACAAATCACGTTTCCAAATTGGTCAGTATGGCTACGAATCTTGGCCCTACTGAGCCTTCTCAAACGATTAACGTCAACGTTTGGTTGAAATTGCACAATCAAGCTGGTCTGGACGCCCTGGTACAGGATCTTTACGAGCCTGGGTCGGCCAAGTACCGCCAATGGCTCACTCCAGCGCAGTTCCAAGCTGAATACGCTCCAACCGCAGCTGAGGCGCGGACAGTTGCTCAGTATCTCTTGGCAAATAATTTGCCGGTCGTGGAAATGGGTCCGAACAATATGTTCGTGCGGGCTCAGGGCACGATCGCCACTGTGAGCCGGGTGTTTCACGTTCAGATCAACAATTACCAGTTGAACGGCACGACCTATTTCGCCAATGCATCTGAGCCTTATGTTGACGAATCAATTGCGCCGCTAGTCGGAGCCGTGTATGGCTTGCAGAACTTGACCTACAAACATCCTTATATGGCCCGCGCTCCTAAATCTCAAAATGCGCCTTCCGGCGGCGGCTTTCAAAGTCTAGCGGCCCCCGCCGCCACTTCACCTGCGAACGCGTTCGGTTCAGTCTGCTTCACAGGAGCCACGACAGAAACCATCAATCCCGGCACTCTCCCGATCGGCACGTACACCGGGAACATCTATGCGGCCAAGGCCGGTGCGTCGGGCTGCGGGTATACGCCCCCAGAAATTCAGATCGCGTACAATCTGAATGCGCTGTACGACGAGGGCTTCACAGGCGGCGGGCAAACCATCGTCATCATCGACTGGTGCGGATCCCCAACCATCCGTCAGGACGCGAATACGTTTTCGGCGGCCTACGGTCTTCCGCCGCTCACCCCAGCCACGTTCAAGATCCTGAATTCTTCTACTCCTCCGACATGTGCTGAGCCCGACCCGGAAATTAACATCGACGTGGAGTGGGCTCACGCCATTGCTCCAGGGGCCCACATCGATTTGGTTGTTCCGCCGAGCCCTAGTTTCGACGATGTCGACACTGCCGAACTCTACGCGATTGCAAACGGTCTCGGCAATGTTATTTCCGGGAGCTACGGGAGTGCTGAGCTTTACACGCCCACGGCGGTGCTTATCGAAGAGAATCTGATCAACGAAATCGCTGCTGTGTTCGGGATGTCCGCCAACTTCGCGACTGGTGATGCGGGCGATGACACTTTTGACTCGCCATTCAACCAAGCTTCGGTTTCGGCGCCAGCCGATTCGCCGTATGCCACTGCGGTTGGCGGCGTAACTCTTGCCCTAAAACCGAACTCCACGATCGCGTGGCAAACCGGTTGGGGTAACAATGAAACCTTATTGGCAGAGGAGGGAACAGTCTACGATCCGCCAATCAATTTTGGTTTCGCCGGTGGCTCCGGCGGCGGCCCCAGCGCGTTTTTTGCTAAACCGCCGTATCAAGCACGGCTACCGGGTGCTACTCGGCAGTTGCCGGATATCTCATGGCTAGCTGATCCGTTTACCGGCGCTGTTATCGTAATCAGTTACCCGTTTCAAAGCCCCGTCCAGATATACACGGTTTACGGTGGCACAAGCTTGGCAACGCCTATGTTCTCGGGTCTGTGGGCTATTGCGAATCAGGAAGCGGGTACTCCGCTGGGATTAGCGGCAGCGTATCTGTACTCAATGCCTGCCAAAACTATCACGGACGTGCTACCCGTCAACTCCGCCACAAACGTTACGGCGAGCATAAATGAGGGAAACGGTTTTTTTGACAATTACACCGCAAGTCAATTGGCAGCTCCCCTTGAACTCACTACCCAATTTTACAGTGCGATCTGGAACTATCCACTCGTCCAAGACACTGCTTATGTGCTCTCGTTCGGGACCGATAGTGGTCTTCTGATTACTCCAGGTTGGGACAACGTCACCGGGCTGGGCGTGCCTAACGGTAAAGCCTTCGCCGACTTTTTCAAGTAAATCTGCTTGAAAGCAACTCCGAATTGGGCTGCATAGTTCTGGTATGCAGCCCATCCGCGAGTATTTTCTGAGCACGCAGTGAGCACATCTCGCGCTTGCGATCTTAAAGCACGATCACAGCAGCTCCATCGACCGAATCGCCCTTTACGGCGGCCAAAGCTTCATTCGCCTGATCCAGCGAAAAGGGCTTCACGTTCGTTTGTAAGTCGATCGAAGCGGCAATTTTCAGAAAATCGCGCGCGTCGGCACGAGTCATGTTGGCAACGCTGCGTATTTGACGTTCGCCCCACAGCAGTTTGTCATAACTAAACTCGGGCATGCGGTCCAGGTGAATGGCGTTGATAGCCACCACGCCTCCTTTGCGCAGGCTGGCGAGCGCAGCAATTACCACGTCGCCGCTGGGCGCGAAGGTAACGGCGCGGTCCAGTTCCACCGGGGGCTTCTCCGACTCGTTTCCGACCCAGGTTGCGCCAAGCGAAGCCGCGAACTTACGGTGCGATTCGCCACGGGTCGAAACATATACTTCGCAGCCCCAATGCTGAAGGACGGCAATGGTAATGTGCGCCGACGAACCAAAGCCGAACAAGCCGACACGGTCGCCATGCTCCACACCGGCGACGCGAAGGCTGCGAAATCCAATAATTCCAGCACAGAGCAGTGGAGCGGCATGCAGATCGTCAAGCTTCGAAGGAAGCGGATACACGAAATCGGCGCGGGCCAGAGCGTACTCCGCGTAACCGCCGTTCGTCGTATACCCGGTGAACGTCGGCGAATCGCAAAGATTTTCAAGACCCTTCCGGCAGTAGAGGCACGTGCCATCAATCCCGCCCATCCACGAAACGCCAACGCGAGTACCGGCGGGAAGATCGCCGGTGGCGCCCTCCACGATTTCCCCAACGATCTGATGCCCCGGAATCAAATTCGAGATTTTGGGAGGCAGATCTCCCTCCACAATGTGAAGATCGGTCCGGCAGACTCCACACGCGCGCACTCGCAACAACATATATCCCGGCGTCCATTCGGGTTTCGGCACGTCACGAATAAGAAGCGGTGGCCCAGAACGGCCTTCGGGCGATGCGAAAACTGCTGCCTTCAAGTCTCTAGCTTACCGTCGAAGTGCAGTGAAGTCTGCGAAAGAAACACGCCGTCCGTGGTCGTTTCACTGGAGGTAATATTGTCACATTGCTCGGCCGGCCGCTTTGAAGTTTGTCCGGATGGTCTTGATATATTCTCGCGGTAGCCGGCGTCTATCGGTCGGCGAGATAGATGAAGGATGTCGAGCCGGCAAAAGCGGCTGAGTGAATGGTCAAGGCAGGTGTTCTCGTGAAACGAACCGGCAAGGATGTTAGCAACAAGACGGGAAATGGAAATCAGTCGAGCGCCACGTCCTGTCCGGCGCCCGATCGTGGCGACAACCACCACAGACCTTTAGGGGCGCAACGGCGTTTAGATGCGTACTGCGTGGTGTGGCGATGTTCCGATGGCGATTCCCGCTTTCATCAATGCGTGGCAGCTACGTCGGTGCGAGAGGCCGAACGGCGCTCGAAGGAAGAGATTCAAACGGCGCTTGGGCCGAATGCGAAATTTTGGAAGATTGACGAAATTCGAATCGACGCGCCCGCCGCATCCGCGCCTTGGTATCGAAGAACTCGTTCGCGCCCGTCGTCAAACCTATTCCGCCGTATCGCCGGTCGATGCCTGCGCGGCGCCCAAATCTTAATCGGCAAACTGCCGGGCTTTTAGCTCGCCGGTGCCCAAGAAAAGCAGAAACTTAAGCAGGGGCCGCGAGTGCGTTTTGCGCGAGGCGCCTTAAAAATAGCCGGTAAGCTCGCTAATCTTCTCAATTTTCAGCAGTCGCGGATGGTCATGCGGCACGTCTTCCTGTTCCAATCCCCATGTCCGCGGGTGGGGAACGTAAACCGCGCCCAATCCTGCCGCAAGCGACGGATTGATATCCGATTTGGGCGAGTTCCCAATCATCCACGTTTCGGCAGGAATGAATCGGTGCTCTGCCGCCAAAGCGGCATACGCCGGGATATTCTTTTCTTTTACGATGACCGCGTGCCGGAAGTACGGCAGTAGGCCGGAACGGTCGATCTTGGCCTGTTGCTCCGCTTGGTCGCCCTTGGTAAAGATCACCAGATCGTGGCGTTTGGCCATTTCGCTGACGGTTTCCTGCACTCCGTCGAGGAGTTGAATCGGCCTCTCCAGAATGGCGTGGGCGAATTCGCGAACGGCTTCCAGATCCTGATCTGAAATGTCCCGTTCGGCCAAGTGGCGAAGGCAGGTGACTAAGTTGCCGCCATAATTCCGCGATCCGTAGCCGTTAATCCGGGCGTTGGCCATTTCAATTTCGTCGAGAACACAACGAACCTCCGCCAGCGTCATCGACGAATGTTTCAGATAGCTGAAGAACTGCTCAAAAGCCTCTTCGAAATATATGTTGTTTTCCCACAGTGTATCGTCGGCGTCAAAAATCAGGGTCTGCCGTTTCAAATTCTTCTAGGTCTCCGACGTTGTGATGTGTTTTGCATGCCCATTCAGCGGGGCGACCCGTTTGGCGACCGTAATGCGCTCGCGGATACGCAGGTACTCGGGCAGCATGCCGACCAGGAATTGTAACCGGTCCACCTCGGAACGAATCGCCAGCACCGTTTGCCGCTTATCCAGATCGGAAATAAACTGCGCCAATTGAAAGCTCAATTGCGGCCCGTCCAATGCAGGTTCAATCAGAACATCGGGCTTTTCCAAGTTTCGCAACATCTGATAGCCCTCAATCGCCTTTTGACGCAACTCGACCGGTACTTCGTTTGCCTCGTCATCGTTGAAGAATTCGACCGAAGCACGCAAATAAGACTTCTCTTCATCGAGCGAGATCACCTGAAAACGGCGGCGGCCGATGGCCAACAAATCCAACCGTCCATCCGGATAGCGTTGAAACACGCGGTCCACAGTGGCCGTGCAACCGATATTGACAATGCCGTCGTCCTTAGCAAGCACCACGCCGAATTCAGCCCGCTGCGGATTGAGATCGCGCATCAGGTCTTTGTAGCGATCTTCAAAGATATGCAGTGGCAGCGGAGTGGCCGGCAGAAGAACGGTGGAAAGGGGGAATAAAGGTAAGAGATCCGCTGCCATATACCTATTATCGAATTCTCCAAATAAGACGGCTTTGCATGCGTTGATTTTGCCCTGCGGGATATACTGGAAAGCGTTCTAATTACGCGATGACGCTAAAGCTGAAGCGTACTCCGGGGCTTTATCTGGTCGGTTTCATGGCGAGCGGCAAATCGACCATTGGAGGCCGTCTGGCCGATGAACTCGGCTGGACTTTCTTCGATATCGATAAGGACATCGAAGAACAGGAGCGACGAAGCGTTTCCGAGATCTTCAGCCATCAGGGTGAGTCCGCCTTTCGCGAAATTGAAACACAGATGATTCGCCGGCGTATCTCTCATGTGCAGTGCGGAAGCCCGTGCGTATTTGCGCTGGGCGGTGGCGCGTTTGCACAACCACGCAATTGGGAATTAATTGAGAACAATGGTGTAACGATCTGGCTCGATTGCACGTTGGAGCGGGTTCGCAGGCGATTAGGAGACGACAACACCCGGCCGCTCGCGCGCGATCAGAATGGCTTGGCCAAACTCTATGCCGATCGCCGCCCCCTCTACAGCCGGGCGGATTTTCGCGTAGAGATTGAAAGCGACGACGTGAAAGAAGTCGTGCGGCACATCCTTGGGCTCCCGATTTTTTGAAGAACTCTTCAGGAACACGATTGCGCCGCGACGCCTTAGCCATCTTCAAGGCAGCGCTCAAAGCGGCGGACGCCGGCGAAGCCGTTCGAAGGCATCTACGGCTGACCGACTCCGTTTTGCGCGCGGGCTCAGTACGGCTTCGATTGAGCCAATTCGATCGCGTTTACCTAGTTGCGGTCGGCAAAGCGGCTGCGTCCATGGCGAGCGCGGTCGAGAAAATTCTCGGCTCGCGGCTCACAGGCGGCATTGTTGTCACCAAAACCGGACATGTGTCGCAGCCGTTGCATCGCTTTGAAGTTTTTGAATGTTCGCATCCGATACCGGATGAGGCCGGCGCGAAAGCTGCTCTGCGGGTGGAGAGCTTAGCTCGTGAATTGAACGCGCGTGACTTGGTAATAGCGGCTATCTCAGGCGGTGCGTCCGCACTACTGCCTGCGCCGCTACCTCCCTTGAAGCTGGCCAGCAAGCAGGCTGCCACCGGCATTTTGCTTCGCGGTGGCGCGGACATTTTTGAACTCAACGCCGTTCGGAAACACCTGTCTGCGCTGAAGGGCGGTCGTTTCGCCGCGCTGGCTTACCCGGCTACGGTTGTTGGCTTGCTGCTATCCGACGTAATTGGCGACCCCCTGGATGTGATCGGGTCCGGTCTGACCGCTCCCGATGGATCAACTCGCGAGGACGCGCTTCAAACCCTCAGCAAGTATGATCCGCGCGGGAAGATACCCGCTGCCGTTCGCCGTGCCATTGAAGAAGGACAGGAGACGCCCAAAGCAGGTGACGCCATATTCAGCCACGTGCATAACGTGATTGTCGGAAGCAATCGATTGGCTCTGGCCGCTGCCGCTACCAGGGCAAAAAAAATGGGCTACAGAACGCTGGTGCTTTCCACCAGTATGCAAGGCGAGACGCGTGAGATTGCTCGCGCACATGCGCATATATTGCGGGAAATGATTTTGTCGGGTAACCCTGTACGGCCGCCGGCCTGCCTACTAGCCGGAGGAGAAACGGCGGTCACGGTACGCGGCGAAGGGAAGGGCGGACGCAATCAGGAATTTGCTTTGGCAGCAGCGATAGAGCTCAGCGGATTAGCGGACTGTCTGGTGCTCAGCGCGGGAACGGATGGTACCGACGGCCCAACCGACGCGGCCGGCGCATACGCTGATGGCGACACGGTGCGACGCGCACGCCAAATGGGTTTAGATGCCGCCAACAGCCTGGCGCGGAATGATTCCTATCACTTCTTTGATGCGTTGGGCGACTTGATCCGCACGGGCCCGACGGGAACTAACGTTATGGACATTCATCTGTTGCTGGCCGCCGCTCGTAAAATGTGAGCGAATTATCCCCTTGCTTTACGACTCGGTACTTGACCAAAACTCCAAAGTTGTCCGCAAGTTGGTATCGCGATTCATGCTGCGCAATGGCCAACTGGCAAGATCCTGCGGCGAATACCTCTAAACACTCCGCGTATGCCTTTGTCTGTTGATACGGCGGATCGAGAAACGCAATTTCGGGTTCGAATCTACCAACCAGGGACACGGCATTACCACGAACAACAACGGCCTCCGCACCGATGCCGAGCGACGCCAAATTCGTTTGGATGATTTTTAATGCCGCCGTGCTCCTCTCAATTAGGATCGCCTGCTTTGCGCCACGGCTTAGCGCTTCAATCCCGACTGCGCCGCTGCCCGCATAGGCATCAAGAAAGATAGCGCCTCCTATACGAGGCGCGAGCACGTTGAATAGCGCCTCGCGCAAACGATCGGGGGTCGGACGAACGTCGAGACCGGGAACGCTAATCAACTTGCGGCTGCGAAAGGTTCCGGCGATGACGCGCATTCGTTATCCAACTTGGACATAGCCATAACGGCGCTGCCAATGTTCTTGTATGTAGCGAACCACGGCACGCAATTCTTCGGTTTCTTTCTCCTCGATGAGGCGTAGCGCTTGGTTGCGCGCCTCTTCCAGCACATCCGCATCGCGCATTAAATCGGCCAGACGCAGGCCCGGGACGCCGGATTGCTTGGTGCCGAAAAACTCGCCTGCACCACGCAAACGCATATCCATGTCGGCGATGTAGAAGCCGTCGTTGGAATCCACCAATGTGCGGATCCGTTCGCGGGCGATGTCGTTCATCTTGCCCGTTACCAGAATGCAGTAGCTTTGATGGACACCTCGGCCCACGCGTCCCCGCAATTGATGTAACTGGGCCAATCCGAAGCGCTCCGCCTGTTCCACCACGATTACTGATGCGTTCGGCACGTCGACTCCGACCTCAATCACTGTGGTGCAGACTAAGGCTTTGATCTGGCCCGTTTGGAACAGGCGCATCGCCTTGTCCTTAGTATCGGCCGACAACTTCCCGTGCAGTAAGCCGACTTCCACTCCAGGAAAAACTTCTTCCGACAATTTTAAAAACATTTGTTCGGCGGCCTTCACTGCGGCGGTTTCCGACTCTTCCACCACTGGATAAACAATGTACGCTTGACGTCCTGCTTTGATCTGTTGCGCCAGGAAACCATAGACTTTCTCAATCGCCGATTCGCGAACATGCCGGGTGACGATTGGCCGTCGCCCGGGCGGCAGCTCGTCGATCACCGAGACATCCAAATCACCATACAACGTCAGTGAAAGCGTGCGCGGAATCGGGGTAGCGGTCATCACCAGAACGTCGGGTTGCGCGCCTTTCTCGATAAGGCTTAAGCGCTGCAAAACGCCAAATCTGTGCTGCTCATCGACAATCGCAAGTCCGAGTTTCCGGAACGTCACATCTTCCTGAATCAGCGCATGCGTCCCTACCGCAACTTGAACTTTACCGGACGCGATCCTCTCCTTGATCTGCTGCTTTTCGCGTACGCTGATCGAACCAGTCAAAGTAACCACTTCATAGTCCAGTTGGCTCAACAGCCGCTGGAAATACGCAAAATGTTGATTCGCCAATATCTCCGTTGGCGCAAGAACCGCGACCTGATATCCGTTCTCGACGGCAATGGCTGCCGCTTGCGCCGCCACAATTGTTTTTCCACTTCCAACGTCGCCTTGTAGCAGGCGATTCATAGGATGCGGCCGCTTCATATCGTCCGCGATTTCCTGAATAGCCCGGCGCTGCGCTCCAGTCGGCTTAAACGGCAGCATCTTACGAATCTGCTGGCGCACGTGGTCTGTAACTTGAAAGGAAACACCCGTCGCCAGCCGCGCTTTGTTCTTTTTCAGCGCGAGACCGCTTTCTAGCCAAAAGAATTCATCGAAGATTAGCCGATAATGCGGGGGCGATCGAAATTCGTTCAACAAACGCAAATCGGCGTCCTGCGCCGGCGAATGCAACTGCCGTATGGCATCGGCAAGCGGAATTAGGTTCGCCGCAGCGCGTACGCTTTCAGGCATTGCATCTTCCGGCATCGCAACCTGTTTCAGAATTCGGTCCAGTAATTGTCGAAATATTCGCGTGGAGACTTTCCCTGCGGCTTCGTACACGGCGACAATCCGGCCGGAGTGGAGCGTCTCGTCCTCTTCGTCTTCGTGAACAAGAATCTCGATCTCAGGCTGCACCATGACCAGGCCGCCACTCGCCCGATCAAGCTCAACCTTTCCAAAAAGGGCAACACGAACGCCTTCGGTCAAGCTGTCGGCGAAGCGCTCGCCGTGGAACCATCGCGCATGGAGCCGGCCTGTACCGCCATCCAGCAAAGTTGCTTCAAATAAGGCAACTGCACGGCGCCGAAACGTGCTGAGTTTAGCTGACTGCACCTGCGCCAGAACCGCCGCCTTTTCACCAGGCGCAAGTTGCGAGATCAATTTTAGATTGCGCCGGTCTTCGTATCGAAACGGCGCATAGTACAACAAATCGGCCACCGTCTGCAGGCCCTTGGCAGCCAGCATCTCGGCACGAACCGGTCCGATTCCTTTCACATACTGAAGCGGGGTATAGCGATCCAACTCTTCAGTATCGCCAGATGCTGCTTCGACTATTCGTTTGGGCTATTCGGGTCGGGAGGAATATCGCGATAGGCAATGCCCGAGGGCTTGGCGAACAGCGCCGGATTGAACGGCATTTCTTGATAGCGGAAATATTCGTAGGTGTAGGTTCCGTCTTTTGTCTGCCAACTCAATCGAATCGGGGACTCACTCCCGCTCTTAACAATCAGAGTTGCGTGGCCTTGTTCTTCCGGCAATTTATAGGCTTCTGTCGGCTGATTATTGATAATTGGACCTGCGACCTTCGCCGCTCCCGCATTTTCGAAGAATTCTACTTCGTCGCCAAATTCCAAATGATTCAGTGTCTTCAACTTGTGCGTAGGATCGAAAACGATTGGCAGGTGGACATCGTCCGCGCCGCCTTGATCGATTGCATGCGTTCCTTTCTTATCGATCAGATTGATGCTATAGGCGTCTGGCTCCGCAATGATCGTGACCTTGCGAACGCCTACGCGCACATTAGGCGGATCTTCTATGCGCGCGTAATGGGGTCCGGCGCGGTAAATGGTTTTTGGCAGCGCCGCCGACGAACCGGGCCTGATTCCGGGACCCATCAGGCGAACGACCGCCTGAATCATCGTCGCAGGCGGCACGCTCGAAGGATTTGCGCCGGGGACAACCGATAAGGCAGCTAACAATATGCCCGATAGTATTTCCATTCGATAGGAAGACCCTAGCCAACGGCAAACCGTTTCACCCAGGCTGGCTAACTCGCCGCCGCCTTCCGTCGCAGACGGTCCCTCAGACGTAGCAGAGGGCCGAGTCCAAAGCCTTCCATAATTCGCCGGTTCACCCAATAAAGCTGCGCTCTAAAGTAGTCGCAGTTCAGAAAATAGCTGTCGGGCTTGCCCACCTGCCGGGCATGCGCTACCGCAGTTTGCTTCAATGCCTTCAAGTGCCGCAGCTCAGTTTTCACTTTTGCTTCATTTGGCCGCGTGGCCTCCCAAAGTTCCATGGCTTGCCGAGGATCCGGAACGCCGGGAAACATGAATGACGCGCAAAATTTAGCAAATTCGCGATTGGATGGCAGCCAATCTTCGACGGTTCCCGTTGCACTCGTCGTCGTTCTCCGATATTGGATGAGCGGCTCCGGCAGGTTGCGGAACTCAAACTTCATAACCGACATTCGCGTCCACAAGGCGGCGTCCTCGGCGCGGCAATCAGGATAGTTGCCTGCTGCTAAAACTGCACTTCGCCGGTACATCACCGCCGGATGTGAGAACTGGGCATTGAAACGTGATTGCCACCGCGTGTCGGAGTCGCCGGTGGCGTATGTCCACATGTATAAGTCTTTGCCTTCTAGATCGACTAGTTGCGCGTAGCCGCCGAGAACGTCGACTTCCGGATGTTCTGTCATGAAAGCAACTTGGCGCTCTAGGCGGTGCGGGAGAGATATATCGTCCCCGTCCATTCGGGCGCATAATTCGGTGTCCGCTTGTGCCACCAAAAATGCTAAGCAGGGACCAAGCCGCAATGATTTGCCCGAAAAGATCCGGCCTGGAATTCGGTCCGGAATCCAACGCTCAAGCTCCTGTAGGCTTCCGTCGGTTGAGCAGTCGTCCCAAGCCAATATTTTGTGATTTCGATAGGTTTGATTGGCTAGTGATTCCAGCGCTAGCGGTAGGTAAGGCATGCTGTCTTTAACAGACAGCAGCCATGTAACCGGTGGATTTCCATTCATCAGTTCTCTCAAGGATTATCGCGCACCTGAGAAACACATCCGGTTAGGGCTTCGGCGAGAGTTCCGGCAATTGGCTATCCTGATAAGGGAATTGACTATGGTTGAGCATACCGAACGTCAAACTGACCTGCATCGGTTGCAAACGGATCACTTGAGCCGGTATCGCTGGGCCTGTCAGTGGGCAACGGGAGGACGATGCCTTGATCTAGGCTGCGGGACCGGATACGGAAGCCCGCATCTTAGCCAGTTCCGGCGCGGTCATGGTGACCGGAATGGATATTTCAGATGATGCTATTGGGATTGCGCGCAGTTACGGAGAACTGCGAAATTTAGAATTCTGCGCTGGAGATGCCACGGCGTCGAAGCTTGCGAACTACAAATATGACCTGGTAACCTGCTTCGAAGTAATCGAACATGTAGTGGACCCCTCCGCTATTCTGTCGCAAATCCGATCGCTAGTCACCGACAATGGAGTCGCACTCATCTCGACTCCCAATGCGGACTTGGGATACAGCGACAATCCCTTCCATTTATCTGAAATGCGCTCCGAGGAATTCCGCACGCTGGTCAACCGCCACTTCAGCCGAACGACGTGGTTTGGTCAATTCGATCCCAGCCAACGCTGGCGTCGTCCCGACTGGCAGCGCAAAATCATACGGTCAATTCCGATGGGGCTACGACAGCTACGGCGGCCAAAAGAAGCACCCCAATCGACTTCAAATGCGACGGAGCGATATTGGCAAAAATTCGATTGCCGTCATCCGTTTAGCTACGACGAGTGGTATCCAATGCTTTGGGAAGTCGCGATGGAAAGCATGTATACCCCGCCGCCGCCTATGATCCTTGTTGCGGCGCAAGCGTAACCGGCGGCTGCGTCCATTCTTCCTAATAATTTTGGGACCCGCCACGGTTCTTCCGCGTATTAGGTCAGTGAGAAAGCGCGGTGGCTTTGACGGAAGCGGTGGTCAACGGGGCAGGGCAAGAAGAGTCGCATCGCGTGCCCACGTTTGCTGACGCTGTGGAGCAATCGAAGGCCATGGTGTTCAGCATTGCGTGGCACTTTCTACGGGATCGGGTGTTGGCCGAAGAGTTGGCTCAGGATGTTTTCCTCCGGCTCTACCGAGATTGGGACTCGATCGAATCGAGAGAGCATATGGAACGGTGGCTGCGCAAGACGATGGCTCACCGCTGCATTGACGAAATTCGCAGGCGCAAGACGCAGCCGCAGTTTAGCCTGGAGGACGCGCAGGAGCCGGGGACACTGGAACAATTGCATGATCCGCTGCTAACCGCCTATTTAGAAAAGATGGTTGCCTCACTGCCGGAAAAACAACGGATGCTGGTGATCTTGCGGTACCAGGAGGACCTGGAGCCGGACGAAATCTCGAAATTATTGGGGATGAAGCCGAGCACTGTGCGAACCATGCTGGGCAGGGCGATCGCGTTACTGCGGGCCAAAACCACCCGGCGATTGGGTCAAGAATGGAGTGCCGATGGAACCGTTTGAAGAACTTCTAAAACAAACTCTGGAGCGCAAAGAACCCTCCGACGGCTTCACAGAGAGGGTTCTGGCGCAGGCTCGAAAGTTGGACTCCCGACCGCGCCGCCGATTTTTTCTCCCGTTCTGGTTTGCTCCGGCCTTAGCGGTACTTCTCGTGTTGGCCGCGACCCTGGGCTATCAGCGCCATCGTGAGAGGCAGGAGGGTGAACGGGCCAGCGAACAGTTGGTCGTGGCGCTCCGCTTGACCGGGATGAAGTTGCATCAGATCCGCAACAAAGTAGCGCAAATCGGAACCATCAAGGAACTTGAGAGATGAAAAGATTTTTCCTGACCGCTATGATCATGGGCCTCGCCGCTGCCCCCGCCTTCTGCGCAGACGACATCAAAATGCCGGTCAATCTGGAGCACCTGGCCGCGCGAGCGACCGAGACCGTCGACGTAACCCTCGATAGCTCCATGCTTCAGTTAGCAGGTAAATTTCTTTCCAACGACGACCCCAATAACGTCAAGATCAAACAAATCATCGCCAAGCTGAAAGGCGTCTACGTGCGCAGCTTTGAGTTCGATAAGGATGGGCAATATTCTATGGACGATGTGGAGGCTCTTCGAGCGCAGCTTAAGGGTCCGCAGTGGTCGCGCATCGTCTCTGAAAAATCGAAACCAGAAATCGCCGAAGTATACATTGGCCACGACGGCGACCAGATCTCAGGCATGGTAATCATCGACGCGGAGCCAAGGGAATTGACAATTGTCCATATCGCCGGCCCAATCGATGTCACCGAGTTAAGCGAATTAGGCGGCCACATGGGAATTCCGAAGATCTATCGCGGCAAGAAGAGTAAGGAGAAAGATCAATAATATGGGGAAGCAATTTCTCGCAAATTTCTCCGCATTAACCGCCTGTCTCCTGTTGTTCCATCCTCGCGCGATTCGCGCCGCGGAGTTCGACCAGGTTGTCCACATCGTCGAGCAGCAGAGCGGTTGCGAGCGAACGCACATTCCTTTCTTCTGGCTCGCGCGTGCGGCCGTGGCTGTCAGCCGCCCGGCGGGTACGAGCGAGCTGAAGCTCGCAATATTTGAACATCCCACTATTGCCCCTGACGATTTCAGCGCGATTGTGGACAGTGCGCTGGGCTCGAGTTGGAAACCGATGATTCGCATCCGTTCCCAAAAAGGCGAAGTAACCACCATCTTTCTTCAGGAGAATCGCACACAGGCCGTACGGCTGTTGATTGCACACCGAGATCTTAGCGATGCGATGTTGATGCAGGTTCGGCTGAATGTAGATCGATTGCTCCATTTCGTCGACGAGCACCAACACTCGAACGCCGCTGATCTACGTTAGCGGACTGATTGCTATAAGGGATCTTTCGGGGCCTACTTACGGGTGCCGCGGTTCCGGATAGAGGGCGTGAAGGGACGTGCCTGCGACGGGAATGTGACAGTAACCCGTCGGAGTCGGATATCCGTCGCGAGTTCGTCAGACTCAAGTCCGGCTATCGTGAATGAGCTGAACACTTTAGTCTTCGGCGTCGTAATTGCCCTTCCTTCAGACATAAAAGGATCTCGCAATGACGGCCTATCATTACGCATCTGTCCGCGGACAAAAGCTCTTCTATCGCGAGGCAGGTAGTACGAACGCACCCACCATCGTGCTTTTGCACGGATTTCCCAGTTCGTCACATATGTTTCGTGAGCTGATTCCGAAAATCGCCGATCGGTTCCACGTGATTGCGCCAGACTACATAGGTTTTGGCTATAGCGACGCGCCCGACGCAAAGCAATTTACATACAGCTTCGACAATTTGGCGGAACACGTGGAGAAGTTACTGTTCGACGTACTTGGCTTGAAAAAGTTTAGCATCTATGTGCAGGACTATGGCGCTCCTGTTGGATATCGCATCGCTTCGCGGCATCCGGACGCGATTGAGGGAATCGTAGTGCAAAACGGGAACGCGTACGCCGAAGGTATTGGCGAAGCTTTCAATCCAATGAAGCCGTTCTGGAAGGAACGAACAGCTATCACGGAGGCGCCGGTTCGAAGCTTGCTTACGAAACAGACGACGATCTTTCAATACACACACGGCGCAAAAGATGCGTCACTGATCAGTCCCGATGCCTACACGGTCGATCAGTTCTTTCTCGACCGGCCCGGTAACGACGCGATCCAACTCGATCTGCTTCACGATTATCAATCCAATGTGGGGCTGTATGAGCAATGGCACGAGTACTTCCGCGTGAAGCAGCCACGAATGCTGATTGTTTGGGGGATTAACGATCCGTTCTTCACGGTGGAAGGGGCAAAAGCGTACCAGCGGGATCTTCCTCATGCCGAATTGCACCTCATTGATACTGGCCATTTTGCCCTGGAGGACTCGTCCGATTTCATCGCGGAACGGATCAAGCAGTTCTTGGGGCGAAGCTGAAGCGATCTTCACCAACAACTAACTTAAAAAGGAATCGAGCAATGGCATCTCTTGAGAACATAACGGTGGTTCTGGCGCATGGCGCCTGGGCAGATGGATCCAGTTGGAGTGAGGTGATTGGCCCACTCACAAGAAGAGGACTCGAAGTCGTGGCGGCGCCTCTACCACTCAGCTCGTTGAGTGATGACGCAGCGGCTCTGCGGCGCACTCTCGCACGAGCCAAAGGCCCTGTTATTGTTGCTGGCCACGCGTACGCTGGGGCGGTGATTGCCACAGCGAATGATGAACGAGTGCGGGGGCTCGTTTACATCGCAGCCCTTGCTCCAGCTAAGGGAGAGACGGTCGCCCAAGTCTTCTATCGCGACAAGCCCCATCCCATGGCTCCTGAACTTGCCCCTGATCAGGACGGATGGATCTGGATGCCCGACGAGGGCTTCGCTAACGCTTTTGCGCATCACGCAACGGCAGACCAGATTGCCTT
This sequence comes from Bryobacteraceae bacterium, assembly GCA_049802535.1. Taxonomy (GTDB): domain Bacteria; phylum Acidobacteriota; class Terriglobia; order Bryobacterales; family Bryobacteraceae; genus Bog-105. The sequence continues at coordinate 4,737 of JBARMQ010000254.1, read as the reverse complement.
GGCCCGGGCGGTGCAGCGACCCATCTCTGTTAAGTGCATCCAGGAGCCAGCGCCAGAGCCTGCCTGGAACAACAAGCCCTCCTGGTTCTTAATTGCCGAGGAAGATCGCATGATCAACCCGAAAACACAGCACTTCATGGCAGAGCGCATGGGGGCTCAGACGCAGGCTCTGGCTGTCGATCATACTCCCCTGTTGACGGCGCCGGCGGCAGTCGTGGAAATGATCCTGACCGCTGCACAAGCAGCCTGAACTCATTCGAAAAGATGATTACGAACAGGTCTGTTGCAGTTGTGACCGGAGCGAGTCAAGGCATCGGGCGCGCCACGGCAATTCGCCTCGCGCGCGATTTCTCTACGGTCGTTCTCGCTGCCCGTAATCGAGCCGCACTCACGGACGTCGCTGAGCAGGTGAAACGCGCCGGCGCCGAGGCTCTCGTTTGTGATTTGGATTTGAGCAAAGCGGAAGCTGCAGAGACGCTTATCAGCGAGGTTCTTAGCCGCTTCGGACGGCTGGATGCGCTGCTGAACGTGGCGGGAGCAGTGCCGCAGATCGATCTGTTCGAGATGACCGATGAGCAGTGGCAATCCGGTGCGGAACTTAAGCTCCATGGGGCTCGCCGCTTGACCATTCGAGCTTGGGATGCGTTGAAAGCATCCCAGGGGTCGGTGGTGTTTATGTCCGGCAATGCCGCGCTTCACCCGAATCCGGCCTTTGCGGCAGTAGCCACAATCAATGCCGCCATTGTCGCTCTGGCAAGGGCCTTCGCCGAACAGGGCATCAAAGACGGTGTACAGGTGAATAGCGTTGTGCCGGGCGCCGTTATGACCGGGCGCAGACGTTCCTTCCTGGAAAAGTGGGCGCCGGCCCACAACATGAGCGTTGAAGAAGCGACGACTAGATTTCCGGAAGAGGCCCACATCAGTCGCTTTGGCCAGCCCGAGGAGATCGCCGATCTGCTCGCGTTCATGGTTTCAACGGGAGCGAAATGGATGACCGGGGCTTCGCTCCGCATGGACGGCGGCGAGATCAAAGGCATATAGCATGGCTGATGGGGAAGAATACGATCTCGTCATCCTCGGCGATGGCACAGGATCGACAATTGCCGCGTGGACATTTGCCGGGCAAGGACAGCGCGTTGCGGTCATCGAGCGTAAGTACATAGGTGGGTCATGCCCGAATATTGCCTGTCTGCCCAGTAAGAACGTTATCCATAGCGCGAAAGTAGTGTCCTACCTTCGCCGAGGTGAAGAGTTCGGAATCGCGGCAGACGACTTCCGCGTGGATATGGCTGCAGTGCGTGCACGAAAGCGTGCGATGGTATCGGGCCTGAATGATCTCTATCGCGATAACTTCTATAAGACCGGAGCGGAATTCATCCTTGGAACTGGCCGCTTCGTCGGCCCGAAGACAGTGGAAGTCTCTCTCCAAGACGGAACGACTCGCCGAGTCCGTGGCGACAGGGTTATCGTCAGCACGGGCACGCGGGCGGCGCTCGGGCAGATCCCCGGCATCGCCGAAGTTCAGCCGTTAACGCATGTCGAGGCGCTCGAATTAGATCGGGTCCCCCAACACTTGATTGTGATTGGCGGTGGTTACGTCGGCATCGAACTGTCGCAGGCAATGCGACGATTTGGCAGCAAGGTCACCGTTATCGAACACAATAACCGTCTGCTGCATAGAGAAGATGACGATGTCGCGGACGCTCTTGCCGATCTCTTCGAAGACGAGGGCATCGACACTCGCTTAAGCACGCGCGTTATGCAGGTTTCGGGCAGGTCGGGCGAGTCAGTCACCGTAATAGTCGAAAAGGCTGGCAAAGAAACGGCTCTCACCGGTACGCATCTCCTTGTTGCCGCGGGCCGGACGCCGAACACGGAGAACATCGGGCTGGAGTTGGCTGGCGTGGAAGTGACCGATCGCGGGTACATCAAGGTCAATGAACGGCTCGAGACTACCGCGCCCGGCGTTTGGGCTATCGGCGAAGTTGCCGGCAGTCCGCACTTCACGCATGTGAGTGTCGACGACTTTCGCGTTGTGCGGGACAATCTCGCAGGCGGCAACCGCGTCACAACAGGCAGACAAATCCCCTATACTCTTTTCACAGACCCAGAACTCGCACATATCGGTCTGAGTGAGAAGGAAGCGAAGGCAGAGGGAATCGCATACCGTCGGTTCAAGATTTCCATGGAACATGTGCTACGGGCCCGCACCCTCTCGGAAACACGTGGATTCTTAAAAGCACTCGTAGACCTAAACAGCGATCGCATTCTTGGTTTCACAGCCTTTGCCGTGGACGGCGGGGAGATCATGGCTTCGGTACAGACGGCCATGATGGCACGAGTGCCTTACACCGCCCTCCGCGAAGCTATTTGGTGCCACCCGACGCTTGTCGAAGGGCGGACCCCATTGTTCTCCTCTGTGCCTTCGTTCTCAGAACATGCGCGGAACCGTCCAGCGTCAAAGTTGTCTTCGCCATAGGTGGGCTTGACAGCGGCGTCTCTATTGCGTAGAGTACTCTACATGACGTGGTTGCTGAGATCGCTTTCAGTCGTGCTCTTAGTAGCGCATGGTCCGGTTCTCGAGGCGCAGCGAGCAGGTTCGTCCAGCACCGACCTTCAGCGGGAGGCGATGCACAAGCTTTCGTTTCTTGTTGGGCACTGGTCGGGACCTGTGAGCATTAGTCAAGGACCTGGCGAACCGCTCCATCTCACCCAATCCGAAGACGTGCAGTACAAGCTTAACGGCCTAGTCCTTCTCATCGAGGGCAAGAGCACGAACGCTGACGGCAAAATATCGTTCAGCGCCCTGGCGACGATTGCGTACGACGATGCTTCGCATGCCTACCGCTTTCGTGCCTACAATGACGGCCATTATGTGGACACGGAACTGACTGCGACCAGCGACGGCTTCTCGTGGGGCTTTACGGCCGGTCCTGCGCGTATTGCGAACACGATGCACCTGACAGGTACGGGCGAATGGAGTGAAGTCACTGGAGTGACCGTCGGCGGCAATCCTCCGCATCGCAGCGTGGAGATGCTGCTTCACCACCAATCGTGACCCGTCATGCAAGACCAAACACGCGAAGAAGAACTGCAAGACCGGCTGAAACTGATTGAGAGCATGATCGCCGAAGGGCGTCGCACCACAGAAAGTTGGGGGTGGATCTTCGTTCTTTGGGGCATCGCCTACTATGCCGCCATTGGCTGGAGCATATGGGGGCAAAGCGCGTGGGCGTGGCCGATCACTATGATTGCAGCAGTCATTATTACTGTTGGCGTTGCTTCTTTGAAAGGCAGCAATCATCCTGGGACGACGCTTGGGCGAGCCGTGATCTCCATTTGGATTGCGGTCGGAATTACGATGTTCTTGCTCTTTCCGGCGCTTGGATTGAGCGGGCGACTGACCGATCCCCATGTCTTTATAGCCGTGGTTTCGGCCATCCTGGGGGTGGCGAATGGAGCATCGGGACTGCTCTTACGATGGAAGACTCAATTTGGCTGCGCGATGGTGTGGTGGGCCGCGGCTGTGGTGTCCTGCTTCGGCGCGGAGAAGCTGAGCCTGGTCGTGTTTCTTGCCGCCATCTTCCTCTGCCAGATCGTATTCGGCATCTACGGCCTGTTCGCCCAATCTCAAAAGCGCAAGCGGCGCAACGAGCCTGACCGTCTGGCCCATGCCTGAGGCGCCTGAGCTCAACCCGGTGATTCACGGTAGGCTTCGATTAGCGTTGCTTGCTTTGCTGAGTGGCGTTGAGGAGGCCGAATTCACATGGCTGCGCGCCAAGACAGCCTCCACCGATGGCAACCTAGGGGCGCAACTGCTGAAACTCGAACAGGCAGGCTACGTGAGTGTCGAAAAAAAATTCGTGCTTCGCAAGCCGCAGACGGTATACCGCCTCACGGAGACTGGACGCCAAGCGCTGACCGAATACGTACGGGCGCTGAAGCAACTGCTAGGATCGGCCATTGATGCGTAAACGCGAAAAACGAGCGTCACTAGTCGAACTTGCGGAGCCAAATATCGCGCACAGAGATCTTGCACGGCTGGCTTTCGATCTCAAAGCCGATGAGCCCCGGTTGGTTATTGATGGAGTCCTTGTTGTCATCGATGAAGATCGCCATCAGTTGGCCGTTCATGATGTGCATCATCACGCCGCCGCGGGCGATGACCTCATAGTCGTTCCATTCGTTGACGTTCACATAGCCACCGAGGGCCTGCTTGTCGCCGATGTTGGCAACGAGCCGGTTGGTCTGGCCGGGTAGCGCCTCCGTAACCTGGCCGCGATAGGCAAGAATGCCCTGCATGGTGTTTTCGGAGTACCACTGGCCGGTGTAGGAAGCAGAGCGTCCACTGACCGGGAACCAGAAGTCTGCTTGCGGGCCAGTCATCATAAACTTCAGATCATATGGCGGCTGGCCGGCAGGCTGCGGGCGTGTCCACGGAACGCCGGTGACGCTGCGATATTGAATGCCGCCGCCACCGCCTTTTTCGATCTTCATTTGGAGCTTCAGGTCGAAATCGCGTGCTTTGCCGCCGCGATAGACAATGTAATTATTGCCTTTAGGCTTGCCTGCCAGCGTCTCGCCCACCATGATGCCGTCTTCGATGCGCCAGATGCTGGGGTCGGCATCCCAACCGGAGAAACTCTTACCGTCGAAGATCTGCTGGAAGCCCGTGTGCTCGTCGATGTCGTAGGGGGCGGGGTCATGAAACTTCGGCATGCCCACGAGCATCTGGCC
>JBARMQ010000253.1:0-16000 GCA_049802535.1 Bryobacteraceae bacterium | reverse complement strand
GTCAATCATTCGTCGCCTTCCTTTCCGATCCTAAGCCTACATCTCCATCGCCCAGATTGTGCAGTATCGTGATCTTGCATCGCACCTCGCGCCGCTATGCCAGTTGCGGAATGATGTACGGCTCCCGATATTGCGGATGCGCAAGGTCGTTCGCTGCTGAATGGTCGAACCGCTGCGTGGTCTGATCGAAGTTCAGCAGCCCGCCTCCGAGCCGATAGCTGATGTTCGCCAAATGGCAAAGATCGGCCGACCTGACGCCGATTTCAACATCCGCATGCAGGTCCTGATAGTTACGGCTGCGCACAGCTTTCAAGAAGTTTGTAATGTGCGGACCGGTATCGGTCTTTTTGGGTTCCTCATACTTTGCCTCCTGAGTGGGCTTAGTGGGATCCTCGCCATAGATCCGGTACCCGTTCGCATCGAGCGCCATCCAACCCTTCTCGCCATAGAAAAGCACACCGATGCTGTTGGGAGTCTCCGCTGTTAAGCCTCCTTCAGAGCCGGTCGGAAGACCACGCACCTCGAACACTAATTCCTTATTCCCGTAATCAAAACGGGTCAACAACGTGTTCGGTGTCTGCTGATCGTCGTCATAGACGTACTTGCCGCCATTGGCGACAACTGAGCGTGGAAGGTCAACGCCCAGTCCCCACCGCGCGATGTCCATTTCGTGCACGCCTTGATTACCGATATCGCCGTTGCCTGTCGTCCAAAACCAATGCCAGTTATAGAGGAAGCGATTCTTCGAAAACGGGATCATCGGTGCAGGCCCGAGAAACTTATCCCAATCCACTCCTGCCGGTACTGGCTCAATCGGGGTATGGCCAATGGATTTTCGGCGCTTGAAGCATAAACCGCGCGCCATGTAGACCTCGCCGATCGCGCCATCCTTCAAGAGTTGGACTGCTTTGATTTTGTGAGCGATGCTGCGGCCTTGCGATCCCACCTGGACCATACGGCCATAGGTTCGCGCTGCCGCAATCATCTGCCTTCCCTCATACGGGTCATGGCAGGCCGGCTTTTCAATATAGACATCCTTGCCCGCCTGACAGGCCCAAACCGTTGCCAGCGCGTGCCAGTGATTCGGTAGCGGCATAGAGACCGCGTCGACCTTCGGATCGGCGAACACGTCTTTCATGTTCTCGAAGCTTTTCGGCGTTTCGCCTGTGAGTTTCTTCACCATCGCCACGCCGCGCTCTAAATTCGCCTGATCGACGTCGCACAAGGCATAAATTAGAGCATCGCTCTGCTTGGCATATTCGGTGATATGGTTTCGACCGCGGCCTCCTACCCCGACAATCGCGACATTGATGCGATCGTTAGCACCCCAGGCACGCGTGGCGGCAATTGCTGAAAGCGTGGATGCTTGCAGGAACGTTCGGCGGTTCAGCCCTTGGTTCATCGTCGTAGTTGACTCCTGACACAACACTCTATAACAGGACCGGTGGGGCTAACCCGATCATGGGCGAAGCTAATAGATTGGACGCTTACGCTCCCTTCCGTTTCCGCGACTATCGGTTCCTTCTCGCGGGCAACCTTTTAGCCAGTCTCGGATTGCAAATGCTGTCGGTCGCTGTTAGTTGGGACTTGTATGTCAAGACCAAGTCGGCTTTGGTTCTTGGCAATGTCGGCTTCGTACAAGTCGCACCTTTTCTGTTGTTCGCGCTATTCGCTGGGCACGTCGCTGACAAGTACGATCGGCGGCTCATCATGGTAACGTCACAACTGCTTCTCTTAGCCGCGGCGCTTTATCTCGCGTTTGCTCCGCGTTCAGTCGTATCCATCTATTCGTGTTTGTTTGTCACCGCCTTTGCTCGTTCCTTTCAGGGACCGGCACGGTTGGCAGTGTTGCCGCATGTTGTTCCGATGGATCTATTACCCAGAGCCATCACTTGGAACAGCAGCGCTCAAGAAATTTCGAGTGTCGGCGGTCCTGCGTTGGCCGGCCTGCTGCTCGCGTCGGCCGGCAGTCAATCCGTTTACATCACGCAGGTGGCTTGCGCTCTGGCGGTCCTGTTTTGTTTTTCCCGCCTTCGCTCTTATGGAGAAAAAGACGTTTCCGCCGCCCCACCGCCGCCGGGCGCGCTGCTGGAAGGTGTGCGATTCGTGTGGCGCAACAACTTAATTTTTGCGGCTATGGCGCTAGATCTTTTCGCGGTCTTATTCGGCGGCGCGACGGCCTTGCTGCCGATTTATGCGGTCGAAATATTACACACCGGTGTCGCTGGTCTAGGGTGGCTTCGCGCGGCGCCGTCGGTAGGCGCGGTCGCCATGGCTTTCTTGCTGTCCCACAAGCAGAAGATTCGTGAGGCGGGACCGGCCTTGTTGTTTGCGGTCGCAGGGTTCGGCATCGCCACCGTAGTCTTCGGATTTTCCCGAAACCTGCCGCTCTCACTGGCCATGCTGGTCGTAACGGGAGCTTGCGACAACATCAGCGTAGTCCTAAGATCATCCCTGGTTCAAATGAGGACGCCGGACTACGTCAGGGGACGGGTGAACTCGGTCAACAATATCTTCATCAGCTCCTCCAATCAGTTGGGCGCGGTTGAATCCGGGTGGACCGCGGGGCTATTTGGCCCGGTGATCAGCGTGGCGGGCGGGGGAGTGGCCACCGTTCTCATTGCCGCGGGGTTTGCCGTTATCTTCCCATCACTCCGCCGGTGGCGTGAATAACCTCACGATCCTACTACTACAAATCTGAACTTGTGGTGGCACTTGGATTGCTCGTAGAATGAAAGTGTGGAACGACGTTCTTGTCGAATTCCGAAATCGTAAGCAACTCCCCCTAAGAGTGTTCGCAGAGACCTGTGAGTACTGATCGCAATGTGTTAACTCGCCGCGATTTTGTGTTGGCATCCGCGGCCGCTTTGATGACAGCGCGGCAGGCGCTCTCAGCGAAAGTCATTCCCCCTCCCGCGCCAGCGGCGGTTTCGGGCGACGATCGCCATTTCCTGGAAGACTATGAGAAGCGATGCTTCCGCTACTTCTGGGAGCAGACCAACGACAAAACCGGTCTGACTCTTGATCGTGCGCGTATGGATGGCACACCAGCGGGAAATAATGTCGCCAGCATTGCCGCTACCGGCTTTGCCCTAACCAGCCTATGCATCGCGGCTGAGCACGGGTGGATTTCGAAGCCACTGGCACGCGGACGTGCATTCACCACACTGCGGTGGCTGTGGTCGCATGCATTTCATGACCACGGGTGGTTCTTCCATTTTATGGATGCGACTACGGGCCAGCGGAAGCTCAGTTCTGAGATCTCGACGATCGATACAGCGTTGCTCATGGCGGGAGTGCTCACGGTTTCCGAATATTTTCCAGACCGGGAGATTCGCAGCCTTGCCAAACAAATCTTCGACCGCATCGATTTCACCTGGATGCTGAATGGCGACCCGTACATCCTTTGCCATGGTGTAAGGCCTGGAACGGGGTTTCTCAAGTCGCGTTGGAGCGCGTATAGCGAGGCCTCGATTCTGTATCTAATGGCGATCGGAGCATCGCGCCACAACATTCCTCCCCAAAGTTGGTACATGTGGCTTCGGCCCGAAGTGCGATACCAGACGAGCGACCAAGTTTGGACTTACATAGGAGGAGGGCCGCTATTCACGCACCAGTTTTCACACGCGTGGATCGATTTCCGCCACCAAATCGACGGCGATCCCTACGGCACTAATTTTTTTCAGAATTCGATCATCGCGACCTATGCGCATCGCGATTTTTGTATCAGCTTGCAATCGAGATACTCCGATTACGGCCCTAATATGTGGGGAATAACCGTATCTGACAGTCAGAATGGCTATGTCGCTTGGGGCGGCCCCCCTTATGCCGGTCCGATCAACGGAACCCTGGTTCCTTGTGCGGTAACTGGTTCGGTGATGTTTACCCCAGAAATTTGCATTCCGGTGCTTCGTGCCATGGAATCGGTCTACGGCGACAAGGTTTACCAGCGCTATGGCTTCACAGATGCTTTCAATCCAAATTGGAAAGACAAAAAGCTCTGGGTTAACCAGGATGTCATCGGAATCGACGTTGGCATTTCGCTCTTAAGCCTGGAGAACGTCCTGACGGGGAACGTCTGGCGTTGGTTTATGCGAAATCAGTACATCCAGACGGGAATGGAGCGCGCTGGATTCCGTTTGTCCACGCCAGGTTCCATCATTCACCAAAAGCCGGTTGTGCGGCGCGCCTAAAGAACCGAAAAATGCCCTGAATGGCTCGTACGATATCCTCACCTAGGAGCCAACGGGCGCTTTCCGGCACCAGTTTCCGACAGCCCGGTCTCCACATCAGCTAACAATGAAGCTTTATCGCAAACGAACCGGGTGTGCTGTCGAAGTCAACGGGCAATGTTATCACTTTCCCGACCTTGATTTTTCGGCTATTTCAATGCGCGAGGACCTTGCCGCCGTGTTGACGGCACGTACCGGTCGAGCAGAGCCAGGAGATTGGCCGAATCCCAGTGAGTTGTTGGCGCCGATCGCTTCGCAGGAGGTTTGGGCCGCGGGCGTCACATACTTTCGCAGCCGTACTGCTCGTATGGAGGAATCGCAGAGTGCCGAGGGAGGCAGTTTCTACGATCGGGTATACAATGCCGAGCGCCCGGAGCTATTCTTCAAGGCAACCGCGCATCGGGTGGCTGGCCCGGGTCAGCCCGTGAACATCCGCGCTGATTCAACGTGGAATGTTCCGGAGCCGGAACTTGCGCTTCTCATAGCTCCGTCGGGCAAGATTACCGGATATACGATCGGCAACGATATGAGTTCGCGCTCCATTGAGGGCGAAAATCCTCTGTACCTGCCGCAAGCCAAGGTCTATGATTCGTCTTGCGCCCTAGGGCCCTGTGTCTTCATTACCGGCAACCAATTGCCGCCGACGACCCGAATTGAACTCTCCATCGCGCGAACCGGCAAGGTTGCTTTCTCGGGCGATACGACCTTAGCTGAAATGAAACGTACGCCGGAGGTTCTTGTTTCCTACTTGTTTCGCCACAACAGCTTTCCAAAGGGCTGCATTTTGCTGACGGGAACGGGAATCGTGCCTCCAGACTCTTTTACTTTGCAGCCTGGTGACGAAGTGCGGATTGCGATTGATGGCATCGGCACCCTCACCAATGTTGTGCAAGCCGCAAGCTAATAAGGTTGTGTCGAAAAAATGAAACTGCACGGCAAAAATCTGATCGGATGGCAGCAATCCGCGCTTGGCGATCGCACAGTTCGCGGCTACGATCCGAAGGCGGGGCAGGAACTAGAACCCGCTTACGCGGAAGCAACAGCGGAAGAAATCCAAACAGCGTGCAACCTTGCGGAACAGGCCTTTGGCGAATACCGGCAAACGCCAGCTGACCAGGTGGCTTCTTTCCTTGAAACGATCGCGAACAACATCGTTGGTCTCGGCGACGATCTGATCGAACAAGCCTCAAAGGAATCGGGCCTCCCAAAGGATCGGATTACCGGCGAACGCGGGCGCACCGTTGGCCAATTGCGCCTGTTCGCGGCGCTGGTGCTGGAGGGATCATGGGTCGATGCTCGTATTGATCCGGCCCTTCCCGAACGTAAGCCGCTGCCGCGCCCGGATCTGCGCAGAATGCTTATTCCGATTGGTCCGGTAGCCATCTGGGGCGCGAGTAATTTCCCGCTGGCCTTCTCGGTAGCAGGCGGGGATACTGCCTCGGCGCTGGCAGCTCGCAATCCCGTCATCTTCAAAGCCCACCCCGCGCATCCGGGCACGTCCGAGCTTGTCGGACACGCCATTGCGCAGTCGGTCCGGGCTTCGAATTTACCAGAGGGCACATTCTCCCTGCTGCATGGCGCCAAGCCTGAGACCAGCCGAGCATTGGTGCGCCACCCAGCCATTCAAGCGGGAGCATTTACAGGATCCCTCACGGCTGGCCGAGCCCTTTACGAGGCTGCATCGCAGCGTCCATCGCCTATTCCGTTCTACGCCGAGATGGGAAGTACCAACCCCGTGTTCGTTCTCCCGGCGGCTTTGAGGGAGCGAGCGGACGGCATCGCGCAAGGGTTGAAGAATTCTGTGACGCTGGGCGTCGGTCAGTTTTGTACCAATCCGGGTGTCGTGGCGGGTCTACGCGGCGCCGATTTAGAACATATGACCGATAAGCTGCGTGCGCTGATGGAAGCGGAAGCGCCCGCCAGCATGTTGTATCCTGCTATCCTTCGCGGTTACCAGAGCGGCGTTGCCAAGCGCAGGGACTTGGCGGCGGTCAAGAGCACGCAGGCCTCCCAAGCCGCCTCCGAGGATCGTACCCAGGCCGGAGCGGTTCTGTTTGAAACCGACTCGGGCGCCTTTCTGAACCATGAAATCCTGCGCGAGGAATTGTTCGGCCCGTCGACCGTAATCGTCTCCGCAGCCACGCGCGAGGAACTCGAGGCAATCGCTCATGCGATGGAAGGCAGCCTCACCGCCACCGTGCATGCCACGCCCGAAGACATTGCTGAGTTCCGAAGCCTGATTACAATTCTCGAGACCAAAGTGGGACGCTTGCTTTTCAATGGCTATCCCACCGGCGTCGAAGTGTCGTCAGCCATGCACCATGGCGGCCCCTATCCGGCGACTGCGGATCCAAAATTCACGAGCGTCGGCACGGCCTCGATCTACCGCTTTGTTCGCCCGATCTGTTATCAAAACGCGCCGCCCGAAATTCTGCCGCTTGAATTACAGGATGGAAACCCGCGCGGCATTTGGCGGCTTTTCGATGGTACCCTCGGAAAGGCGTGACGCGGTTAGCAACTGGTATGCCCTGCGCAAGCTTTGCGATGTGCGTTGCTATTGAGCGTCAGAAACAGACAGAACATACGCCATGACACTCGCCAAAAAACAAGCCGGGGGCTATGGTCAATTCGCAAAACGTTTTTGATCTTGTTACTGGTATGCGAAGGGATACCCGTGCACTTCGTTCTAATACACTTCAACAGGATCCTAGCGTGGCTCTTCACAGCAATCGATCTTTATTCTGTGCTGTGGGCGATTGCGATCATTCGTGCGCTGCGCTTGCGCCCAATCTCAGTGGACGCGGATTGGGTGAAGATACGAATTGGAATTATTTGGGAAGCCGCAATCCCAAGGCAAGACATAGTATCGTGCCGACGGACACCTTCGGGAATGAAGCTTTCGAAAACACCTGGCTATCTGAAAGCGGTTGTCTTGAATGATCCTCAATACATAATTGAGCTAAGTCGCCCCGCGGTTGCCGCAGGCCTCTATGGAAATCGGCGAGTGTTCACAACTATTGGCATTGCTGTCGATCAGGAGCAGGCGTTCGGTGCTGCTCTTCCTTGCGGACTCTAGTCGCGCCCTGAGAGTTTCATCCGGTCCAAGATCAGAAACAATGGAACAGCGACTATCGCGTTCAAAAGGCCGTGAACCATGGTGGTCTGCGGATCGAACGGCACTAGTTGGCCCAGCAGGGCCCGCTGCATGATCCAGTAAAAGAAGGCGTGAAAGAAATAGAAAAAAAAGCAGAGCACCAGCCGGATAAATGAATTCTCTACGTCGAAGCGCATACTGACGGAAGCGGCAAAGTAGCCGACCAGAGTTTTGGTGATCCCGTACATGCCGATCGGCAGGTTGGTGGGAGACAGTGAATCCTCCGCTAGCCCGACGAAAGCACCAAAGAACAACGCGGCGATTTGGCTGCGGCGCATCAAGCCGAAATAGATCGTCAGCAGCAGCGGCAATTCTAACCATTCCGTAGCTGGAATCAGGCGGGGTAAATAGAACTTGCCAATAATGGCAATCAGCGTTAAAAGGGCTAGCGCGACGACTTGAAAACGGCTGAACCAACTCTGGCGGACAGGCCGATGTATGATCTGGTCGCTGGTTTCGTTCATCACTGCGGCGGCCGAGTGGGTTGGTCTGAGGTCGCCGGGCGTCCCGGCATTGCAGTCGAAGTCGATGTCGAAGTGGAGGTAGAAGGTTTGTGGCGTGGAGCTCCCAACGGCAACACCGGACCAGTCGCCTCGGCGGCCGGCCGAGTCGTTGTTGCGTTGGATGGCGCCTGATTCGTAGCGGGTTTGGGCGTTCCGGCGGCGCCGCCGGTGGCGCTCGAACGCGAGCCGCTGCGAGATCCTAAGATCGCCGGCGGAGCAGGGCTTGGGACCGGTTTAACGGTTGCGGCCGAGCCGTTCGAGGGTCCGGATTGGGCCGGGTTCGCCGATCCCGGAGCAGGCTGCGATGTTGCCGAGGCCTCTGCCGGCTTCTGCATCTTCAAATTAAAATTCGGCAGGTTCGAACCATAGCCTCCGAATTTGTGATCCTGTGCCTTTCCTATCACCGCATATTTTTGGACAATTTTATCCGCCTCGGTTTGGGGCTTGGCATTTGTCGTGACATCATCTCCGCCATCGGGCGGCGGAGGCAACAGTTTATCTGGAGTGTTCTCGACCGGCGCGTCTGGAATTTCTTGATGCACGCCCTCCAGCACGACAAGAACCTGCTCCACGCCTCCCGGAGCACCGCTTAGGTCGAGTTTCACGTCTTTCATTCCCTGACCGGGTATCGCCGCGGTGACTTTGCCCACTGGAAATCCGCGGGGAAAAATGCGGTCTTCGCCCGAAGTGAAAAACCAATCGCCTGCCTCGACTTTGTCTTCATTCTGAATTTGCGTTACCCGGCATTTGCCGCTGCCGCAATCGAGAATGCCGTGTACGTGAGTCTTCTGCGACTCAACACCGACCTCAAAGGTAGGATCGGTGACCAGCAGGACCTGCGAAACAAGAGGATAAACGGCAGTCACTTTGCCGACAATCCCTTCCGGTGTCACGACGGCCATACCTTTTTGAATAGCGCTCGTCGAGCCCCGGTCGATGAAGACCGCTTTGGCGGTTGCGACCGTGCTATTTCCAATTACTCGGGCCGCTACGGTCTTTGACGGAGTTTGCGCCTGGAAAACGCTAAGCGCGCGAGCGTGTTCGGCTGTAGATAGCTGATTCCGGTAGTATATGTTCTCCATCCTCAGCCTGTCGTTATCGGCGTGCAGCTTGCGATTCTGGTCGCGAACATCCAGGAGAATGAAATAGTCCTCCAAGAAACCGATCGTATTCCGGCGGACCGCCTCCACGATGCCCGCCATCGGCGTGACAGCGCTCACCGCCCAGACGCGCACCAGCCGCTCATCTTGATTGTTGGTCTTGACTTGGTAAGCCAAGCCCACCAATTGCGCGAACAGCACAACCAGCAGGATGGAGAGATTGCGATACCGGCTAAGAAGGGCGTCCATGAAAGCAGCTTTACGTACTAGCTCTTACTTCTACTGTAGCGGCGCACGAAGGCTGGTACCACTGCAATCTTCTATTCGATGGCGACCCTGCGCAAAAGTTTGAAATCGGTCAGCATTTTGCCTGTCCCGAGTACCACCGACGCCAATGGATCTTCCGCGATAGAAACCGGCAACCCGGTCTCTTCGCGGATTCGCCGGTCGAGGTTCTTAATTAACGCCCCACCGCCAGTTAAAACGATACCCTTATCGCTGATATCCGCGCTCAGTTCGGGTGGAGTACGCTCCAGCGCAACGCGGATCGCATTCAGTATCGTGGCGATGCATTCTGAAAGCGCCTCGCGAATTTCGCTGTCTTCAATCGTGATCGTTTTAGGGACTCCCTCAATCAAGTTGCGTCCCTTGATTTCCATGGTGAGGGGTTTATCCAGCGGATATGCCGAGCCTAGTTGAATCTTGATCTGCTCGCCTGTGCGCTCACCGATCAGCAGGTTGTATTTGCGTTTCAGGTAGGACATGATGGCATCGTCCATTTCATTTCCCGCTACCCGTACTGAGCGCGAATAGACGATGCCGGAAAGCGAAATGACGGCGACGTCTGTCGTTCCTCCGCCGATGTCGACCACCATGTTTCCCGATGGTTCGGTGACGGGAAGACCAGCCCCGATTGCCGCGACCATCGCTTGTTCCACAAGGTGTACTTCGCTCGCTTTAGCGCGGTATGCCGAATCGACAACTGCGCGCTTCTCGACCTGCGTAATTTCACTAGGAACACCGATGACGATCCGCGGATGCACGAGCATTTTCCGTCCGTGCGCTTTCTGAATGAAGTAGTTCAGCATGCGCTCGGTGACTTTGAAATCGGCGATCACGCCGTCTTTCATCGGACGGATTGCGACGATATTGCCGGGCGTACGGCCAAGCATCTCCTTGGCTTCCTTGCCGACCGCCTCTACTTCGCCGTTATTCTTGTTGATGGCAACGATGGAGGGCTCGTTGACGACAATGCCTTTCCCTTTTGCGTAAACAAGTGTGTTAGCCGTCCCGAGATCGATAGCCAGATCGGACGAAATAAGACTAAAAACAGACCTAAAGTTCATTGAAGCAAAGAGGCAGGATTTCTGCGAAGGATCCCTATGAGGGTATCATAAGGAGTATTCCCATTTCTTTTCGAGGTATATAAAAGCTTTTTGTTTTCAGGAGATTACAAATTTGCAACGGTGAGCCGGCGCCGCTGGTTGGGCACTGTCGCGGCAGCCGGTTTGACTGCATGCGGACGACGGAAGGCGACTGGTTACCCGGGCTTCGCTCTCATCTCAACGGCGGGCAGTTCGAGCGTAGCGGCGATCGAACTCATGTCGTTTAAGCTAAAAAAGACAATCTCGCTGGGGGGCGCACCGGGAGATATTGTTGCGGGAAAAGACCGAAGCTACGTTCTGACGCCCGCCAACGGATCACTCCACATCGTAGATGCGGGCCTCAATTTGGTCTCTTCGGCTCGCGTTGGCGACATGGCCCTGAGTCTACGGTTGAGCCAGGACGGAGAGCGGCTTCTCGTCTTGACTCCGCGGGATTTACTTGTGATCGGCTCAGAATCGCTTCGGGTGATCCAGCGGCACCGGCTTAATGCCCCACCCTTCGACATGGATGTCTGGCAGAGTTCCCAGGTGGCCATTTCGTCGAAAACCGCGGGAACAATCGATCTCATCGATCTGGCGACGGGCCGCCGCCGGACCATTCACATGCCTGGTGAAACTGGGGCAGTACGGTTCCGATCGGATGGCCAATTATTGCTAGCCGCCAATTTGCGCGACCATCTCTTAACCGCGGTGGACGTTTCTACACTCGAGACTGTTGTCGACCTGCCGCTCGCCATGCGCCCGGAAAATCTATGCTTCTGGGGAAGCGGCCAATTGTTTGTTAGCGGCGCTGGAATGGATGGCGTTGCGATCGTGTACCCGTACCACACCCTTCAAGTGGACCAAACTTTATTGGCGGGCCATGAGCCAGGCGTCATGGCAAGTTGCGATGCTCCGGCGTATCTCTTCGCCGCCAGCCGTTCGGGTTCAAGTGTTTGTATCGTGAGCGTCGATAACCGGAAGGCGATTGGCTATGTGGAGGTTGGCGTAGAGCCGCGCTTCATCGTTGTCACGCCTGACAATCAATACGCGCTGATCCTGAATCGCTTATCCGGCGATATGGCGGTGATTCGCATTCCTTCCATCCGTCCCAATCGATTCAAATCGGGTGCAGCGTTGTTCGATATGGTCCCGGTGGGCGAGCAGCCCATCTCGGCCGCGATTATGAGCACCTGATTGCGGGACCGTGAAACTCCGGTTAGTGACGGGTGACGATTTCCTAACCCGCTAAATTTAGGTCGAATTAATCGATTTGAGGATTTAAATTAGCGATATATTCCTGGTGGCAAGCGTCAACTACGGCATAACAAGCCTCTGCTTCATGTATGCCGAAACAACCATCTCGTTCGAAAAAGCACCCAACACATAAGGGGACCGGGTCCGCAGGAGGCAGTTCGCCGTCTCCCGGCCAGCCCATTTTTGCCCAGCCTCAGCCGTCTCCCGATCCAACTGGATTCATGACTCCAGTCACCGATCAGAGCGACAAGGAATTGAAGACTCTTGAGCCTGTCCCTCAGCCCGTGGGGAACGCGGTTGAACCGATTCTGACTCTTCAACAAGTGTATGGAAGCGCTGGAACTTCCGTCGTGGCCGCCATTGAACAGTCGGGGCAAATCGTCTTCCATTCTGTGGGAGACACAGGCAGCGTTAAAGGCCCTACAACGCAATCGCTGGTTGCGGACAAAATGGTGAGCGATTTTACCGAAGCCAATGCGGCCGACATCCCGTCGTTCCTGTTTCACCTGGGTGACGTAGTCTATTACTTCGGCGAGTCGGCTTATTATTATGACCAATTCTACGAACCATATCGAAGCTATCCTGCGCCTGTAATTGCTATCCCCGGCAACCACGATGGCGTCATTTATGCCGCCGACCCTGAGCCCACGCTAAACGCCTTCCTGCGCAACTTCTGTACAGCAAGTGCAGCGCAATCGCCCGATTCCGGCGGTCTTTTGCGGACCACCATGATTCAGCCTGGCGTATATTTTACATTCGAAGCGCCATTTGTCAGGATTCTCGGCGTATACAGCAACGTGCTCGAAGATCCGGGAGTTATCTCCGGCGAGAGCGGTCAAAACACCGTGCTTGACGACCGGCAGATCACGTTTCTCGGTACCGCGCTTGCACGCACCAAGACGGACAATTTCACTGGAGCAATTATCATTGCTGTCCATCATCCGCCCTTCAGCGGTGGGTCCGTACACGGCGGAAGTCCGGAAATGCTGCAGGACATCGACAATGCGTGTCAGACAGCTGGTGTTTGGCCGCACGCGGTGTTCTCGGGACATTCGCACAACTATCAACGCTTCACACGGTCGATCAACAATTATCAGACGCCCTACATCGTTGCCGGATGCGGAGGTCATTCACCGCTTTCAGCGCTGAGCGGCACTTATCGTACGCCGTTCAAGGTTGATGACACGCTCACACTTGAAAATTACGACCAGACGCATTATGGCTACCTACGCATCGTTGTCAATGGAGAAACGATGACTATAGAATTTCATCCGCAAGAAGACGGTACGACAATAAAGACGCCCGACGACTCGGTCACAATCAATCTTTCAACTCGCACGATCAGTTAGTGCTCGCTGGCATCGGAAACATATCCATCAGGCAGGTTGATCACGAGCAATTACGACGGCGCTCGCTTCCCGGGCTTCGGCTTTAGCTCCGACCGCCGCGGCAAAACCGGCGAAGGCCAAATCCAAGTCCCAGTAGAATGCCACCGGCTGTCAGGTAACCCGCATCGGGTTCCGGAGTCGGGGTGGGCACGCTGCCGGCAGGAGGATCATTGAGATTCGGTGAAGTCGGGAGTATGCCGGCGAAGGCATCGTCCGAATGAAACTCGTCGGCTGAGCTTGTTCCGGAGAAGTTTTCGGCGACCAAGCTGCCGTCGAATTGTCCGTTATTGCCGTAAACCGTGGCGTAGGGCGCGAGCACGCTGGCGTCGAAGCTCGACACCGTGATTTGCGACGCGTTGTAGAAGTTGAACAAC
Source organism: Bryobacteraceae bacterium (assembly GCA_049802535.1). Taxonomy (GTDB): domain Bacteria; phylum Acidobacteriota; class Terriglobia; order Bryobacterales; family Bryobacteraceae; genus Bog-105. The sequence goes on along the minus strand of JBARMQ010000253.1, from coordinate 2,628 downwards.
ACGTTTGAGCCGCTCGTACCCTGGAAACCACCGTTGACGATGGACGAGCCGGACGCAATGGATCCATTCACGTTGACAAGTACGGTTGCGTTGCCGGTCCCCACAAAATTCAGGTAGCTGTAGCCGGAGGTCAGCTGGCTGGCGTTGATATCGAAAATATACAGCGATTGGCCGGTTGTGTTTGCGTTGAAGAACAGGCCGCTGTATTGCGAAGCCACGGTGCCATTGGTACTCAGATTAGACAAATAGGAACTTTCATTCAGCATCTGGTTCTGCAAAACGCCAAAATTGACGGGAGACGGTCCGCCGCTTTGCACGCAGCCGGTGTTACAGCTAGTGCTCTTCAACGTCGCTGTGCCACCGACATAGGTGACGGGCGAAGGGCCGTTGCCATAGGTCATGTTGAGGTTGCCGCCGACTACCGTTCCGTAACCGCCTGAGACGGAAGAATTGTTTGACTGATAAAAAGCGTACGAGCTGGTTGTGGCGTTACCACCGATGGCGATGGGCACATTGCTGTCCGAATTGTTTGCGTTGAAGCTATTAAAGACGACGACGTTGTAGCCGTCGATGAGGCTGCTACCAAACGAAGGCGTGGCTGCGGCGAATAATGCGGCTCCGAGGATAAGATGGTTGAATTTCACGACTGCCCTCCCTGGCTGCTGTGCGGTTCTCTTTTAGTGGATCATCGCAAGTGATTGCTGGTCTAGGGGTTAAGGTGTCGTTAGGGTCATAGAACCATGTAGGCCGCACCTCTGCGGTGGCCTATGTTCAGCGGTGGTGGTTTTCAACCAGCCGGAAGGGCTTCATCGCGTTAGAACTCAAGTGATATGAGTCGGTTAGGAACTGGCCCGCCGCGTGCAACCACTCTCGTCGAAGATGGGTGTGCGAAAGGGCGCGTCGCGATGAAGCGGAAACGAGGGGGACTGAGATTGGCTGGCTTGGTAGCCCTTGCAGCAAGTGCTCCAATTGTTTACGGTCAATACGGCTTCCCACAGGCGCAGCAGTCGCAGTATCCGCAGAATGCTTACCCCCAAGGGGCGGAATCTCAGCAATATCCTCAGGCTGGGTACCCACAACAGTATGGGGCTCCACAACAGTACCCAGTGCAACAACAATACGGCGCTCCCGAGGCGGGAGGATACGGTCAACCACAGAATGGACAACCGTATCCACAGAACGGTGGCGATGTAGATGTAAATGACCCGGAGCGGGGAGTGGCGCGAGTCAGTATCGCGCAGGGGGACGTAAATATTCGCCGCGGAGATACGGGAGCCCTGGTGGCCGCAGTTGTCAATGCGCCCCTTATGGGACAGGATCATCTGCAGACATCGGATGGGTCACGAGCGGAAGTTGAATTCGATTATGGCAACCTGGTGCGGCTTGCTCCGGATACCGACTTGGTGTTTGCGGACGTGGAGTATCACCGATATCAAATACAACTGGCTGCCGGAACGATCATCTATCGGGTGCTGCGGAACGCCAATTCACAAAGCGAGATCGATACGCCTAGCATTGCCGTGCACCCCACCCAGTTGGGCGAATATCGTATCTCGGTAATGCCCGATGGCACAACCCAAGTCTCAGTTCGTTCGGGGGCGCTCGAAATCTACAGCCCGCAAGGGACGCAGAACCTTGGTCCGGGGCAGGCGATGCTGGTGCGCGGATCGCAGCAAAGCCCTGAATTCGAGATGGTTGGAGTGCCTGCGCCGGATCAATTCGACGGCTGGAGCGAGCAAAGGGACTCGGAAATGCTGGCCTCTCGCTCCTATCAACACGTGAATCCAGAGATTTACGGCGCCGATGATCTGGATCAATACGGAAACTGGGTGCCGTCGCAATACGGGCAAGTTTGGGCGCCGCAACCGCCTACTCCCGATTGGACGCCTTATAGCGACGGCGAGTGGGTTTCAGAGCCTTACTACGGATGGACGTGGGTGGACGATGCACCGTGGGGCTGGGCGCCATTCCACTACGGCTCATGGTTTTGGAATGGTGGGGTCAGCCGATGGTGCTGGTTCCCAGGCGGAATTGCGGGTGGCCTATTCTGGCGGCCGGCAGTAGTGGGATTCTTCGGACTCGGTGGCGGAGGCTTCGGCCTAGGATTCGGGCTTGGCGGCTTTAACGCCCTGGGATGGGTTGCCTTGGCGCCATTCGAAGCCTTTCACGCATGGTTCGGACATGGCGGCGGCTACTACAACATCGACCGGAATTTCAACGTATTGCATGGCTTCCGCAATGCCAGTTTTCGAGGCGCGGTGCGGACTGGTCCGATGAACAGCTTCGGCGGCCCGCAGCGGTTCGGAATTGCCAGCCGGCAAGAGTTGACTAATGCTGCAATGTTCCGAGGCGGACTTCCGGTGACGGCGAGCAGGGCCAGTATGCAATTTTCAAACCGGCAAGCGGTTGGGAATTCGCGCTTCAACGGACTTGCCAACCGGTCGTTTTTTGAACACTCGCGGCCTGGCCAGACGCGAAACGCATCGTTTGCTTCGCGGTCATCCTCCGGCGCGTTTGGCAATCGTGGCTTTACACAGAGTTCGCGTGCAGAGAACTCGCGTGCAGAAAGTGGTTTTCAGCAGAGTCGGGCCGGTGGCAGCCAAAGCGGGGGTTGGCAGCACTTTGGAG
>JBARMQ010000252.1:0-12169 GCA_049802535.1 Bryobacteraceae bacterium | reverse complement strand
GGCCATGCCGGAGGCAATTCCCGGAACGCACTTGTGACCACCTGCACGTGAACGCCGCGAGCAAGCAGAAGGGGCACCATGGACTCCAATTCGCGGTAACGAACAAGAGGATCGCCGCCGACGATCGAAAGATGGAGAGGCCGCAGCCGGTCTACGACTTCAAGGACGCCATCTATCAGCTCTTGACCCTTGCGGTCGTTCAACTGGCGCAGAGTTACGCCGCCGCCCAAATGGGCATCTTCGTAGGCGTAACATCCCGGGCATCGAAGCGGACATTCTCGCGTAATTTCGATGGAAAGAGAGGGACGCTGACCCGTTAGAATCTTTCCCCACGCCTTGAGTACTTCTGTCGTTTGCACTATCACCTTCCTCTATTGCTGCGCGTTGCAGCAGTCTGGCACACAATTTGTCGAAGATCGACCGTCAGTCGGGTTGACTTTCGACAGACGCTTCAACGTAACTCTCAAATAAGAGGCGGCCTCCCGCCATTCGAATGCAGGTTAAAGTACCTGGAACGAATCAAAGAAGCCCGATTGAGAGAAATACAGTCAGCACCCGGGAACGCCCGTTGAGGCTTAGCAAGACTGGTCACTGTGTGGACCAAGCGCCGCTTGGCTTCCCGGCGAGATTAGAGGATCTTAGGCTAATGGAGGAGAAGGATCGGCGGCCTGGTAAAGCGACCGTTGGGTCAGGGACGGGGACAGCGCGGGTGGACTGTCGGAAATGCGATGAACACAAATCTCGAGGCACGCTATCGCTTCCCATGCGTTATTTCTCGTGTCGATGCTCTTTGCCGAGCAATGGTGCACAAGAGAAAGAATGGTCGATCCGGAACTTGAATTTAGTAGCTCCGGACAATCGGGTACGTTGTCCAAGGTGGACGACAAAAGAAAGATGACAGTCGCGAGCGCAACCACCTTCGATAGTCGAGAAACCAAATTCAAACCGTACCTTTTCACTATGTTAGCTCGTCACGCGTGGCTGAACGGTGTGATTGTGCCAAGAGACTTTTGAGGCGCCCGCGCAAAACGGGCACGGGATCGAGCGTGCCACCCGAAGAACTAGCGAGTTCCTCTCTCGTCTGGTGGCGCGCAGCCGTGCCCTTTGCGCTTTTGAGGCGCCCGATGAAACGGCCTTGGCTTGGAAATCACTACGGCTTTGAAGCCTTATAGGAGGGCCCGCGTATGGCAGCAGCTCCACCCTTGATGTACAGCGAGAATACAGTTAAGTCAGAAACGTTTTTCGTAACGATTGATCTTGGCTCGCAAGCGGCGACAAAACCGATGACCGGCATCTTCGTGCCGGAGAATTTTACAGAACCGGCGCAGCTTGATGTGATTCTTTGGTTGATGGGCCACCATGATAACGGCGCCTATCCTCCGACGATGACGATCGACGACTATTGGGCCAATTATCCTCATTTCAAGTTCCGTCAATTCGTCAATGGCGGCAACAAGAATGTAGTGTTGGCGGCGCCGTCGTTGGGGCCTTCCTCGCAGGCGGGGGCGTTGATGAACCGAGGCGGTCTCGCATGGTATCTGGATCAGGTACTTGCGGCACTCCCGGCCTACAGCTCGACATTCAAATCGACGCCGGTGTTAGGTGATTTGGTGATTGCGTGTCATTCGGGAGGCGGACATCCGATGCGGACGATCGCAACGACGACGCAACAGTACACGGATAATATCGTCGAACTGTGGGGCTTCGATTGCCTTTACGATGACGTTGACCCAACGGCGTGGACCAATTGGGCTAAAGGCAATGGTCAAAAGAGACTGATCGTCCGGTATGGAAGCGGCGGGACCGATGGCCATTCACTGAGCCTACAGAAGATGGCCGCGAAGCTATCGAATGTCGATGTGCAAGGATCAACGGGGACAGAGCACAATAAGGTACCGGTCACGTATTGGCAGCGGTTCATGCGGCAAGCGATATTTTTCGCTGATAAATAGACGGATCGCTTACACTAGCACTTGCCCTTCGCGGCGGGATCCGATATTTTCTAGGACTGGAATTCCTAACTTCATGACGAGACTTAGCGTTGCCCTCTGTAGTGCTTTTTTATGTAGTCTATTTGCCGCACAGCAGCCGCCGCAATCGAGGCCTTGCCCGGTGGACGGCTTCAGCGGAGGATTCAACCGTGGCTGCCCGCAAAAGCAGTTTGCGAACGCCTCCGACGTTTCGGCCATGATGTCGGCGATTCCCGATAGGGCGCCTGCGACACCAGCTAGCCTTCGTCATGTACTGGTGTTGTGCAAGGCGGCCGGTTTTGTGCACTCTTCCATTCCGCTGGCGTCGAAGATGGTTGAGTATCTAGGAGACAAAACGGGTGCGTGGATGACCACCATCACCTACGATTCCGCTGCGATCAATGCGGAGAATCTGCAGCACTACGATGCCATTTTCCTGGACAGCACTACCGGCGAATTTCTCGACGATCCGAACGACAAAGCAGTCACCGACGCGCGTAGGCAGGCGCTGCTGGACTTTGTCAGGGGCGGGAAAGGTCTGGCCGGTATTCATGCCGCGACGGATTCGTATCACACCAGAGGCGGCGAAGGAGTTGCACCCACCGGCACCTGGCCTGCATTCAACGAAATGATTGGGGGCTATTTTAAGTTCCACTGGAGCTACCCGACTCTGATTCCGGTGAAGATTGACGATCCAAACAGTCCGCTGACTGCCATGTTTCCGCCGCACGGCTATGTGATCGTCGACGAGACCTACACGTTCGCGCAGGACTCGTTCAGCCGCAAGCGGGTTCACGTACTGACCAGCATCAACTATCCAAGAATGAGCCCGGACGATAAAGCCAAAGAGCCAGCCGCCACACGGCGCACCGACGGCGATTATGCATTGAGTTATATACAGCGCGTCGGCAATGGCCGAGTCTTTTACGAAGCGCATGGTCACGACGAGAAGGTCTATTTCTCCCGGCCATTTGTCGCGCACATGCTGGCGGGAATTCAGTATGCATTGGGCGATCTGAAGGCCGACGACAGCCCAAGCGAAAAGTAGAAACGGAGCTGGCCAAAGAACGGCCATTTTTCATTCTGGCGGCCAGTTTCTGGACATAAGGCAGTCGAATTACGGCCGAGGGATATCGAGCAACACTATATCCGACCGGTCCTGCGCGCGTTCGAGCACGACGTCCTGGCCATCGGGCGATATGTCGAAATCGTGAATGTCGAAGCTGGGAGCAAGATGAGTCAACTGCCGCTCTGCGCCGGTATCCAAGTCGACAAGCCAGAGATTTTTATGTTGAATCTCACCTCGCAGAAGCACGACCTCGCGTCCTCCACGGAGGAAGGCCAGATGTCGAGCCCCACGAGTCAACGTCAGAGCGCGTAGGGGATACGATGCGGCCTTTGAAGTAGCGGCCTTTACGGGAAAGGTCGTGCCGATATCGGGCCCCGAGTAGATCACGAAGCGGCCATCGGGCGACCACAAGGGATCGAGAGAGTATTCGCGGAGAAAAGGAACAGTTGGACGGCCATCGAGCGGTATGCGGAACAGATGTGGGACGCCTTGATCGAGCGCAGCCGAAGTAATCGATTGGCCGTCGGGGGCCCACGCCGGGGTACCCTGTAAGTCGAGCGCATCAGTCAGACTTCGGGCGTTAGTGCCGTCGGCCTGCATCACATATAGAAGCTTTTGTTTAGACTGCCGGACAGAGAATGCGATGTAGCGGCCATCCGGCGAGATGGCTGGGCCGCCAAAGATTCGCGCCCCCCTGACCACTCCATAATTCCGTGCCGGCTCCGTTGGCAAGCTTCCAAATACTCTCGCTCGCGCCGGTCGAAGAAACATATAGAAGATAATTACGACCTAGCCGTGGAGAAAACCCCGTATTGGTGGTCAGCGGGATTCGAGTGGGCGCTGAAACCTCAGCGGGCGAGCCGACGATTGGCAAACGCCAGAGAGTTCTCTTTGGGCTGGCCAGCGTGAGAACCAGACGCCGACCGTCAGCGCTGGCCGCGAGTGACGTGTACCGGTCCAGTCCAGGGGTCAAGCGGTGGGGAATGCGGCGCTCGACATCCATGCTATAAAGCCAGGGCCCCGGACCGTCGGGGTCGCTCGCGAGGTACATCATCGTGCGCCGATCTAATAGGAACGGATAAGCGACACGCGCACTGTGGGATGTGATCCGTTCCGGTGTTCCTCCGGCTGAAGGGATGCGCCAAATGTCCCATTTATCCGGAGGAGCGCCCTGGACGAAATAGATGAATGCCCCATCCGGCGACCACAGAGAGAAGTGAGAATGAAGACCGGGGGGCGCGGTGTAGATGAGGTGGGTGTCGGATCGTTTCAAGCCGTTCGACACGAAAAGCGGGTCTCCTGGACCCGGAGTGTGATAGGCGAGACGCGAGCTATCAGGCGACCAATCGAACTCAGCCGCTCCTGGCAGGTAAGGCTGTGGTTGTCCACCAAGTGTGGGAACGGCCCAGACGCCGATGTTGCTGCTTAAGTCGTCCCGCTTGCGAACCCAAAAGGTGATTAAAGAGCCATCGGGAGAGAACTCCAAATTGCGCAGGAACGGATTGACAAGCTCCGCTACGCTTCCGTGAGTCAAATTGTGGAACAGCCCGGAACCGACCTGGGTGACCCAGATGTCCGTCGGTCCGTCGCGGTCCGACAGAAACGCGATTAGATGACCGTCGCGTGACACGGCGGCGGCCTGCTCCACTCCGTCGAAGTCGGTGACGGTCTGAAATCGCGCGTTAGCGACGGGATTCCGCCAGAAGTACTCCGTGCGTTGAAGCCAAAGGATGATGCCGATTGCCAGGATGGCTGCCGCCACCAGCAAGACAACGTTCCTTGTGGTTCGGGGAGCTGATATCAGTGAATGCGGCAGCGGGGCAGGGGGATCGGGGAAGACCGCGTGCCCGTTGGCGCCGCTGCCGTTGGGATTGTTCTGGCTGGGAGTGTGTTCGCTGGCCTGGGCCGATCGACGATTGCGTCGGAGGGTCCAGCTGTCCAACTCGGCACGAGAAGCGTAGACCGAACCCATTCTGTCGTGCAAGTGCCGGTGGACCGGCATGCCCTCGCGCTTCTCCCAGCGCTGGACTGTGGTCACATCGCGGTTCAGATAGGCCGCGATTTCTTCCCATGAATCCAGGTGGTCTTCGGATGTTCTCGCGGACGGTCCTGAGCCAGGGGATCGTTCATCCATCGCGCTCTCCCGATTGGTCCCGGCGATGACGAACCGGGTCGCAAGAATTGTAGCGTGTTCGGAGGTCGAAGGCACGGCAAAAGACTGCATTTGACGGCAAAGCAGTGAAAGCCGCGATTCCGCGCCTGACATTTTAACGCTGGGCGCCCACACGTTCCCGGTTAGAGCCTCACCGCTCTCCACAGGACGATTAGTATCAAGGCGCTGGATTCGCCAGCAGACATTGCGGCGCTTTCCGTGTAAGTTTTCAATCCAGGAGTCCGGGGACAATGACGTCATTGGGATACCACTCAACGTGATCGGCTATAGACACCATCTCGTGACCCCTGCCGAGGCATCACGGAGAGCCGTTGGGGATAGCGATAAACGACTACGCGAAACTGTCCGTTCGGGCTCGACATAGATTCCTCCGGGACTTGCCGTTCGAGGTGGGGATCGATGGCGTGGGTTGCCTTGATGACGGCGGCCGCGTGTACTTCGTTCTGCCGAAGCCGCCGCTCGGCAGCATGTCGGAAAGAACGGTGGTGAGGTCCGGACAATGCATCCCCTGTCGCCGGGAATATCGACCTGTTCGCGCGCGAACTGACGTTAGACTGTCGGTATAGTCCCGCCATCGATGACGAACTCGGTTCCGGTGATGGCAGAGGCCCTGTCGGATGCGACGAAAGCGACAAGCTCAGCGACCTCGTCAGGCCGGTTGGGTCTGCCCGGGGGTCCGCTGCGCTTCGTCCTTACCCCCGCGGCGATGCCACTTCCGGATGAGGCCTTGCCGTGGCTCAAACCTGATTCATGCCGCCGTCGACGGCAAGCTCGATTCCCGTGATGTAGCTTGAGTCGCCCGATGCCAAAAAAACGATGGCTTTGGCGACTTCATCCGGCGTGCCGACACGTCCCATGGGGATGCTGGCGGACATCTGCTGCGAGAACTGAACGACTTGCTCGGCGCTCATGCCGAGGCTGGTGTTATAACCTTCTGTTGGTACGACGCCAGGGCTGATGGCGTTAACACGGATTTTACGCTCCTTGAGGTCGGTGGTCCAGCCGCGAGCGAAGGACCGGATAGCGGCTTTGCTAGCGGCATAAACGCTGAAGGCGTCCATGCCTTTCGAGGCGGCAGACGAAGCCGTCAGGATGATTGAGCCGCCGTCTTTCATCAGCGGCAGGGCCTTCTGCACTGTGAAAAGAGTCCCTTTGACGTTACCGTCGAAAGTCTTGTCAAAATGTTCTTCCGTTATTGCGCCGAGCGGAGCAAAGCTCCCTCCCCCGGCATTGGCAACCAGGATATCGATGTGTCCTTTCTCTTTTTTTACCCGTCCGTACAAACGATCGAGATCGGCCAGATTGGCGATGTCGCCCGCAATGCCGGTGACATTGTGGCCGACTTCCCTGACGGCCTCTTCCAGTTCTTTCTGGCGTCGCCCCGTAATGAAAACATAGGCGCCTTCCGCGACAAACCGCTTCGCCGTGGAGAGGCCGAGGCCGCTGGTAGCGCCGGTGATAACTGCTACTTTTCCATCTAGTCTATTTGCGCTCATAATTGTGCTCCATGGCTGTGTCTGGCGTGAGCGGTGCGTTGAGACCGGTTGTGGCTGTGCTGATGGTGTCGCTCATGGGCGGCCCGACCTTTCTGTAGCGATCATTATATAATAGGTGTTGCGGGAAAGAGCCAAGGCGTTTAGTATTTCAGTACGTGGCGGAACGACCCTCGCAAATACCCAGAAAGGCACGCGGACGTCCCCGGGCATTCGACCGGGACGCAGCGCTTCATCGTGCTATGGAATTATTCTGGCAACAGGGGTATGAGTCGACGTCAATTGGCGACCTGACATCCGCTATCGGAATCACGGCGCCCAGCCTATACGCCGCGTTTGGCGACAAGGAGCGCCTGTATCTGGAGGCTGTGGAGCGTTACAAGTCCGGCCTCGGGGATTCAGGCAGCATTCTCGCCGGAGAGGCGACCGCACGGGGCGCCATCGAGCGGCTTCTCGAAACTTCGGCGATCGAGCTGACGAATACCAAGGACCATCCTCCGGGATGCATGGTAGTTGCGTCCGCTATAAACGGCTCGACTCAATCCGCCCACCTGCAGGCCGCACTCAGGGGTTGCCGCCTTGAGGCCGAGGCGCGCATCATCGCCAAGGTTAAGCGTGGTGTCAGGGACGGAGAACTCCCTCCCCGCACGAATGCAGCCGCGCTGGGCAAATTTTATATGACGGTGATGCAGGGCATGACGATTCAGGCCAGGGACGGGGCAACGCAAAAGGAACTGCTGGCCGTGGCCAAGGCGGCAATGCTCCAGTGGCCTGAGTTTTCCTGAGGACAGTCTGTTGCCTTCCGGCCCTGCTGGTGCCGTCGCAGCTATGACTCAAGTCAGTATTTGATGACGCGGTCTGCTGCTCATTTGCTCGCACCGAGCGTCCCAGGCGACAAAGCTTCCAGAATTCGGCAGTCGGCGATGACTCCTTTTCCTGAACAGCGGTTCTTGATGCGGCGCAGCTCACCCGCGAGGGTTTGAAGGTCGGCGATCTTGCGCTCGATTTCCTGGAGATGGTGCTCGGTGATGCGATCGACCCTGGCACATTCCTGGCCGGCCTGAGTGGAGAGATCTAAAAGTTCGCGGAGCCGGTCAATCGTAAAACCAAGGCCCCGGCACCGTCGAATGAATTGCAGTCGATGCAAATGCTCTCGGTTGTAAGCGCGGTAATTTCCTTCGGTGCGCAGCGGCGCCGGCATGACCTTGATTTGCTCGTAATACCGGATGGTCACAATCTTGACGCCAGTCGCCGCAGACAGTTCCCCGATGCTCAGCCGCCCGTTGAGTTTCATGGGCTTGACCCTATAGCTACTATAGGCCTCATGCTCGGACAAGGAAAGGATAGTTGTCATGGCCGGGCACTGCTGCGATCCCGACGGCGTGGACCCGGGATATGACCGGCGGTACAGGCGAGTTCTATGGGTCGTCCTCGGCATTAACGCCGCCATGTTCCTGGTTGAAATCGTCGCTGGTCTGATCGCGGGTTCGGCCTCCTTGCAGGCAGACGCTCTCGATTTCCTGGCAGACACCGCAAATTACTGCATCAGCCTGTTGGTCGCAGGTCAGGGCATAGCCCATCGCGCCAGAGCGGCTCTAGCCAAGGGCTCCACGATGGGGCTCTTCGGATTATGGGTGCTCATCTCAGCGCTCTTGCACGTGATTCGCGGAACGGCGCCGGCGGCTGAAACTATGGGGGCAGTCGGTCTTGCCGCGTTGACTGCCAACGCCGCGTCATTCGCCCTCCTATGGGCTTATCGAGGCGGCGACAGCAATATGCGGTCGGTGTGGCTGTGTTCGCGAAACGATGTGCTGGGAAATCTGGCCGTGCTGTTGGCTGCTCTTGGTGTTTTCCGTACCGGCTCAGGCTGGCCGGACGTGAGCGTTGCCGTTATCATGGGCGGCCTCGCGTTACAGGGCGCCTTCGTTGTCATCCGGCACGCCCTCACAGAATTGAAGGAAGGACATCCATGAATAACGATAGACCACATTGCGGGAAAGATCCGTCGACCCGACACTTCGTAGATCCGTAGCGGGGGCCAAAGCTTTAGCGTCAAGAGCCTTCGCGCCATGCGATAAGGCTACAGCTTCAGAGTATCGATCAGAGCAGCGAGCGCGGCCGGCTGCTGCCGACGGCTCGGGTAATAGAGGAAGAATCCAGGGAACGGTTGGCACCAATCCTCCAGGACGCGGATGAGCTCCCCGCTCGCGAGTTGGTGTTCTACGCGCTCACCTGACACGAAGACAAGGCCGATGCCATCGATGGCAGCGCGAATCATTGTTTCCACGTCGTCAACAATGAGAGGCCCGTTCACCGCAACGGACAGGGATTTCTTGCCCTTGTCGAACTCCCACCGGTACACGCCAGCGGAGCCATGTCGAAAGTTGATGCATTTGTGGCTGAGCAAGTCATGCGGGGTTTTCGGCTTGGGATGCGACTTAAAGTACGCAGGGGCGCCCACGATGGCCGCCCGATGGTCCTTGGACACTCTGACCGCGATCATGTCCTTCTGAATGTATTCGCCAAAATGGATGCCTGCGTCAAAGCCACCGGCCACAATATCCATCCGGTTGTCGTCAGCAGTGACTTCGAGAATTACGTCCGGATAATCGCGCGTAAACTTCGCTAGTTTCGGTCCGAGCACCATGGTTCCGGCGAGCCGCGGCACGAGCAGCCGCACGCGGCCTGCGGGTCTGTCGCGTAAGCCAGAGAGCTGGTCCAGGGCATCCTGGACATCGGTAAGAGCCGGCCGCAACCGCGCAAGGAGTTGCTCTCCAGCCTCGGTCGGAGCGACGCTGCGGGTCGTCCGCGAAAGCAGCCGCACTCCCAGCGTTTCCTCCAGCCCTCGGATCGCGTGACTCATGGCGGAGAGAGAAACAGCCAACCGCTTGGCCGCCTTTGTAAAACTGCGCTCCTCCGCTATGGCGAGGAAAGCGGCAAGAATGCTGAGATCGTTGCGTACCATTCGTGAATTACGCTCATAAGCCTTTGTCTTTAATACATACTACTCAAAAACGCTTTCCGGCAGTACCTTGGAATTAGAGGACGAGAGAAGGCGTTCGCTGAAACCAATTAACAAGGAGCAGATCGAATAGCGCGCCGCCGATCGCGCAACGCGTTTTCGACGAAGCTGGAAAGTGAGGAGAGAACAATGCAGAAACGCAAACTAGGAAAAAGCGGTCTCGAAGTCTCGGCAATAGGTCTCGGTTGCATGGGCATGAATTATCACCGTGGCCCGGCTCCGGACAAGAAAGATATGATCGCGCTAATCCGCGCCGCGATCGAGCGCGGCGTCACTTTCTTCGACACTGCCGAGGTCTATGGCCCCTTCACGAACGAAGAGCTGGTCGGCGAAGCTCTGGGGCCCACTAAGAAGGGCGTCGTCATCGCTACCAAATTTGGCTTCGACCTTGGCCCCGGCGGATCGGGTGCGCCAAATAGCCGGCCCGAGCGCATCCGGCAGGTAGCCGAGGAGTCGCTGAAGCGGTTGCGGGTTGATGTGATTGAACTCTTCTATCAACACCGCGTCGATCCGAATGTACCGATCGAGGATGTCGCCGGCGCCGTGAAGGACCTAATCGCACAGGGCAAGGTTAAGCATTTCGGATTAAGCGAGGCAGGCGCTTCTACGATCCGCCGCGCGCACGCGGTCCAGCCTGTCACGGCGGTCCAGAGCGAATACTCACTGTGGTGGCGTCAGCCGGAAGTAGAAGTGTTGCCGGCATGCGAGGAACTGGGAATCGGCTTTGTTCCCTTCAGTCCTTTGGGCAGAGGATTTCTCACCGGCAAGATCGACGAAACCACGACTTTCGGCGACAACGACAATCGCGGTACCTTGCCGCGGTTCACGCCCGAGGCCCTTAAGGCGAACCAGCCTTTGGTCCGCCTGTTGGAAAGGATGGGGCGCGAGAAGGGAGTAACGCCAGCGCAAATCGCGCTCGCCTGGCTGCTTGCCCAGAAGCCCTGGATCGTTCCTATTCCCGGAACCACGAAGCTGCATCGTCTCGACGAGAATATCGGCGCCGTTGCTATCGAACTTACGCAACAGGATCTTCGGGCCATCGAAGAGGCGGTCTCAAAAATCAGCGTGAAGGGAGCTCGTTACCCAGAGGCTCTGGCAGGATTGACCGGCCGCTAGACTGGCAGCAAACCGTATAGCGGAAGAAGGAGTAAAAATAATGCCGCATGTCATCGTCAAGCTCTGGGGCGATAACCATGAAGGGCGCTGTTCGTTGCGGACCCCGCGATGTGCGCTTCGAAGAACGCAGACCACCGAAAATGTTGGGAAGCCAAACAAGAGAGATACCGATGAACATATCGTTTGAAAACAAAGTGGCACTTGTTACGGGCGCCGGATCTGGCCTGGGTCTAGCGACAGCCAAGGCTTTCGCTGAATCCGGCGCTTCGGTGGTGCTGGCGGACTACAACGAAGAGCCGGCGCGTGCCGCCGCCGAGGAATTAGTGGTCCAAGGCCATAAAGCGCTTGCCATCCGTTGCGACGTGTCGGACGACGAACAGGTGGAAGCCATGGTTCATCAGACGGTCACAACCTTCGGGCGCCTCGATGCAGCCTACAACAACGCTGGCATTCAAAATGTCCTCGCGGATACGGCTGACACCACTGCAGAAGACTACGACCGAGTGATGGGGGTCAACCTCCGCGGTGTCTGGAGTTGCATGAAGTTTGAACTTCAACAGATGAGTAAGCAAGGAAACGGCACTATCGTCAATTGCTCTTCGCTGGGAGGCCTTGTCGGAGGGGCCGAGCGCGGAATCTACCACGCCGCCAAACACGGGGTGTTGGGGTTCACGAAGAGCGCCGCCCTGGAATACGCGGCACGCAATATTCGGATCAACGCCATCTGTCCGGGGATGATTTGGACGCCGATGGCCGACCGGATGGTCGCGGAAGGTCAAGGTGAAGCCCTCAAGGCGATGGAGAAGATGATCCCGATGGGACGCGTTGGCCGTCCCGAGGAGATTGCGAATGCTGTTCTTTGGCTTTGCAGTGATGCGGCAAGCTACGTGACCGGCCAGTCCATTTCGGTGGATGGCGGCTTCATCATGCGTTGAAGTTGTGAGGAATACCATGCGAGGGACTATCGCGGCGCCCCTATAAGGGGGAGTAACAATGATATGGGCACCTAGTGAGGGGTCTTCAAGATCTGTGCCAGATTGCTGAAGCTGTCGGTCCAGAGGCGGCGGGGCGGCTCAGCGATATTCTCAGAATGCAATTGGATGGCGGGATTGTTGAGAACGGAAGCGTTATTTGTTACGACCACCCAATCGGCCGGTAGCACCAGATTGTCATCGTCACCGTGGTTGTGAACCAAGATGGCGTGATAACCCAAAGCCCGGGCTAAGTCCCTGACGACCGGCGCCAAATCGAGGTAGTCGTTCGATACGTGGAACGCCATCGCGCCGCCCGGCTTTAGATGCTTCTGATAGAGCCTGGCGGCTTCAA
>JBARMQ010000251.1:0-1639 GCA_049802535.1 Bryobacteraceae bacterium | reverse complement strand
CCGGAGGAGTGGGCGATCTTAATGTACAAACATCTCGACCATCATTTGCGCCAGTTTGGGGTTTGAACGTCTCGAAAAGGGTAAGTCTTGAGATGATTTGCGAACCCAGCAAAATCGCCGACCGTGCACCGGGAACCCAGTAGGAGCTCCCGCGTGGGGCCGCCTGCGGATAACTGCCACACAGGCGCGTCGCGCGTCAATTTGGGACTTCTGATCAGGAGGATTCACCTTTCGAAGTGGTATTTTCCTGGTGTGGACGAAGCGCACCGGCTACGCGAAATCATTCTTGATTCGCTCGATCAGGAACAGGATGCCCACGGCCTCGCCCGCCACGCTTATCTAAGCCGGACGCAGTTCTATCGCGTATTCCGGGCGATGATCGAGGAGACGCCCGTCGCGATGCGGCGACGGCTGCTCCTGGAAAGAGCGGCATGGCAACTGTCGCGCACCCGACTCTCGGTGACAGACATCGGTCTCAACGCGACTTACGGATCGCTCGAGGCGTTCACACGAGCGTTCCGAAAGGCCTTTGGCGTTTCACCCAGCCTCTATCGCCGCATCGGGGCGACGCACACTCACCTTCACAGCAGCAACGGAATTCATCACCATTCCGGCAGGAATGACAAGAACGGAGTCAGTCCATCTATGGATCTCTTTGATATCTTCTCTGGCCAGGAATCCTGGCACACGCGACGTCTTCTTAATCTGGCGAACACGCTAAACGATGAACAGTTGGATCGCCCTTTGAAAAACCAGGTAAAGGTCTTTCCATGGGATGGCCCGGATCAGAGTCTACGCCAGCTTTTGGACCGGATGGTGCTAACCAAGGAAGTTTGGGCTGCAGCGCTTACCCGCGGCAGCATGCCCCCGATGGAAGATGCGCCCCCGGAACATCGAACGTCGTCCGCCATGCTGGCGCGCATGGAGAAAGCGGATGCAGCGTTCCACAGTGTACTCACAGATGTACGCAATCGAAGTGCCTGGGAGGACACCTTCGTCGATGCGCTGTGCGAGCCCCCGGAGACCTTTACCTTCGGCGGTACGTTCGCTCATGTCATTGCTTTCAATTTCTACCGGCGAATGCTTGCCATCGATGCGTTGCGCCGCCTCGGAGTGGAGGTGGAAGGCTTTGGCTGCCCTGAGGAGTACGTCGCGAGCCTCGCCCACGCGTGAGACACGAAAGGATCTCATGTTCATTGCGGAGTCAAGCGGACCGGACGAGGCCTATCCCGAGGAGAGAGGACGAAATTACAGACTGCTTCGCGACGGTACTGAAATTGGATGTATCGAATTAGCTCCGATCGTTCAACGCGAGCGCATCACGCAAATCCGTATCGGCGACAAGTCGTACACCGCTGACTATGAATACCGCACAAATTACCGTGAGCACATCAGGGGTCACTATAGGATCTGTGCCGACGGCGAGCCCGCGTTGATTGGCGATCAAGCTTACCGTGTTCACTATCCAATAGTTCTCAACGTCCCACCCCCTTTGGCCATTCGCAAGAAGTTTTGGGGACAGACTTTCATCATCCAGCAGGCGCATACGGATCTGCGAGTCTACGATAAAACAATCCGCGGCACGGTGAAACAGATTGAAAGAAAGCCTTATCAAGCGGTCTTGCAGGCAACGCTGGAT